>CAKZKU010000227.1 GCA_937124545.1 uncultured Microbacteriaceae bacterium | reverse complement strand
GTGCCGTTGACGCCAACACTGGTGGTGCCGATGGGCTCACCCACCTGCGAGGCAACCGCGATAACGGTCGAAGCCACTGGGGCTGTCATTGTTGCGCGTGAAAGGTCAGCCTGCGCGGACTCGAGCGAATCGAGTGCAGAACGCAACGACGCTTCTGCGGAAGCCTTCAGTGGGTAATAAGCCTCGAGCTGGCGCCGAGCTGTCTCGAGGGATGCTTCTGCGGTGACCTTTTGCTTTTGCGCGTTCAGAAGCGCCAGAGACTCATTGGGGTGTGGGTAGGAAGTAGCGGGATATTCATCGACGACGTTTTCGATTGCCAGCTCAGCAGCGGTAATCGCCTGGTCCGCGGCAGAAATTGCCTGGCGAGCCTGGTCGGCGGTCGTTTCCGCGTTGGCGATACTCGAGCGAGCAGCCGCGACGGAGGCTTGAGCGCCGGTCACAGCGGCTTCGAGTCCAGCGGTCTCGATTTTAGCAAGAACAGCGCCTGCCTCTACCGTGTCTCCAACCTCAACACTCACCGATGCGAGAGTCGCTGCAGCAGCGCCTGGGAACTGAAGGCCGAATTCAACAGCTGGTGACACCGTGCCCGATGCCGCGACGGTGACATCCACATCGCGAACAGCTACCTCTTCGGTAAGAACGGTGGTTTCCTCGCCGGAAGTTAACCCCACCGCAATACCGGCTCCACCGGCAATAACGACGGCTCCGATAGCGATACCGGTAATGACTTTAGTTCTGGTTTTCACAGCGCTTATGGGCTCCTTGTTGAGGCTTGAAGACCTCAGTATGTCAGCGAAACTCTATGGAACGACTGCAATTTGTCTATGGGTTCCCTAAGAATTTGGAACCTCGTCCACCCTGCCTCCCGTTCACTCTGGGCGCTAGACTCGCCAAATGGTGAGCACCAGTAACGACCGCCTGGTCTGGATTGATTGCGAAATGACGGGCCTTGACCCCTCCCGCGACGAGCTGGTGGAAGTGGCTGTCGTCATCACCGACTACGAGCTCACTGTGATGGACGCAGGTTTTCAGGTGGTCATCAAACCCTCCGACACCGCGCTTTCGGGCATGGGAGATTTTGTCCGCCAAATGCACACTGACAGCGGGCTCATTGACGAAATTCCTCAAGGCCACAGTCTTGAGGACGCAGAGGGTCTGGTGTACGACTACATCACCTCCCTGGTGCCGGAGGCCGGGCTCGCGCCAATGGCGGGAAACACGATCGGCACCGATCGGGTGTTCATCCATAAGGAAATGCCACGCGTTCACGAACACCTGCACTACCGGAACATCGATGTCTCCACCATTAAGGAGCTGGCAAAACGGTGGCTGCCACCCTCATATTTCCTGGCGCCAACCAAAAACGGAGGGCACCGCGCCCTCGCCGACATTCGCGAATCCATCCGTGAACTGCAGTACTACCGGGCAGCCGTCTTCCAGCCAGCGCCAGGAATGGCCAAAAAGGATCTCACCGAGTTAGCCGCCACCGTTACGGCGCAGTGGGACAGCCAGCTGTAATACACTAAAAGCGCCCGCGGGTCTTCCCGCGGTCGCGGTGGGTATAGCTCAGTTGGTAGAGCGCCTGGTTGTGGTCCAGGAGGTCGCGGGTTCAAGCCCCGTTACTCACCCCAAAAATATGCGGTCAGCCCGCTCGTCAGAGCGGTGCAGGCGCAGGAAACGCTCCTCTTGTCGCGCCCAACGCTCCCATTGGGGCCGATACATTTCGCCATCCCGGGCCATGGCCCGCTCCCACCGTGTATCTGCTGGGCACTCGAGCCACACGGTTTCTGTCGCGGCCGCTGAAGCGTCACTTCTGATCGCCCCACACCCCTCGATAACCAGCGGTGTCCCCGGAAGGACCTCTCTCCATTCACCCGGGGATGACTCTCGCCAATCCCACCGCCGATACCCACCAGGCTGTCCCTGTCGCAGTGGAAGCAGAAGGAAGCGGTAGATGTGGGCGCTACCAGCATCCAGTCCGTCCCATCCCGGGTAAACCTCGTCGATACTGACCACCAGAGCACCGCTACTGTCGCCCAGCTCGCGCGCAAACTCGGTTTTGCCAGCACCCGAGCGCCCATCCACCAACACAATCGAAGACTCAGGCACGCGTCGACTCCTCCGGAACGGCGGTGTTCTCGCGCAGGGAGGACACCGCCCACACCACCGCAAAAGCGACAAAAATAAATAAGCTTGCCGCCGCCATTGCCATTCCCAGGTTGTCTCCCCCGGGGCGCGACATCAACCGAAACATCACCAGCGGCAGCGTTTCCTGGGACCCGTAGGCAAGAAAGCTTGCAGCGCCAAATTCCCCCAGCGACGCCACACTCACCAGAGCGGTCGCCACCGCCAAGGGTTTGGCCAGCGAGGGCAGTTCAATATGCCAGAGCGTCTGGCCGCGCCCCGCCCCATCGAGGGCCGCTGCCTCCAGGATGTCGGAGGAGAGCGCCCGCCGCGCTGGCGCTAACACCTGGAAAGCCAGCGGCGTAAGAAAAACCGCCTGAACCAGAGGGAGCAACAACCAACTGCCAGCAACGCCCAAAGGCAAGTACCCAGAGATCACGAGTGCGGCGAGCCCGAACACCACCGGCGAAATCCCGATGGGCAGCAACACAAGTAGTCCCACTCGCCTGCGGGAGAGCAACCAGGCCATCGCCAGCGACAGTGTCGCCGCTATCAGCAGGGTGCGCAGCGAGTTACCCAGTGCCTCAGCGACACTGAGGTTCAAAATGTCGCGCGTGCCTCGACCCGCCAAATTGGTGATGTTCTCGAATAGCCCACCCCCGGCGAGCAGCGCACGCGCAAAAACTCCTCCGATAATCCACACGATTATCCCGATCACGCCAAAGCCGAGGGCACCACCCCACCGCGAAGTGCCTGCAAACGCGTCACCCTCGCCAAACAGAACGGTGGGCGTGGCGCCCGCCCGCCTGGCAGCCAAGAAGAACCCCAGTGTGAGGAGGGTTTGCAACCCCGCCAGAGTCGCCGCCAAAGGAAGGTCAAGGTTTTGAAGGGCCGCCCGAGCGATTTGGGTTTCGAGTGTCTCCACCGATCCCCCGCCCAAGGTGATGACAAGCCCATAACTGGTTGCTGAATAAAGCGCGACCAAGAGCGCGGCGGCGCTGAGTGCGGGCAGCTGTTGCGGCCATTGAACCCGCCAACGAATCTGACGCTCGGTGGCACCATCGAGCAGTGCCGCTTCGTATTGGTCGCGGGACGTTAGCGAGGCCGCCGTCACAATGGCCAGGAAGCCCGCGTTCATCACAACATGCGCACCGATAATGGCGATCAGGGCAAGACCCTCGCTCGCGAGAGCATTGCCAAGAAGCGGCCGTATCGCCAGGCCCACGAGAAAAGCGGGCAACAAGAAGGGCACCAAGAGCACCCCGGTGACCACCCTCCGCAACCTGCGGAGGGTGGCTAACCAGTAGCCCAGCGGGTACCCGACGGCCAGTGAAGCCACCGCACTGGCGAGCGCAATCAGCGCTGTGGTGGCCAGTGGCTCCCAACTAGCCATCAAAGACTTCTGACCAGTCCCCTAACCAGGTGTCCCGAAAGGCGTTGATATCAAGGTCCTCTCCCAGCGTGGAGGTTGCCGGGGTCGCAAACTGCGCCCAGCTCTCCGGGACAGCGACTCCCTCTACCGCGGGGTAGACATACATGGATTCCGGCACGGAGGCTTGAAACTCGGGGCTTCGCAAGAAGTCGACAAACACCTGTGCGCCCGCTTCATTGGCGGAACCTGCCACCACACCGGCAAATTCCGTTTGTCGGAAGCATTCCACCAGCAGTGCTGCAGAACCGGCGGAGCCGTCTTCGTTTACTTCGGCGGCAGGCGAGGAGGCGTAGCTCAGAACAATCGGTCTGCTACCGCCGTAGCGGGTGAAGTCCGAAAAGTAGGCGTCCTCCCAGGACCCAGCCACCTTCACCCCGTTGTCCCTCAAATCTTCCCAAAACTGGGTGAGCTCCCCGGGCGCTTCAAAAGCGGCATGGGTAGAGGCGAGGAACGCGAGACCCGGTGAGGAGAAGTTTGGGTTAGTGATGACCGTGAGATCCGCGTAGTCCTCATTCACGAGGTCACGCCAGCGTTGGGGCGGGGTTATCCCTTGTTCCTGGAACCAGGCGATGTCGTAGTTGAAGCACACATCGGAGTAGTCGATCGCCACCGCGTCCCCCTTGACTACGCCCTCCGTTTCTGCGCGACCTAAAAACGTGTTGTCCACGCCAAAGAACGCGTCGGCCACCGGGGCCCGCTTGGTCAACACCAGCTGGTTGGTGAGCGAGCCGGTGTCGCCTTGGCGCAGAATTTCAAGTTCATAACCCGTGTCGGATTCAAACTGTGCCACCAGTTCTTCGCTGATCACGAACGAATCGTGGGCCGCGACACGAACCAGCGTGTTCTCTGGTGTTTGACACCCAGCGAGGCTGAGTACGGCGATCGCCAATAGAGCTATTTTTTTCATTTCGTGCCTTTCCTTTGAGGGAATGGGGCACGGGGTGAGATGTCCTCCCTTCGCTGGCATGACCCAGATCAGGTTCGACGGTCGAAACCTTGCGGTTTCCTCTCAGTCCACTAACGGACTCCCGTGTTCGCGCTCAGTCTACGCTTTTCTCGCTTCGCGTATTTTCAGAGTCCAGCGGAGGCTCTTGGCAATGGGATACACCCCCAGGTAGGCCCACTGCGGTATCCGCAAGCGCTTTTTGCGCAACCCGTGGTGGTTGTATGTGGTGTCGAAACGCTTGATGTAGGCCAAGAAGTCTTTGGGCGAGTCGTCGAGGCGACGAGCGCTCATCCCCACCACCATGTCCGGGGCGTACACAATCGAATAACCGTCGTCATACAGATGTACCGAGAGGTCGATGTCTTCAAACATCTGCAGATCTGCATCCAGACAGATACTTTCTCGGACGGCCTCCCATGCGGTTCTCCGCAACGCCATGTTGGTGCCGAACAAGAAGTGATACTGCTTGACCAAACGCGAGATCGCTTTTCTGGCGGAATCATCCGCCAAAGCCATGTAACGCCGAAGGGGCATGTCGTAATAGGTGACGGGACCGGTAGCTGCGTGAACCGAGGCATCGCGAAACAACGCCCCGGTGGCTTCTACCCAGTTGGGCTCGAGCACTGAGTCGGAATCAATACGTCCGATCACGTCTGCGGTGACGGCGTCAAACCCCATATTCCGGGTGGGGGTGATTCCCTGCTCCCGGTCTTGGCGCAATAACCGAAGCGGCGCATCAGGGAAGTCCGCGGCGAGCTCCGCCAATATTGCCGGGGTCAAGTCGGTCGACATGTTGTCCACCACGATGATTTCGTGGGCTTGGACCGTCTGATTCAGGGCCGCAAGCACGCAGGATCGAATCGTGGATTCTTCGTTATACGCGGGAATGACGATGCCCACGGTGGGTGTGGGGATGGAGGCTGCCATGTCAGCTAACAGCTCCCAATGGTGCCGCTAATAGTTGCACCACCACTGATCCACCCTTAGTCGCCTGGGTCGATACATCTTCGAATCCTTGGCGGTGGTGAAAGCGCAGGGAGCCTGGATTCGGGGGCTCCAGGTTTACTTCGCAGGTCACAAAGTCGCGACCAGCTTGTGTGGCGTGTTCAAAAACTTGTGCGTAAAGCGTGGTCCCGACACCCTGCCCTCGAAGGGAATCGCTCAGAACCACGCGGTCGATGTAGAGGTGGTTGCGGTAGTGGGATTCGAAGTAGCGATAGTTTTCGCTGTCGTAGTCCGCTCCGGGGTCCACTGCCATCACGAACCCGGCCACCTCACCAGCATCATCCAACACAACCCAGGCAAGAGAGCAGACCTTGGCGAGTTGTTCCAACTCTGCACGTGTGGTGGGCGGGACAGCGGGGTACCCGGCATTGTTGATTTCCACCACAGCGTCGAGGTGTGGGGAATCGAGGTCAGCGAAGGTCGTCACGCCCCTATCTTGCCAGGACTACCAACCCCATGTGCCGGGCGCCCCCTTAAAGGGCCCTTTCACCCACGAGGTAATCCACCCGCCATAAAAATCACCCTCCTGCGCAGTCACTACTTCGCCGTTCACAGTGCAGTGCTCCACGCGCCCGGGGTAAAGCGCCAAGTGATCAACGATGTCAGCAAACCCTGGGGTGGGGGTGGGGTACCACCAGGCCACGCGGGAAAGGCGGTCCCCTCCGACGACGATGTCGCCGTACTTGGCAACCCCTTTCCACTCGCACATGCTGGCGCCCTCAACCGGCTCTATCACGGACATGTCGACATCAGAAAACGGCACGTAGTACGTCGGCGGGTGAGAGGTCTCGAGGACCCGCAGGGGGGCTTTGGTGTCGGCAATCACAACACCGCGGTGGGTGACCACAATCCGATCGCTGGTGTGTTCAAGGCGAGGAGGCCTCGGGTAGTCCCACACAGACTCGGTTTCTCTCTCCACATTGCCTCCTTTTAGAAAGTTGCCCCACTGTACCCGCGCTGAACTCTTGGTAACTGAGTGGTAACGGCACTAGGTTTGCCGCTCCAGTACCGCTACGCTGGAGATGTCGTTTGTTAGACGGATTTCCCTACTGGGTCTTTGGATGCAGTGCACCTCGTAAGGGGCAGGGTTCCCTGAAGTTTCGACCGTTGGTTTCGAGCGTCGAAACTGCGCACCACAGCACCAAAGAAAAGAGACACAGAATGACAACCGGAATCGTTAAATGGTTCAACGGTGACAAAGGCTATGGCTTCATCACTCCTGATGATGGCTCGGCCGACGTTTTCGCACACTTCTCGGCAATCCAGTCCAGCGGCTACCGCTCACTGGAAGAAAACCAGAAGGTCGAATTCGATGTAACCGAGGGTCAAAAAGGCCCTCAGGCGGAGAACATCCGCCCCCTCTAGTCTTCCTGCAAGACGCACCAGAGCGGGTCTGCCTTCGGGCAGGCCCGCTCTGTCGTTAACACCCGTTCTACACTGAAGTGATGCGCGCGGTAACCGAAGACATGATTCGAGCAAGCATGATCAACATGTCGGCTGACGAGCTCGAGGTGATGACCATCCCCGGTTTGCACGAAACCGTGTGGGAAGAACGTGAATTTCTGGGCTGGCGCGATGCCCACCACAAGACCCGCGGATACCTTGTGTTTTGGGCGGGCGACGAACTGTGGGGTCTCATGGTTCGCGCGGCCGCCTCCCCGATGCCGGGCGGGCGCAGTGCCATGTGTGTGCTCTGCCACACCCACCAGCCCGCACCCCAGGTGAGTTTGTTTACCGCTCCAAAAACGGGCGAAGCAGGTGCCCGGGGTGCCTCTGTCGGAACCTACCTGTGCGCTGACCTCGCCTGTTCGCTCCTGATTCGCGTGCTCCCCGTTGCGTCAGCGGAGATACCGCAGCCCGAGACCATCGTTACCCACAAGGCAAGGGGCATGAAAGACCGCCTCTGGAACTTCTCGAAGCGGGTTCGCTCGGAAGCCGCCTAGCGGCGTCGACCCAGAAAGACCATCGGGATCGCGAAGGCGGCACAGGCCGTCAAAACCCCCGCAGCAAAGAGCCAGGGAGCGAAAACTTCGGGAACCACGAACGAGTAGGTGAACATCGGAAACGATGCAAGGAAGATAACAGACGTAACAACTACGATGACAATGTTCATGGTCCCCCCAGTATTCCATATCGAAAGCGCCACCGGATGAGCCAGGCCCGAAAAACCTCCCGTCTCGTGATTCGGCGTATTCGTATCACCGGCTGGTCCGCCGTCACCGCACTGTTGGTCACCATCGTGACCTTTCTCACCTGGTTCCACATTGTCCTGCCCGCTGATCGCGCAGCTGTTGACGCAGCTTTTGCCGATGACCGCATTGCTGTGTCGCTTTCTGACGGGATAATCACCGCTGCCCCGGCTAATGCGGAGTCCACGACCGGAATGGTCTTCTACCCGGGAGCAAAAGTGGACCCCTACGCCTACCTGCCAGCATTCCGGGAACTGGTTGCGGATGGCCTCACCGTGGTGATTATTGAACCGCTGTTCAACATGGCGCTGTTTGATGTCACTCCCCTAGCGGACGCCACTGCGACCGCCCCCACCGTCACCGACTGGTGGGTGGGTGGGCACTCTCTGGGTGGTGTCAAAGCGTGCATGGTCGCTGAGGAAGAGTCCCTCCAGGGTCTGGTTTTGCTCGCAAGTTTCTGTGCCAACGATCTCTCCGCAACGAACCTCGAGGTCCTTCAACTCCTGGGTGATCGAGATGACCTGACCGACCTGACTGCGGTCGCAGAGGCCCGCACACTGTTGCCATCGGCAGCCGAGGAACAGGTGATTGAGGGGGCAAACCACGCGTCTTTTGGCGCTTATGGCCCACAATCAGGCGACGGTGAGGCAAGCATCAGCAAAGCGGAGGGGTTTGCCGCACTTACCGAGGCGCTCTCCCCGTTGTTTCGAGCCGACTAAGCGTCTGTTTGTGCCCGCTCGATCACGAGAGCTTGCACCCGCGCCGCATCGGCTTGGCCGCGCATCGCTTTCATCACGGCCCCGATAATGGCGCCTGCGGCCTGCGTTTTGCCTTCGCGAATTTTGCCGAGCACATCGGGTTGAGCAGCCAGGGCTTCATCAATGGCGGCCAACAGTGCACCATCATCGGAGACCACTTCAAGACCGCGGGCGGCAACAATCTCCTCCGGCGTTCCTTCACCGGCAACCATGGCGCCGAGCACCTCTCTCGCCAGTTTGTCGGTGAGGCGCCCGTCATCCACCAGGGTCTGCAGCGCTTTCACATCTTCGGCGCTCGCAATCGCCCCGGGTTCCACACCCTGGTCGTTAGCGAGCCTGCTGAGCTCTCCCATCCACCACTTACGCGCAGCGGTGGCAGAGACACCTAAGGAAACCGTCTCGTGCATCTCCCCCAACAAACCAGCGTTGACGATCGCTTGGAAGTCCACATCGGAGAACCCCCACTCGGCGCGTAGGCGGCGTCGCATTTCGACAGGCTGCTCCGGTAGCTGCGCTCGCAGCGAGTCCACCAGCTCTGATGTTGCCTCGACCGGCAACAAATCCGGTTCCGGGAAATACCGGTAGTCATCCGCGTCGCTCTTGGGGCGACCCGGTGACGTAACACCGGTGTCTTCGTGCCAGTGCCGGGTTTCCTGCGTGATGGAACCACCGGAGGCCAAAATGTGGGCCTGGCGTTGAATTTCGTACCGGACGGCCCGCTCGATGGATCGGAACGAGTTCACGTTCTTGGTTTCGGTGCGTGTGCCATAGGCGGCAGAACCACGGGGGCGCAGGGACACGTTCGCGTCACAGCGCAGGTTGCCTCGCTCCATGCGCGCATGGGAAATCCCCAGGCTTCGCACCATGTCGCGAATGGTCGAGACGTAGGCGCGGCCTAGTTCCCCGGCCCGGTGCTCAGCGCCCTCAATGGGCTTGGTGACGATTTCCACCAGCGGCACACCCGCCCGGTTGTAGTCAACGAGTGAATACTCAGCCCCTTGGATGCGACCGGTGGCTCCGCCCACGTGGGTGAGTTTTCCGGCGTCTTCTTCCATGTGGGCCCGCTCGATCGGCACATCGATGAGGGTTCCATCATCGAGTTCGACGGACACAGACCCTTCGAACGCAATGGGTTCGTCGTACTGGCTGATCTGGTAGTTCTTCGCCAAATCTGGGTAGTAGTAGTTCTTGCGCGCAAAACGTGACACCGGGGCGATGTCGCACCCCAGCGCTAGCCCCAATGAAATGCTGTATTCCACCGCTGTCTTGTTCACGACCGGCAGACTGCCGGGCAATCCCAGACACAACGGTGTGATGCAGGTGTTCGGTGCGATCTGGGCTTCATCCATCGCCGCCGGGTTCGGGGCGTCAGAAAACATTTTGGTGGCGGTGGAGAGCTCCACGTGGACTTCAAAGCCCACCACGGGCTCAAACATTTCCAGGGCTTGATCGAAATCCATCAGTTCAGGCTGAGCCATGATTACTTCACCTCCGGAACGCGCTCGGACACCAGGTACCCATCGCGCTCTTCAAACAGCCGCTCGATCGTCGCTCCCACCTCATAGAGCCTCGCGTCCTGATAGGCGGGGGCCATCACTTGAAGACCAACCGGTAGACCATCCTCCGCGCTGAGCCCCATGGGAAGCGACATTCCGGGGATTCCCGCGAGGTTGACCGGGATGGTGGTGACATCGCCCGCCCACATTGCCAGCGGGTCTTCCATCTTCGCCCCCAGCGGGAATGCTGTGGTCGGGGTGGAGGGTGAGATCAAAACATCAACTTTTTCGAAAGCCTGGGCAAAATCTTGTTGAATCAGGGTGCGAACTTTCTGCGCGGAACCGTAGTAGGCGTCGTAGTAGCCAGCACTGAGGGCGTAGGTCCCCAAAATGATGCGGCGCTTCACCTCATCACCGAAGCCGGCATCGCGGGTGGCGGACATGACGTCCTCGACGGTCGGGTTGCCCTCTGGCGTCACGCGCAAACCAAAACGCACGGAATCAAACTTGGCGAGATTACTGGAAGCTTCTGCCGGCAAAATCAGGTAGTAGGCGGCCACAGCGTATTCGCAATGCGGCATGTTCACCTCAACAACCTCAGCACCCTGCTGCGTGAGCAGCTCCACCGCCTCGTCAAAGCGTTGGCGAACCGCGGGGGAAATTCCCTCTCCCAGTAATTCGCTGACCACACCCACCCGAACGCCGGTCAGGGTTTCTGCACGAGCGCCGCGCTCGGCGGCTGCCGCCATGCTGACCCAGGGAGTGGGGATGCTGGTCGCATCCCTGGGGTCATGCCCAGTGATGACATCGTGCAGCAAGGCGGAGTCCAGAACGGTTCGAGAGACCGGGCCCACCTGATCCAGCGAGGAAGCCAGGGCGATCACGCCGTAACGGCTGACACCGCCGTAGGTGGGCTTCACTCCCACGGTTCCGGTGAACGAGGCCGGTTGGCGAATGGATCCTCCGGTGTCGCTACCGACAGCAAGGGGCGCTTGCTTCGCGGCGACAGCCGCTGCCGAGCCGCCTCCGGAACCCCCCGGGGCGACGGTGGGATCCCACGGGTTGTGCGTGGGGTGATAGCCCGAATGCTCGGTGGAGGAGCCCATGGCAAATTCATCCATGTTGGTTTTACCCAGCGCCACCATTCCTGCTTCGCGAAGCTTGGACACCACAGTGGCGTCATAGGGCGGTGTCCACCCTTCCAAGATGCGGGAGCCCGCCGTGGTCACCATGTCTGTCGTGCACAGCACATCTTTGATGGCGATGGGCACCCCAGCCAGGGGTGACAGGCTCTCACCAGCAGCGCGACGCTGGTCAATGCTCGCGGCGGCCTCCAAGGCATTGGCGGAGCGCGCGAGAAAAGCACCCAGCGCACCCTCGGTGGCGTCCATCCGGTCGAGGTGAGCTTGCGTGAGCTCAACGCTCGAAAGCGAGCCGTCCTGGAGCGCTTTCGATGCCGCCGAGGCGCGCATCGAAATAAGTTCGCTCACTGTTCCTCTCCCAAGATGGCGCTCACCCGGAAACGGGAGCCATCGTGGTCGGGCGCCCCTTCCAGAGCCTGCTCAGTGGTGAGTGGAGTTCCGACAATGTCTTCACGAAACACGTTGCCCAGGGGAATGGGGTGCGAAGTGGGCACCACATCGTCTCCGGCGACCTTTTGCACGGCCTCAACAGCGCTCACGATTGCTGGAAGTTCACCGCTGAGGCGGGTAATTTCCTCGTCGCTGAGGGCAATTCGTGACAGCGATGCGAGGTGGCGGATCGCCTCGGGGGTCATGTCGGGCATGTATCTCCTTTGGTGAGACACCAGTCTAAAGCGCGCTGGGTGGGAGACCTTCCGCGCACAGGGTGGCAAAATTCTCGGCGTCGACGACCGGTATGCCCAAATCGAGTGCTTTCTGGGCTTTCGACCCGGCGCCCGCTCCGGCAACCACCACGGAGGTCGATTTACTCACTGAGGAAGTGGGTTTACCCCCGCACGCCCTGACAGCTTCTTCCGCACTTTCTCGAGTGTGACCAGGAATCGCCCCCGTCACCACGACGGTAAGACCCGCGAGGGTCTGTGAGCTAGCCCCACCCGACGCCCTCTCATCGGCAAAGCTCACCCCCGCCTCTCGCCAGGAGTCAACGATGTGGCGATGCCAGTCGACCTCCCACCATTCAACAATCGATTGGGCAATCGTCTCGCCGACGCCATCGATGGCCGCCAGTTGCTCGGGCGTCGCCGACATGATCGCTTCGAGCGAGCCGTACTCGCCGGCTAGCAGCCTCGCCGCAACAGGACCAACATGGCGAATGTTGAGACTGACCAGAAACCGCCACAGCGGTTGGCTGCGTGCCCGCCCGAGTTGTTCGATGAGCTCGTAGGCCGCTTTGGACGGAACCGAATCAGCGTCACCGGCAAACTCTGTCGCGGTGGCATCAAAAGGAGGGTCAGACTTTTTCCTCACCCGCCGATAGGGGCTTTGGGTAGTGACCTCCCCCGTTGTGGCGTCTCGCTTCGCTAACCCGGTGTCGGGATCTTTCACCTCCACCACAATGGGAAAAAGATCTTCGATGCGCAGGGCAAATAACCCTGCCTCGTTCGCCAGCGGTGGTGTGCGGGGTTCCTTGGGTTGTGTGAGGGCTGCGGCACTGACCTCCCCGAGGCCCTCAATATCGAGCCCCCCGCGGGACCCGATGTGCTCGATGCGGCCTCGCACCTGGGCGGGACACGCCCTCGTGTTCGGACAGCGCAGGTCAACGTCACCCTCTTTCGATGCCGCCAAAACAGCAGAACAGTCGGGGCAGTGTGTGGGCATCACAAACGCTCGTTCACTACCGTCACGTTTTTCCACCACCGGGCCCAAGATTTCGGGAATCACGTCACCGGCCTTGCGAATCACCACAGTGTCACCGATCAAGATGCCTTTGGCTTTCACGACGTCCTGGTTATGCAGGGTGGCCCGCTCCACCTCGGAGCCCGCAACCCTCACCGGCTCTAAGACCGCGTAGGGGGTCGCGCGACCCGTTCGACCCACACTCACGACGATGTCGCGCAGGATGGTGTTCACCTGCTCGGGCGGATACTTGTAGGCAATCGCCCAGCGGGGAGCCCGGGATGTCGCACCAAGCTCACGCTGAGCGTCAAATTGATCGACCTTGATGACCGCGCCATCAATCTCGTGGGCCACATCAGCTCGGTGAGCGTTGTGGTGGTCAATGAACGCGAGGACACCCTCAACGCTGGAAACCGCTTTCACCTCACCGGAGGTGGGTAATCCCCACGATCGCAGGAGGTCATAAACCTCGCTTTGAGTGGAGACAGGCGGCGAATCCCACGCCCCAATGCCGTGCACCACCATCGTGAGCCCCGCGAGACGCTCCTGGACGAGAGCGCGTTGCGCGGGGGTTTTGCCCTCACTCTTTTGGCGCAACGAGCCAGAGGCGGCATTACGCGGGTTGGCGAAGACTTTTTCTCCGGCCTCGGCTTGGCGCGCATTCAGCGAGTCAAAAGCGGCCCGAGGAAACACCACCTCTCCCCTGACTTCCACCAGCTCCGGGTGATCGGAGCCCTCCAGGGTTCGGGGAATTGAGGGCACCATCAGCGCATTTTCTGTCACATCTTCCCCCGTAACACCATCGCCGCGGGTAGCCGCCGAAACGAGCCGCCCTGCCTGGTAGCGGAGGTTCAGTGCAAGACCATCGACTTTGAGTTCACACAGATAGGTGGCGCCCGGGTGGACACTTTGAATCTTCTCTAGCCACGCGGTCATTTCCTCTGGGCTGAAGACGTTATCCAAGCTGAACATTCGCTCGGCATGCGTCACCGGGGAAAACAGTGCCCCTGAGCCAAACCCGACCGCTTGTGTAGGGGAATCATCGCTGGAGAGGATGGGGTGCTCTTGCTCCAGAGCCTCAAGCTCTCGGACCAGCGCGTCGTAGTCGGCATCCGAGACCAACACTTCATCCCGGCGATAGTAGGCATCCTGGAGTTCGCGAATGCGCTCGCTCAGGGCGTCTACACGCTTCCTGGCGGCCTCAAACTCCATGCCTCCATGTTAGGCGGGGTAAGCGATCAGAACCCCTAAATGGCGAGGTCTTGGGGAAGACCTGTGCGCAGGTTACGCGGAAGGTGACCAACGTCGTTATGAGTAATCAACACCGGGGGTTTCGCCGTTCGCACTCGGATGATGGTGAGACCAGCGTTCGCTTGGTTAAGTCCGATCCAGCGCCAGGCTTCCGCGCCGAGAGCTTCGCGAACGAACCAGGCGATCACAAAGTTGTGGGTGATCAGCAGTTCGTGTCGATCCTCACTGGAACGGGCAAACCACTCGGCAATGGCGTCCGACATTTGTGCCTCACCGGCGGCCAGCTCCTCGGGGGTGAACCCGCCAAAGAACCCTTCAAAGGCGGCGGGCATATCCGGGGTCACGCCGCCGGGGACACAGTCCATCAACAATGCGCTTTGTGTAGCTGCTTCTCGGCCCAATTCCGTGGTGATGGCCTCCGCGGTTTCCACCGCGCGCTGCAGGGGTGAAGTGTAGGCAGCGTCAAAGGGAACATCGCGGAGGCGTCTGGCCACAAGCTGAGCTTGCTGGAGACCCTTTTCGCTGAGTGGTCCCTCGGGAAGGCCGAATTCCGCGTCCACTTGCTCACCGTGGCGGACCAAATACAGGTATCGAGACATCTGTCGTCACACCCTCGCTTTAGCGCCCCGTGGCGACACGAGGCTGCTCGGTAAGGCTCTCTGCCATCCCCTCGGGTACCGCACCGACAACCACCGCAGAGAGTGGCCCGTTAGCTAAGTCTTCGGCCATGGATTGCACCGCTTCGCGGGTCACCTGAGAAAGCCGGGCAAGGCCCTCATCGCGGTCCACAAACTCTCCGGTGTTCAACTCGGCACGACCCAAGCGAATCATGCGCGCATCACTGTTTTCGAGAGCCAGCGCGGATCCTCCCGCAACGCTCCCAATCGTTCGGGTGAGCTCGTCTGCGGTAATGCCCGAATCAGCCATTCGAAATAGCTCGTCCTTCATCACCGTGGCGACTTCGTGGGCACTGCCCGGTGAAGTTCCCCCAGCCATGCCAAACACACCCGCGTCGGCATAACTGGCGCCGTAGGAATACACCGAATAGGCGAGCCCCCGCTTCTCGCGAACCTCCTGGAAAAGCCTGGAAGACATGCCGCCACCGAGGACCTGGGACATCACTGCGAAAGCGTGGCGTCTCTCATCGCTGGCGCGAAGGCCCGGAGTGGCGAGCGCCACGACGGCCTGCTCCAGCGGCCTGGTCACGGTAAGACCTCGCGCTGCGACCTCCAGTGCGGCGGGTTCGCTGGAGCGCCGTGGGGCCGGATCGGAGCGGGTGGACATATCCCACCCGGAAGCTTCAAGAGCGCTGAGCACGCGAGCGACGACAACCTCATGAGAAAGTCCCCCCGCGGCCGTGACGACAAGCTCTGATGGCGTGTAGTAGCGCTGATAGTGGGCCATCACCGAATCCCGGGTGGCCGCTTTGATGGTTTCGGGGTTGCCGCCAATGGGTCGTCCGAGGACGTGTGAGCCAAGAACGGTTTCCATCACACGCTCGTGGGCGACATCGCTGGGATCGTCATCGGCCATCGCCAACTCTTCCAGGATGACGGTGCGCTCCACATCAAACTCATGCGGGTCCAGCACAGAGTCCACCACCATATCGGCGAGCACATCAATAGCCATGCCCAGATCGTGGTCCTGCACCTTTGCGTAGTAGCAGGTGTGTTCTTTCGCCGTCATGGCGTTGTGTTCGCCCCCGACCTCGTCGAAAGCCACGGCAATATCCAGCGCGCTACGCGTGGTGGTGCCCTTGAACAACAGGTGCTCGAGAAAGTGGGTGGAGCCGTAGGCAACCGTGTCTTCATCTCGCGACCCGACGGCGATCCAGAAACCCACGGAGGCAGACAGCGCTCCGGGGACTTCTTCAGTGAGGATTCGCACACCGCTGTGGTGAACGGTACGGGAGACAATCGCGTCCCCACTGGCGGTGAAGGAGAGTTCCGGAGTGGTCAGATCAAAATTGACAGCGGGTGACATGGCGCCCTCACACTAGCGCTTTTGACTGTGCACTAAAGGCAGAAGGCCCGGAGCAAAGCTCCGGGCCTTCTGGGTTTGGTAGGGAAGGACTAGGCCTTCTTTGCTGCCGAAACAGCGACCATACCGAAACCAACCTTGTTGAGCACGTCAGCAATGACGTACACAATCGCGGCAATTGCAACAGCGTTGCTCACGTCAGCACCGCTGAGCTTCATGAACTCTTCGGTTGCCGTACCGATTGGGTAAATTGCCCAACCGAGCATGACGAAGCGGCGCATGATGCGGACAGCGTTTGCTGCGTAGTCTGGCATGCCATCGAGCTTGACCTGGAACACCGCGTAAACGATGTAGACCCAGGCGGCGCTGGAGATGAGGAACCAAATCCACGTGGATACTTCACCCTCGGTTCCGACCTCGCCAAGGTAACCGGTGACGATCATGATGATGTCAGCGATAACGATGCGGGTCACGAAGCCCTTGCTGGCTGCGCCGGCAATAGCAACGATCAAACCGAACTCCACCAAAAGCAGTGGGGTGGTCAACAGCCAGTCAATGTAACGGAAAGGCATCGTTGCGCCGATTTCCGCTCCAGAGGCCATGGACCGGTCAAAGAAGCCGACGATGTCGGTCATGACCCAGTACATGATGGCTGCGATGAAGGTAATGATTCCCGCGTAGGTTGCGGCAATCCGGTGCTCGGGCTTCAGGTCGCCTCGTTCGAGAACGAAGTAGACCGTACCTGCCGCCATTGCGACAAATCCGAGCATAAAGAACGCCTGCGTGATCACAAGCAGATCCATGATTCTCCCTTTCATGATTCTTAACACCGCCCGTCGGCGCGACGGACCCGTCGGCGGGTGGTCGAGGAATTGTCCTCTATGCAGTGAGTATCAAGGATGCTCACCAGCCCCCACACGCTACCCCTGGGCGCACTTTTTTGCTACATAAACACCCTATTTTGGCTGAAATTTTCCTGAATGCCCGGTAAATAGAGGGCAGAAAAAGTACCTCAATCCCGTTTTCATCCATGGTAAATCAGCAAAAATTAGCCGAATGGCCTATTTTTGTCCGGGCGGGAAGCGTCGTGGCGTGGTTGAAGGTTAACGCACGAAGACCCGACCCCCTCAGGGGCCGGGTCTTCGGAGCATTTATTACTCGGCTGCGGCTTCGCCGTCCTCTGCCACCACGGGGCTGAGGGAGAGCTTGCCACGGTCATCAATCTTGGAGATTTCCACCAGGACTTTCTGACCCACCGACAGAACGTCTTCGACATCGTCGACTCGTTTGCCGCCGGCCAGCTTGCGCACCTCAGAGATGTGCAGCAGGCCGTCCTTGCCGGGAACCAGAGAGATGAAGGCACCGAAGGCGGCGATCTTGACGACCGTTCCCAGGTACTGCTCCCCCACCTCGGGGTTCACGGGGTTGGCAATCGCGTTGACCCGGGTGCGCGCTGCTTCAGCGCTCTCCCCGTCGACAGCACCAATGAAGACTGTGCCGTCATCGTCAATCGAGATCTGCGCACCGGTCTCATCCTGAATCGAGTTGATGGTTTTACCCTTGGGTCCAATCAGCTCACCGATCTTGTCGGCAGGAATGTTCACGGTGATCACGCGAGGTGCGGTCGGAGCCATCTCATCCGGGGAGTCGATTGCTTCGTTCATGACCTCAAGGATGTGCAGTCGCGCATCCTTGGCCTGTGTCAACGCACCGGCCAAGACGCTCGCGGGAATACCGTCGAGCTTCGTGTCGAGCTGAATCGCCGTGACGAACTCGGTGGTACCGGCCACCTTGAAGTCCATGTCACCCAGGGCATCTTCCGCACCGAGAATGTCGGTCAGAGCTGCGTAACGCATCTCGCCATCAACCTCATCGGAAATCAGGCCCATCGCGATACCCGCAACCGGAGCCTTCAGGGGCACACCGGCGTTGAGCATCGACAGCGTCGAAGCACACACGGAACCCATAGAGGTCGACCCATTGGAGCTCAATGCTTCCGAAACCTGACGGATGGCATACGGGAACTCTTCACGAGAAGGCAGCACCGGCACCAAAGCACGCTCCGCAAGGAAGCCGTGACCAATCTCACGACGCTTGGGGGTGCCCACACGGCCCGTTTCACCGGTCGAGTAGGGCGGGAAGTTGTAGTGGTGCATGTAGCGCTTGCTCGTCACAGGGTTCAACGAGTCAATCTGCTGCTCCATCTTCAACATGTTCAGTGTGGTGACACCCATGATCTGGGTTTCACCGCGCTGGAACAGTGCGGAACCGTGAACGCGAGGAATGATGTCCACCTCAGCGTCGATGACGCGCAGGTCAGACCCACCGCGTCCATCAATACGGATGCCCTCTGCGAGAACGCGGGTGCGCATGACGCGCTTAGTCACCGACTTGTAGGCGGCAGAGACCATCGCGTCGGAGCCTGCGGGAAGGGTGCCTGCCTCGACCTGCGCGGCAATAGCGTCCTTCACAGCGGACTTCAGTTCGTCATCCGCAGCCTGGCGTTCCTTCTTGTCAGCGATCTGGTAGACGCTCGCCAGTTTGGCGGCCGCCTCAGCATCAACCGCTGCCAACACCTCGGGTGTGTAGTCCGCGAAGACGGGGTAGTTTTCAATTTCCTTAGCGGACTGGTCGGCGAGCTTCTGCTGAGCCTCGACCAGCTGCTTGAGGAAGGGCTTTGCCGCTTCCAGACCCTGCGCAACAACTTCTTCGCTGGGCTTGGTGGCGCCGCCCTGGATGAGCTCCCAGCTCACCTCGGTGGCTTCTGCTTCGACCATCATGATGGCGACATCTTCGGAGCCATCGGGCATGGTGACCACGCGGCCCGCCACAACGATGTCGAAGACAGCTTCCGCCAGCTGGCTGTGCTTGGGGAAGGCAACCCACTGGTCACCGATCAGAGCCAAGCGCACCGCAGCGATGGGACCGCTGAAGGGCAGGCCCGAAATCTGGGTGGACGCCGAAGCAGCGTTGATGGCGAGGGCGTCATAGAACTCATCGGGTGCCATTGAGAGCACAGTGATGACAATCTGCACCTCGTTGCGAAGTCCATCAACAAACGACGGACGCAACGGCCGGTCAATCAGACGGCACACCAGGATGGCGTCTGTGGAGGGGCGACCCTCACGGCGGAAGAACGAGCCGGGAATCTTGCCCGCAGCATACGAGCGCTCTTCCACGTCAACGGTCAACGGGAAGAAGTCAAAGCCTTCCCGGGCATTCTTCGAGGCACTGGTTGCCGAGAGCAACATGGTGTCCTCATCCAGGTATGCGGCAACCGCTCCCTGGGCTTGCTGGGCCAAACGACCCGTTTCGAAGCGCACAGTGCGCTTACCGAAAGCACCGTTATCGAGAACGGTTTCGGCGAATTTAATTTCTGGACCTTCCATTAAGGTCACTTCTCCTTCATTCAGCAAACATTGCCGGCAGTGTTACCGGTAATGGCGGCGATCCGCGAGAGAGCAGGCATGAAGATATGCCACACACGTGTGAGGGCCTCATTCTGGCCAACAGTAGAAGTGCACTGTCTGGGACAGTAGACCACCACCGGTGACCAGCTCCTTACCCACCTACTCCGTGGAGAGCCATATTTGGTTATACATCCGCGTTGCGGACTTTCCCAGGGTATCGGCTTAGCCCCCAAAAAGCGATACCCCCGCGCCGGGCGGGGGTATCGGATGTCTGGGGCGTTATCGGCGCAGACCGAGTTTTTCGATCAGCGCACGGTAGCGGGCGATGTCAATGCGCTGCAGGTAACCGAGCAGGCGACGACGGCGACCGACCATGAGAAGCAACCCGCGACGCGAGTGGTGGTCGTGCTTGTGACCCTTGAGGTGCTCGGTGAGCTCCACAATGCGGTGAGTCATCAGCGCAATCTGGACTTCGGGAGAACCGGTGTCACCGGGGTGGGTTGCATAGGTCTCGATGATTTTTGCTTTTTCTGCTTGGGCCATAGCCATGTCAGCTCTCCTTCGTCTCGCTGCGCGGCGCTGCACCAGGATGGTGAAGCTCTCTCAATCCGCGGCCGTTTCACGGCACAAGGAGCAACACTAGCACCGAGAAGGCCCCGTGAACAGACCCAGGACCGTTACCAAGGTGTAATGAACGGGCCTTGTTGGCCGGGCATGGCTTTGGCACACTGTCAAGCAGCTACTCACCGCCCAGAAGCGCTAGAGGCTCCGCCTCGCCACTGGGCGGTGGGGCGTTAACTGGCGTTTTCTGGTTCCTCGCCCAGCGGCGGTAGGGGAATCAGACCCGTAGCAAGGGTCAGCCCGCTCAAGCGGGCAGGAGACAGCACCGTGTCGAGCTCTTCTGGCGCCATCAACCCCTGGGCGATCACGAGCTCTCGTACTGTGCCTTTTCCGGCAAGCGCCTCGTGGGCAATAGCCGCAGCCTTCCCGTACCCGATGTAGGGAGTGAGCGCGGTGACAACACCGACGCTCGCTTCGACCATGTGGTGCAACCGTTCTTCGTTGGCAGTGATCCCATCGATGCAGTTGACCCGCAGTGTCTTACACGCATTGGTCAGCCACACCATCGACTGCATCATCGAGGCAGCAATAATCGGCTCAAACGCGTTGAGTTGCAGCTGGCCCGCTTCCGCCGCGGCGGTGACCGTGGCATCCGATCCAATCACCGCGAAGGCCACCTGGTTGACCACCTCCGGGATAACCGGGTTGACCTTCCCCGGCATGATCGACGAGCCCGCCTGGCGCGCGGGAAGGTCAATTTCTCCCAGCCCTGCCTGGGGTCCGCTGGAGAGCAACCTCAAGTCGTTGCATATTTTGGAGAGCTTCACCGCGGAGCGTTTCAGAACACTGGAGAGCGTCATGAACACTCCCGCATCACTGGTGGCCTCAATCAGGTCTGGCGCGGTGTGGATGGCAAGCCCGGTCAGCTCCGCTAAGTGCGCACGAACAGCCTCTGGGTAGCGATGATCCGCTGTGATTCCCGTGCCAATGGCCGTGGCACCGAGATTTACTTCGCACAGGAACGGGATGGTTTCCTCAATGCGGTCTTGGTCTTCCCCCAGCGTGTTCGCAAAGCCGCGGAATTCCTGCCCCAACGTCATCGGCACCGCATCCTGCATCTGGGTGCGGCCGACTTTGAGAATGTCCGCAAATTCCCGGCCTTTCGCGGCAAAGGATTCCGAGAGCAATCGGTGTTCGGCGGCAAGCCGCCACACACCAAACACCATTCCCAACTTGATCGCGCTGGGATACACATCGTTGGTGCTTTGGGATCGATTCACATCGTCAATCGGGTGCAGGTGCTGATAATCACCCTTGGTGTGACCCATGATTTCTAGTCCCCGGTTGGCGATTACTTCATTGGCGCACATGTTGGTGGAGGTTCCCGCCCCACCCTGGACAGCACCGAGCACAAACTGTTCGTGCCAACGGCCTGCCACCAGTTCTTCACAGACCTGATCGATGACGGCGGCTTTTTCTGGCGAGAGAACACCAATGTCGCGGTTAGCGCGAGCGGCCGCTTGTTTCACGCGAGCAAGCCCGCGAATCATGTCCGGGTAGTTGGAGATCGCCCGCCGGGTGATCGGAAAGTTCTCCAGCGCCCGAGCGGTGTGGATACCCCAGTAAGCGTCGGCTGGCACCTCGTGCTCGCCGAGGGAATCTTTTTCTACCCGCATAGCGATACTGGCCGGATCAACGTGCTCGTCCATGCCAGGCCGGTAGGTCGAATGCCCGCCGGGCTCGGGCGAAAACGATGGGCCCGGTCCGGTTGTGTTCACCATGATGGCGCCCCTTCGTGTGAGAAATACTCTCGACGCTCGTCAGTCTAGGAGCCTGAGGGTAGATTCACAGGCGCTCGGGTGCCGCTGTTACGCTATCGACACGATTTCGACTACGAGTGAGGTACCCCATGGCAGAGACAGCACCCATCCAGTTTTATGGCGCCAGCTGGTGTGGCGACTGTGTTCGCGCGCAAGCGCTTTTGGAGCACTACGGGGTCGGGTTCGAGTATCACGATGTCGACGCTAGCGACGCCGATAAAGCCAAAGCTATTGAGCTCTCGGGGCGCCCCAACATTCCGGTCCTGGCCTTCACCGATGGATCGGTTCTCACCGAGCCCAGCAACCCACTTCTCAACGCTAAGCTCACCGAACTCAATCTGATTTAGGCCGTCGGGGGCACCGCTTAGGCTCGCGGTATGCAGCGACTCGACGACGGCGCCTGGGTGATCTCCCCCAGCGATCTCACCGCGTATACGCGCTGCCCGTGGGAGCTTGCTCGCACGGTGGATGCGAAGTTGGGCAAACCGGTGGTTCTTCAGGAGATCACCGATCCGATGATGGATTTGGTGGCAGCGCTCGGCCTCGAACACGAACAACGCACACTCGAGACCCTGAAACAGTCCCTGGCGCTGGTGGTCGAAATCCCCTACAGCCGTGCCCCACACTCCGAGGGAGCCAACGCCTGGCGCGCAGCTATCCAAACGGCGAGTGATGCAACCGCTGTGGCGCTCCACTCCGATGCTGATGCCCTGTTCCAAGCCGTGTTTTTCCAACCGCAACTGCCCGAGGCGGAGCTGTCGATCGGTTTTCAAGGGTTTGCGGACTTTGTTGTGCGCCAGGGGCCACTCTGGGAAGTGTGGGACACCAAGCTCGCTCGGCGTGCCAAAGACTCCGCGCTCGTTCAACTAGCGGCCTACGCCGATCAGCTCCACGAAGCAGGAATCGCCACCTCCCCCGAGGTTCGCCTGATCCTGGGCGATGGGCAAGCAAGTGTGCACACCGTCGACGACCTGATGTCGGAATACAAGCACCTCCGCGAGCTGGTCATCCACCTCATTCAGGAGCGCTCAGATCACACCGACCCCGTGGAGTGGGGAAGCGACCTTTATCCAGCGTGTGGCAAACCCGGGTGTAGTGCCTGCCACCAGGCGGTTCTCGACCACGACGACCTTTTTCAGGTCTACAAGCTCAGCACCACCCAACGCAGCAAACTGCGGCTCGCCGGAATCACCACGATGGAGCAACTCGCAGAAAGCACCCCGGAATCTCTGCGTTCCTCGGTCAGCGGGGTGGGGGCGTCCACTCTCGAGCGATTGCGTCGACAAGCAAAAATGCAGCGGGCGACACTCGACAACCCCGGGTCTCGACCCCAGTGGGAGGTTCTCTCTCACTCCGTCCTCGCGCAGGTTCCCCCACCGAACCCGGGCGACCTTTTCTTTGATTTTGAGGGAGATCCGACCTACCAGGAGTGGGATGAGGCGGGTGTACCCGTCACCGAGAGCGGGGTTGGTTCGCCACCTCGCTTCGGCATCGAATACCTCTTTGGCGTCTGGGGGAACAACATCAACCCCGGATCCGACAACCCGGATTTTCTCGGCATCTGGGCGGAGGACTTTGTGGAGGAAGGCCTCGCCCTCCAACGCTTTTGCGAACTTCTCGAGCAGCGGCTTGTCGAGTACCCCGACCTGCGGGTTTTCCACTACGCCTCCTATGAGCGCACCAAACTAAAGCACCTCGTGGGCCGACACAACACCCACCACGCGACGGTCACCAAGCTGTTGGATGATCTGCTGTGTGATCTCCTTCCGATTGTCACGAAAGGGCTCGTGGTGGGTCTCGGCAGCTACGGTCTTAAAGCCCTCGAAGCCGTCTACTTGGACAAGGGCGTCCGCACCGGTATTGCCGGCGGAGGTGAATCAGTGGTCGCGTTCGCCCAGTACCGGGACCTCACCGCTGCGGGTCGAACCGAGGAGGCTGCGGCACTCAAGCAGAGCATCCTGCACTACAACGAAATTGACTGCTTCTCCACGCTCGCGCTGCGCGACTGGCTTATTTCCGCCGCCAAGAGCTAAACGAAGCGAATACCGGCCCGAAGGCGCTGGCGCAGCGGGAAGAGGTCGTCTCCGACCAGCGAGGTGGACCCTCCCCCGAGATCGTCGCTCAGATGCCCGACAAGCGCAGAGCGCGCGATGAGCTCAGCCGGAAGCCTGCCCCGGGACCCGACCGGCAGCACCGGGGCCGACGTGTGGTCATCGGAGACCACGTAGCCGATGGCGCTGAACTTAACACCGAGCCCCCGCTGGAGTTTCTTGACCATCTGCGAGAGTTCTTTCATCGGGCGTTCTTTGGGGCCCACTCCCGCGCTGGTGAGATCACCCTTCTGCACCTCAACGGGGTGCCCCCAGTCTTCGCTTTGCAGCGCCCACAGCAAACTGGGCCCCAACACCACGTGGTCAATTTTCTGAGCGCCCTGATCGCGCGATCCCTCAACGAGGACGTCGTGCCACACTTCAAACGCTGGGCCCAGCTCAGTCAGCTCTTTGGCGGTGTCCTCTTCGGCAATCGCCGCTGTCAAAATATGGCGGATATCCGAGGGAGCTCGCTCGAGGATTGCGGGATCGAAAACGTTGTCGACTTCTACCCCTCGCCCCAACCACTCGCGCACGAGAAGGCCATAGCGCTCGCGGAACCAACCCCCCGGGTGGCCGTGAGATTTTGCTCCCGCGCTGCGGGGTGCTGAGGGACGGGCCCCACCCTCTCGCCGGGGCACCCGCGAGGAGCCTGTCGGCTGTGAATCCGGTTCACTGAGAGCTTCCCAAGCTTGTTGCACCTGGGCAAAACGCTCAGCTGTTCCCCCATGGTCCGGGTGAGACTCACGCAAGGCCCTGCGATAGGCGCGTTTGAGCTCATCATCTGACGCTCCGGGTGACACCCCAAGAAGCGTGTACGCCTCAAACTTCGACACCACGCAAGCCCCTTTCGCCCCTCAGCCTAGAAAACTTGGGTTAGTTCCTGCTGAGCGCGACCAGGTGGTCGAAGCATTGACGACGCTGTTGTCGTGACCGATGGCGAAGGTGGCTTCGAGAAACTCCCCGGCAAACGCTCGGGGCAACCACAACGCAGCGTCTGACCACATCCGATCAAAAGGGATTTCAGCGATGTCCCACCAGCGCGGGTCCAACTCGCTGGAGCGGCGTGGCTCGCCCTCAAAGGTCCGGGCGATGAACGCGTGAGAGCGCTGCGAGAGCTCCGCTCGGTCAATAAAGGGGTACTCGATGACGGCCAGAGGCTCGAGATCTGCGGGGTCAATGGTGATTCCCACTTCCTCCCAGACTTCCCGAACCGCCGTTTCGCGCGGGGTTTCTGAACCCTCACTTTTACCCCCGGGGCCCACAAGCTTCCCCCGACCGAGCCCCGTCAATTTCTCCCCCAGCAGCACTTGGGGTGACGCTTCGTCGGTTCTCATCAGATACACCACAGCGACGTCAAACACGTCTCCAGGCTACGGGGTGCTGCTTCGTCGCTGGCAAGTGAGCGTTTCCTTGTTAGCCTCGAAGCGTGCGAGAGACTTTTGAAGACCTGCCCCAAGCCGATCGGACCCCGCGATTGCGGATGGTCACCGGTTTCCTCTCTCTCCTCGCCGCATTGACTTTGGCGATCGCCTTTGGGGCCCAAATTATCGATCTGGTTCGCCGGGAACAGTTCTCCGCGCTGGAATTTGTGTCCTACTTTTCCACCCAATTCGCGTTCATCAGCTTTGTGGGACTCTTGCTCACCGGCCTCGCTGGGTTCAGCGGCCGGCGGGATACCAAAAAAGTCGCGTCAGTTCGGAGTTTTCTTGTCCTTAACGCGCTGGCGGTGCTCATCACCCACACGACTCTGCTCTCCCCAACACCGGTGAACGCAACCGTAGCCACGCTCGCCTGGCCAGACCTGGTGCTCCATCTCATCATTCCCGGCTACTTGGTGCTGGACTGGGTTTTCAACCCGCTCAGAGCCCGAATTCCCCGATGGGTGCCTTTTGTCAGCTCGCTTTACCCACCGGTGTGGATCATCGGCGCTATTACGGTTGGCCAAGTAACCGGGTGGTACGTGAACCCACGCCTGGACCTCGCCAACGCGGCGTCTCCCGCCCTCGTCGCTATCTACATCGGAGTCATAACCGTCACGCTGGGAATGATGGCGCTAGCAGTGCTGATGGTGAACCGGATCCACTATCGGCTGGTTCCCGCCAACCTGTTTGAATCGTAGTGTCAGTGGTTCCTGGGATGGTGAGGTTATCTCTCATTCCGGCCGGAGGAACCATGACCGATTTGTTCGACGATTTACCCCCACTCTGTCCTGCCTGTAACCAAAAGCAGAGCACACCGCTGATCTTTGGTATTCCCTCCCAGGAAATGCTGGTGGCCGAGCGACTGGGGGATATCGTCCTTGCCAGTATCGCGGATGACCCCGAAGTCAAATGGGTGTGTGGCAACAGAAGCTGCGGTCAGCGCTTCTAGCTTCTAACTTCTGGCCTCCAGCGCCTGAGTGAGCAGAGCAATCAGCGCGCTGACCTGCATCGTTGTTTCCACACCGACGTCCGCTTCTTCCCCATCGAGTGCCCGAGCCGCAAGGCCGGACTTTTCGTCGATGAGCTCGGCAATTCGTGCATCCAGGGTTTGCGCTGCAACAATCCGCCACGCGGTTACCGGCAGTTCCTGACCAATCCGGTGGACCCGATCGATTGCTTGGGTTTGCTCCGCACTGGTCCACGACAGTTCAGCGAGGACCACGTTGGAGGCGACCTGAAGGTTCACCCCAACACCCGCAGCAAGCAGTGAACACACGATGACTTGAACGTCATCGTCCTCAGTGAACGCATCAATGGCAGCTTGTCGCTGGGCAGAGCTCTGATCACCCCGAATCGAGGTGGTTTTCACTCCAACCTGAGCAAAATGGGCCTCGGCGGCATCCAGGACATCGATGTGCTTGGCAAAGAACACCACTTTGCCGACGTTGCGCGCCAACTGGGCGGTGTAGTCAGCGGCCATGATGGCTTTGGCGCTACCAATTTTTCGCACCAGGGTGAACACGTTGTCACCGGAGTCATCCGAGGTGGTTTCCTCAACCTCCGACGAGGCGACCAGACGAACCAAATCCTCATCGATGCCGTCGGAGGCAGTGCCTCGTGCAGCAATGACGCGGTCATAGCGCTCCAGTAGCCGCAGAACGAGCTTGCGCTCAGCATCCACAATTGATCGACCCAGATCGCCATCGAGTTCGACCGGGATGTCTGCCACACGCCTGGCGGGGATGTCCTTAGCGACATCTTGTTTGCGTCTGCGCACGATGCCCATGGAAATAACCGCTTTGCGGGCCTCAAAGAAGAAGCCAGGCTCCACCGGGGTCAACCCAATGGCTTCCAACTTCGCCATAAGCGCCTGGGTGGGCTTTTTCTCATCGATCCAGCCCAAGAATTGCCAAATCATGCGGAAATCTTCGATCTGATTGATCAACGGTGTTCCCGTCAACGCCACCAAGAGTGGGTGACGCAGGCGCGCTTTGATCGTCTTTGCGACGGCTTGAACAGCTTTGGAGCGCTGCGAATCTTTGTTCTTAATGAAGTGGGCCTCATCCACGACCATTCCGCGGAAATCGAACTTGGACAGCCACCCGACATGGCGATCCAAAATGTCGTAGTTCACAATGAACACATCGCTGAAAGCGTTGAGCTCTAATCCATCCCCGTGAACAACCGTCGGTCGGCGGCCTGGCAACCACTGGTGAACCTCGCGAAGCCAGTTCGTTTTCACCACGTTGGGAACAACCACCAGCAGGGGGAAAGCCCCCGAGGCTTCTGCTGCCATCAGTGCCTGAGCAGTTTTACCAAGCCCCGGCTCATCTGCCAGTAAGAATGCTCGGTGACCTTGGCGGGCACTCTCCACAAAGTCGGCCTGGTGGACCATGAGGTCAACACCTCCCGGTGTGTGAACATCCGTCCCGCTGGGGAGCTCCATACTGGCGACCCCGCCTCCGGTACCCTGCTCGAACGCCCGAAACAGCGGCTCAATCAACTCCCAGTTGATCAAGAGGCCCTCGGCCGCGGCCTGCGGTTTTTGGTAGGCCGCAAAATCGGGTGCCAAGAAGGGGTTCGCAAGCTGTGCTTGCCGAACAGATGCTGGCACCACCTGCTTTGCTGCTTCTGGCGCCGGCGTAACAGCCTCATCAACAATGATCAGGTCTTCTGGAGCAAGAACAGCACCGGATTGCACGAGGAAGTCCCGGCGCATTTTCTTGGCCGCCTCGGACACCTTGGCTTCGGGTGCGAGAAGAGCAATAAGGGTCGTGTCTTTAGCGGCGGTTTTTGCCATGATGGCGGCCAAACCATCCAGTCGCTTCAGGGCTTCCTGCTTGTGGGCGGGGGAAGCCTCATGATCTTCCTTTGCGCGCTGGCGCTCTTCGCGAACCAGTAGCGCGGCGACCTGAAACTTGGTTCGGTTATGACCAGCAACTTTTCCCCGGGAAGCAGCAGCTTCCACTTCGCGCACGGCGCGCGCCAGGACGGGGATGATGCCTTCATCATCCAGAGGCTTTTTGCGGCCGCGCTTGGTGGAACCAGAGCGCGACGAACTTCTTGGGGGGCCTTGTGGGGCCATTTTTCTCCTTGGGAAATATGTGAGTGAGGTAAAGGGAGCCACTCAACTCCACCCAGATACCGCGGTGCCTCACCCTGAGTGAGGCCGACACCTTCAACCAGACCCGGGCGGGAACCGCGCCGGTGGTGAGGATGTGTCTCTAGTGTACCGCGTTCTGAAGCTGCTTGGCCTCACGGGTTGCGGAGAGCACCTCAGCAGCCCGCGCCATCGAGCTCGCCATTCCCTCAAACACAATTCCGTGAAAAGGCATCACCGCGAGCCAATAGAGTCGGCCGCCCAAGCCATGCGGGAAGAAGATGGCCCGCTGGTGCAACACACTGCCGCCCTCGGCACCGGGAGACACCGTGAACTCTAGCCACGCCAGCCCGGGAAGCTTCATCTCGGCGCGAAGTCGCAGGAAACGACCGTGGTCGATTTCTTCGACGCGCCAGAAGTCCAACGCATCGCCAATCACCAGGGAGTCCGAGTCCCGTCGGCCCCTGCGCAGACCGACTCCCCCAACCAGCTTGTCTAACCAGCCCCTGGCCGCCCAGGCCACGGGTAGCGAGTACCAGCCGTTTTCTCCGCCAATGCTCTCCACAACTTTCCACAGCGAATCGGTATCCGCCCGCGAAGCAAACTCCCGGGTATCCGTGTAGAC
Source organism: uncultured Microbacteriaceae bacterium (assembly GCA_937124545.1). Classification (GTDB taxonomy): domain Bacteria; phylum Actinomycetota; class Actinomycetes; order Actinomycetales; family Microbacteriaceae; genus Pontimonas. The sequence continues at coordinate 55,722 of CAKZKU010000227.1, read as the reverse complement.
GGTGTGACCCGTCCACTCGGGGTCAGAAGGAAGACGGTCGGCGGGCGCTCCGATCACCGGAGTATTTCGCCAGGAAGTCTCCATCTCCCCACTTCTCATCCGGGCAAGAGCCAACCGGACCGCTCGCCGGTAACCGATGAGCCCTTCTTTCGGTGGGGCAATGACCGCATCGATGTCGTGATTCTTCATAACGGCATCGTGCAGGAGAGATTCGATGATGGGCACAGCAAGAGCCCGTGGGATAGGCGTCACGAGATTCACCCACTGTGATGCCAGCCACGGCGTGAGGACCGGTAGTGATGCGATCGGACGTTGCTTCAAACCTGCCTCAAGCGCGTAGCCATTCATCAGCTGCCCGTAACGGAAAACATCGGGCCCACCGATGTCGAAAGCTCGGTTGACTTCTTTGGGCAGCGTCGCCGAGGCGACCAAGTAGTGCAAAACATCGCGGATAGCGATGGGTTGAATAAAGTTGCGGACCCATTTAGGCGCGGGCATGTAGGGCAAAACCTCGGTGAGGTGTCGGATCATTTCAAAACTGGCCGAACCCGAACCAATGATGACCCCGGCCTGTAGCGCGATGGTGGGCACGCCGGAGGACAGAAGAATATCCCCCACCTCTTTGCGCGAGCCAAGGTGACGTGACAGCGGACCATCCGGGTGGAGCCCCCCGAGGTAGACAATTCGCTGCACTCCGGCACTGGCTGCCTCCTGGGCGACAGTGTTAGCCACAGTTCGCTCGAGTTCTTCAAAATCGCCGGCCGAGGACATCGAATGCACGAGGTAGTACAGCGCGTCCTGGTCTGCCACCGCCGCACGGACGTCGGCGGCATTCAAGAGGTCACCCTGGACAATGTCGACGTCTTTTCTCCACGGGACGTTGTCAAGGCGGTGAGGCTCGCGCGCAATCACACGGACGGAGTGGCCAGCTTCAAGCAGTTTGGGCACAAGACGCCCACCCACATACCCGGTGGCACCGGTGACAAGAACCTTCATGCCCAAACCTTAGAGGTGTCGGCTGGGAAAGCAGAATCAATTCGCTAGCGTGTGGGGGTGACCATGGATGCCGTTGTTGACTGGTTTGAAGAGTCACATCGCGATCTTCCCTGGCGCTCACCGGACACCACCCCGTGGGGCGTCCTGGTTTCCGAAGTGATGCTTCAGCAAACTCCGGTCCCTCGGGTCATTCCCCGCTGGATCGAGTGGTTAGAACGATGGCCCACACCCGCTGCCTGCGCCCAAGCACCGCTGGCAGAAGTTCTCACACTGTGGGGACGGCTTGGTTACCCCAGGAGAGCCAAACGTCTGCACGAATCAGCACAGGCCATCGTGGAGCGCCACAATGGCGAACTCCCCCACAGCCTCGAAGAGCTCCTGGCGCTCCCCGGCGTCGGCGATTACACGGCACGAGCGATTCGATGTTTTGCCTTTGGCTATCCCGACCCCGTGGTGGACACGAATGTCCGCCGCGTGTTAGCTCGGCTAGAACACGGCCAAGCAGAAGCTGGCCCACCCCGCACCGCTGCTGACCTGCGCGCTGGTCAAGAGGCCCTCGACCAGGTGCGCGGCCTCCGGCGGCAAGTCACCCTCGCAAAAGGCTTGATGGAACTGGGAGCAGTGCTCTGCACAGCGAGGAAACCCTCGTGCGGGGGGTGCCCGGTTTCTTCCTCGTGCCGGTGGAGAGCCGAGGATTACCCGCCGTATGAGGGCAAACGCGCATCCGGCCAGGCTCGATATGAAGGAAGCGACCGCCAAGCGCGAGGTTTAGTGCTCCGAGAACTCCGCGCCAGCGATACCCCGGTGCCCGTATCGTTCCTGTGGACGCTGGTGACCGACCCGCAACAGTTTTCTCGAGCGCTTAACTCCCTGGTGGAGGACGGTCTGATTCGCTATTGCGCTGATTCCGAGCAATCTGTGGAGCTTGGGTCCTAGGCCTTGTCGCGCCGAATGATCTCTTTCATTCCTTCGATCGCGACGGGCAGCAAGTGGTCCACTTTCGAGGCTTCCCATTCCTCAGGCGTCATCGGGGACTGATCTGGGTGACCCATCACCATCATCAGCCCGCCCGCCCGGACACGAAGCACCGAGGAGACGATGTATAGCGCGGCCGCTTCCATCTCCGAGCAGATGGCACCGCCGCCAATCCAGGCGGCCCATCGTTCACTGAGCTGCGAGGCAACAGGCATTCGCTCGGGAGCATGCTGACCGTAGAACGAGTCCTTGGATTGCGAGACACCGACGTGAACGTTTTTATCCATACCGACAGCAGCATCGCGAAGGGCCTGAGTGATATCCACGTCGGCGACGGCCGGAAATTCGATCGGAAGGTAGTGCAAACCTGTTCCCTCATCGCGGATCGCCCCCGAAACAATCGCGATATCGCCGGGCTTAATGTGTTCCTGCATCGAGCCCGACGTCCCCACGCGAACAAACGTGTCCGCTCCGATGGCGACGAGCTCCTCTAGGCCGATAGCGGCCGAGGGACCCCCAATACCTGTCGACATCACTGCGACTTTTTCCCCCTCGAGATACCCGGACCAGGTCTCGTACTCGCGGTGGCTTGCCACTTTCTGGGGCTCATCAAAATAAGACGCGATCATTTCGCACCGACCGGGGTCACCCGGGAGAAAGACGTAGCGACCAACATCTCCCTCGGCCAATTCAATGTGGTACTGGCGGGGGCTTTCGCGTTTCATCGACACTGGATTCTCCGTCTCTTCAGCCGAGCAGTTCCTGCCGGCATAGCGTTGTTAGGCCTATCAAGGACGATAGAGCGCTCGTTGCCCACGAGCAAGCGAGCGCTCATGTGCGCGTCTAGCGGGCTGTTGAGGAGGGCTCTTCGTCGCCGGGCACGCTCTTGTAGGGGTCAGCGTCGCCGGCGAAGCGAGCGGATTGAGCTTGCCGGCCCGTTTCCGCGTCCCGCTCATTGGCTTCACGCAACAGGTCCCCAATCGCCGAAGCGTTCTCGGGCAGGCCATCCAAAATGAACTCCAGGCTCGGCGTCAGCCGGGCGGTGATGTTCTTACCGACCTCGGTGCGTAGCATCCCCGTCGCTGCGCGCAGCGCCTTCTGGGTGTCTTTGCGCTCGACGTCGTCCCCTAACACCGTGTAAAAAACACTGGCGTGTTGGAGATCACCGGTCACCTGAACGTCGGTGATGGTGACAAACCCGAGACGAGGGTCACGAAGTCCGCGTTGCAAACGCTCGGCAAGAATTTTGCGGATCAAATCCGCCATCTTCCTTGCCCGAGGTGAGTTACTACTCACGAATCTTTTCTTTCATCTCGATGGTCTCGATTTCGTCACCCACCTGGATGTCCTTGACTTTGCCCAAGCCAATTCCACACTCGAAGTCCGTCTTGACCTCGGTGACGTCGTCCTTGAACCGACGCAGCGAGTCAATCGCGAGGCCGTCGTGCAACACCACGCCATCGCGGATGATGCGCGCTTTGGCGTTCCTGGTGATGGTTCCCGTCCGAACGATACATCCGGCAATGGTTCCCGCCTTCGAGGACTTGAAGACCTCGCGCACCTCGGCAAAGCCCGACTGGACTTCTTCGAATTCCGGCTTGAGCATGCCCTTGAGCGAGTTCTCGATCTCCTCCAGAGCGTTGTAGATCACCGAGTAGAAGCGAACGTCGACACCCTCGCGCTGTGCACGCTCGCGCGCCTTCGCATCGGGTCGAACGTTGAACCCCACGATGATCGCGTTATCGATTGTGGCGAGGTTGATATCGCTCTCGGTGATTGCTCCCACACCGCGGTGGATGATGCGTAACTGCACCGAATCGCCCACCTCAATTTTGAGCAACGACTCTTCGAGAGCCTCCACGGCTCCCGAGACGTCTCCCTTGATGATGAGGTTGAGAGCTTCGATCTTGCCGTCTTCGAGGGCCTTGGTGAAGTCCTCGAGGTTGATGCGCTTGCGAGCCTTTGCCAACAGTGCGTTGCGCTCTGCTGCTTCTCGCTTCTCCGCAATCTGACGGGCGGTTCGGTCATCGTCGGTGACGAGGAACGTGTCACCCGCGCGAGGAACACTGGAGAGCCCCTGGACCGCAACCGGCCTCGAAGGGTAGGCCTCTTCGACTGCCTCACCGTTTTCATCAGTCATTGCACGAACACGACCGTAGGCGGTACCGGCAACGATGGCTTCACCCACGCGGAGGGTTCCCGACTCAATCAGCACGGTGGCCACAGCGCCGCGACCCTTGTCGAGTTTCGCCTCGATGGCAACACCTCGTGCGGTGCGGTTGGGGTTTGCGCGCAGATCTAGCCCAGCGTCGGCCGTGAGAAGTACGGCGTCCAAGAGGTCGGTGATTCCCTCGCCTTTCAAAGCCGAGACCTTGACCATCTGGGTGTCACCGCCATACTCCTCGGCAACAAGTCCGAACTCCGTGAGCTGCTGGAGCACCTTGTCCGCTTTTGCCCCGGGCGCATCCATTTTGTTGATGGCGACCACAATCGGCACGCCGGCAGCTTGTGCGTGGTTCAAAGCCTCAATCGTCTGGGGCATGATTCCGTCGTCCGCCGCGACCACCAGGATTGCGATGTCCGTAACCTGTGCACCTCGCGCACGCATGGCCGTGAAGGCCTCGTGACCGGGGGTGTCGACAAACGTGACAGCTCGTTCAATTCCCTCGTGCTCGGTCCACACCTGGTAGGCGCCGATGTGCTGGGTGATCCCGCCAGCTTCAGCGGCGGTGACGTTGGCATTTCGAATGGCATCGAGCAGCTTGGTCTTACCGTGGTCGACGTGACCCATGACCGTCACGACCGGCGGACGAATCACCAGGTCGGCTTCGTCTTCCACCTCGTCGAGGTCAATGTCGAAGCTTTCCAGGAGCTCTTTATCTTCGTCTTCCGGCGAGACGATCTGCACCTTGTAGCCCAGCTCGGTACCGAGGATTTCGAAGGTCGCTTCATCGAGCGACTCCGTTGCTGTGGCCATTTCGCCAAGCTGGAACAGAACCGTGACCAGGTTGCCGGGGGGAACCGGGAAACCCGTCAGCGTTTCAATCTTGTCGGCAAAATCACTCATGGAGGCGCCCTGGCGCAAGCGGATGACGGTAGAACCGTCACCGCGCGGGATGGATACGCCGCCTAAGCTTGGCGCCTCCCGCATTTCATACTCTTGCCTCTTCGTCCGCTTCGACTTGCGAGACTTGCTCTTGCCGCCACCGCGGCCAAAGGCACCTGCGGTCCCACCACCGGGGCCACGGCCTCGACCACCGGCACCGGGACGACCGCCACCAGGACGCGACCCGCCAGGTCCACCACCGGGACCTCCGCCGAAGCCACCGGGTCCACCACCAGGGCGACCGGGGCCGCCGGAACGTTGCTGGAAGGGAGCGCGGGGCCCACCCTCACTGGGGGCAGGACGACGCGGCATCGCTCCCTGTCCCGGGCGCGGAGCCGTGGGTCGACCCATTCCCTGAGCAGAGGCGAAAGGATTGTTACCGGGACGCGGAATACCGGGTTTCGCCATGCCCTGTGACGAAGCGAAAGGATTGTTACCGGGGCGCGGAATACCGGGCTTCGACGATGGCGCCCCGCCATCCTCGGGAGCAGCTGGCTTTTCTGGCGCAGCAGGCGCCTGCGCTACTGGCTCGTCAACGACTGGGGCAGCAGGCTTTGGAGCCGCTTTGGGGGCAGGCTTCTCTTCCTTCGGAACGGGGACAACGCCCTCTTCAGCGAAGGCTGCTTTGAGCTTCCTTGCGACGGGAGGCTCCACCGTCGATGAGGGACCTTTGACGAACTCGCCAATTTCTTTGAGCTTTTCGAGTGTGCGCTTGGAATCGATGCCCAGTTCTGCAGCAATCTCGTGTACGCGTGGTTTTCCAGCCACCATTCTCCTGTCTGGGCGAACCCAGTCAGGGCGCGCCGCTACCTACATTTGAGGCTCATCGCGAGCCGTTCATGAGGATTCCATTAGCCATTCAGCCTTGTCTTAGCGAGGTCGGTTGACCTACTGAGGTTTTCCAGAGCGTCGCAGTCGAGTTTCGGACCCATTTTCAAGGCCCTCCCCCACGCTCTGCGCTGAAGAGAGTGAGAAATGCAGTCCTGGTTGCGGTGCACATAGGCCCCGCGCCCCGGCAGTTTCTTGCCCTCATCAACGACCAGCTTGTGATCCACCGCCACTGCTCGAAGAAGGTTATTCGTCGAATCCGTGGACTGGCACCCCAAGCAACGCCTGATTACTGCCATTCTAGCCCCTTACCTGGGCGAAGAGCCACCGTGTGGGGCTCGCTCAGGAATCCATCACCGAATCCGGTTGAATATCAATCTTGGCTCCGGTCAGTTTGGCCGCCAAGCGGGCGTTTTGACCCTCCTTGCCAATGGCCAAGGAGAGTTGGTAGTCGGGAACGAGCGCCCTGACCTGCCGCGCCTCCGGGTCCAACACGAAGGCGCTGGTTACTTTGGAGGGACTCAACGCATTTGACACAAACTGCGCGAGGTCATCGGAGTGGTCGACGATGTCGATTTTCTCATCGCCGAGTTCGGCCTGAACTGCCCGAACCCTTTGGCCGAGTTCGCCAATGCACGCGCCTTTGGCATTCAAGCCCGGCTCAATCGCTGTCACCGCAATTTTGGTGCGGTGCCCAGACTCGCGGGCGATGGACACAATGTCGATCAGACCTTTTTGGAGTTCGGGAACCTCGAGGGTAAACAGCTGGCGAATCAAGCCGGGGTGGGTGCGACTCACCGTAATGGCGGGCCCTTTTGTGCCTTTTTCCACCTTGGTCACGTAGGCACGAAGCCTGGAGCCGTGCTCATAAACTTCGCCGGGAACCTGCTCCTCGGGGGGCAGAATGGCTTCCACCTCACCCAGGTTGAGGTGGATCATTCGAGGGTTGGGGCCCTGCTGGATGACACCGGAAACGATGTCCCCTTCCTTGCCGCGGTACTCCCCCAATATGCGATCGTCACCGATGTCGCGCAAACGCTGATTGATGACGTGCTTCGCTGCGGTGGCAGCGATGCGACCAAAATCGTGCGGGGTGTCGGCTTCTTCACCGATGACTTCGCCCTCGTCGTTCACGATGGGGATGTAAAGGGTGACATGGCCGGTCTTTTTATCCAGCTCAACACGTTCCCGTGGAGCGTCGGGGTCAATACGCTGGCCGCGGTTGTCCGCAAGGCCCATGTGCTTCTCGTAGGCGACCAAAATGGCCTGTTCGATGATCGCCACTAGGTCATCAAAGGGAATTTCGCGCTCTGATTCCATCAGTTTGAGCACGCTCATGTCGATGTCCATGACTGCCCTCCTATTCGATTGTGCACACAGGGTGTGCTGCTAGCCAGAGTACAAGGGGCCAGACGTTTCCTCTACCCCGTGCCTGCTTACGCGGTGGGCAGGGCCGCCAGCACGTCAGCCAGGGCCATCGATGTCCGCTCACCGGTCCGGCGGTTCCAATACTCCACCTGGCCTGCCGCAGCGTCCCTTCCCACAATGACTATGTGGGGAACACCCAGAATTTCCGCATCGGCAAACTTCACTCCCGGTGAGAGTTTGGGTCGATCGTCAAACAGCACCTCTCGCCCGGATGCCTCCAGGTCCGCACACAGTTGCTCGGCAACCTCAAACACCAGCTCGTCTTTGCCCGCTGCCACCACGTGCACGTCGTAGGGGGCGATGGCCTCTGGCCACATCAAACCCTTCTCGTCGTTGTTGGCCTCAGCAATCACGGCAACAAGGCGGGTGACACCAATTCCGTAGGAACCCATAGTGACTGTGACGAGGGATCCGTTTTCATCAAGAACTTTGAGTCCCAGCGCTTCGGCATACTTGCGCCCCAGCTGAAAAACGTGTCCAATTTCCATCCCTCGCGCGGTTTCTATCGGCCCTGAACCATCCGGGGCTTCATCGCCATCAACAACCGCAGCGATATCCATCACACCATCGGCATGAAAGTCGCGACCAAACACCAGGTCAAACACGTGCTGCTCGTGGACGTTAGCGCCCGTCACCCAGGAAGTTCCTTGCACAACGCGAGGGTCAACGTAGAAGCTGAGCCCTGTGGAGGCTTCGCTACCCAGCCAGGGACCGCTCGCGGACCAGGGGCCGATGTAACCCTTGACAAGCCCCTTGTTCTTCGCAAAGTCCTCGTCGGTTGCCTGCTCCACAACAGCGGGGGCAAAAGCCACCTCTGCGCGTTTCATATCGACGTCACGATCGCCGGGAATCCCGACGACCACAAGCTCGCGAGAATCGTCAGGGTGCACGAGCGCGAGCACCACGTTTTTCAGGGTGTCTGCTGCCACCCAGGGACCCGACTCTTTGGGGTGCTGGTCGTTAGCAAGTGCCACCAGTGTGTCGATGGTGGGGGTATTCGGGGAATCAAACACCGCCGGTTGCCCCGCGGGAATCTCCAGGGCCGCGGGTGCGGTGGAAACAAATGCTTCCACGTTTGCTGCGTAACCGCCCGCGGTTTTGACGTAGGTGTCCTCACCGATGTCTGTGGGGTGGAGGAATTCTTCACTGCGCGAGCCTCCCATGGCTCCCGCGTCAGCATTCACGATGACGTAGTCGAGACCCAGCCGCTGGAAAATGCGCTCATAGGCATCACGCTGAGCTTGGTAGCTGGTTTCTAACCCCTCATCGGTGTAGTCAAAGGAGTAAGCGTCTTTCATGGAGAACTCGCGACCCCGCAGCAGCCCAGCTCGTGGACGAGCCTCATCGCGGTACTTATCCTGAATCTGGTAAATCATCAGCGGAAGGTCTTTGTAGCTCGAGTAAAGGTCCTTCACCGTGAGGGTGAACACTTCCTCATGCGTGGGTGCGAGTAAATATTCGGCTTCTTTGCGGTCTTTGAGCCGGAAAATTCCATCCCCGTACTCTTCCCAACGACCCGTTTTCTCATAGGGCTCTTTGGGTAACAGGGCGGGGAAATGAACGTGTTGTGCGCCGGCGGCCTGCATTTCCTCGTGCACGATTTTCTCGATGTTCTGGCGCACCCGGAGACCTAAAGGCAGCCAGGCAAAAATGCCGGGTGCTTGCCGCCGGATATACCCGGCTCGAACCAACCACTTATGGCTGGCGACTTCCGCCTCAGCGGGGTCCTCACGCAGAGTACGGACAAAGAGCTTGCTCAGGCGTGTAGGCACCGCTCTAGACTACCCGCCCGCTATGCCGTGACGACCTCGGGAGCCCCGCTGGGGGCGTCCGGCATTTCTGCCGCGAGGCGGTTGGCCTCCTCAATCAGGGTCGCGACAATGTCCGCTTCGGGAACCGTCTTGATGACTTCACCCTTGACAAAAATCTGGCCTTTACCGTTCCCACTGGCCACGCCGAGGTCTGCTTCGCGGGCTTCACCCGGTCCGTTTACCACGCAGCCCATCACGGCAACGCGCAGCGGCACGGTCATGCCCTCGAGGCCCTTGGTGACATCGTCGGCCAGGGTGTAAACATCCACCTGTGCCCGGCCGCAGCTGGGGCACGAGACGATTTCAAGCTTGCGCTCCCGGAGGTTCAGGGACTCAAGAATCTTGAGGCCCACTTTCACCTCTTCGGCGGGTGGGGCAGACAACGACACCCGAATCGTGTCTCCAATCCCCTCACCCAGCAAAATTCCAAACGCAACCGAGGATTTGATGGTGCCCTGGAAGGCAGGCCCGGCCTCGGTCACACCCAGGTGGAGCGGCCAGTTACCGCGCTCAGCGAGCTGGCGGTAAGCCTTGACCATGACGATGGGGTCGTTGTGCTTGACCGAAATTTTAAAATCGTGAAAGTCGTGCTCTTCAAAGAGGCTGGCTTCCCAAACAGCACTCTCCACGAGAGCTTCCGCAGTGGGCTTCCCATATTTTTGGAGAAGCCGCGGATCCAATGAACCAGCATTCACACCAATGCGGAGGCTGATTCCGGCGTCCTTCGCTGCCTTAGCGATTTCGCCCACTTTGTCGTCAAACTTCTTGATGTTTCCGGGGTTGACGCGAACAGCTCCACACCCGGCGTCAATAGCCTGGAACACGTACTTGGGCTGGAAGTGAATATCCGCAATGACCGGAATTTGGCTCTTTTTGGCGATGATCGGCAACGCTTCGGCGTCATCGGAGGTTGGCACGGCGACGCGGACAATGTCACAGCCCGTCGCGGTGAGCTCGGCAATCTGCTGAAGCGTCCCGTTAATGTCGGTGGTTTGAGTCGTGGTCATCGACTGGACGCTGACCCTGGCATCGCCGCCGACTTTGACTTTGCCCACGTTGATTTGCCGGGTCTCTCGGCGGGGGGCGAGGGTTTCAGGAACCTTGGGCATCCCTAGGTTGATAGCTGGCACTCGGTGGCACCCTTTCTTCGTCGCATCGATTGATGCAGTCGTTTTTCTATCTTAACGGCCGAGTCTTTCCCAGGCTCTCAGCGGAGCGCGGATCGCAGAGCACCCCCGGGGTCTAAGAAAAGAGCCGTATCGGGTTGACGATGTCGGCATACATCAGCAGGACGCTCATTCCCCCAAGAATCGCGACCACCACCAGAGTGAGCGGAACGAGGCGCGAGGCATTCACGGGGCCAGGATCAGGTTTACCCCGGGCCCTCACCACTTTGCGACGCACCGAATCGAAGAGTGCGACAGCAACGTGACCACCATCGAGAGGCAGAAGCGGGATCAAGTTGAAGACGAAGAGTGCCACGTTGAGCGACGCCAGGATGCCAATCAAACTGGCCGTGCGGTCCCTGAGTGAAAGAGTATCGACAGTCGCAATCTCTCCGGCTATGCGCCCTACACCCACAACACTGATCGGCCCATTCGGGTCGCGCTCCTCCGGCCCAAACGCTGCGCGTGCGGTGTCGACTAAGCGTTGCGGGAGCGTAGCGATAATGCGGGCAACGCCCACGGTGTTGTCCCACACCGCGGGAAGAACCTCGGTGACCGGTTGGCGTTGATTCTCTAGGGCGGAACTGATCCCCACGAAACCCACGTTTTCGACCTGAGGGTTGCCCTGCGCATCGACCAGAATCTCGCCGTCTTCATCGAAGGCATAGCGTTCGGTGAGCAATGGCGTCAGAGTTGTCGCCTGCACTTGCCCATCGCGCTCAAAAGTTATCGGTAGCGCGCGACCGGGCGACACACGAATTTTCTCGGTCAGGGCGAACCATTCATCCACAGGCTCCCCATTGACGGACGTGATGCGGTCACCCGGTTGAAGCCCGGCGAGAGCACCGGGCGCGGCCGGGTCATTAGGGCCACACTCGCTTCTGGTCTGCGTCGCGGGAACGACGCATTCGGACACCGAGCCAACGCTGAGGCTCAAAGCAGGAACACCAAATCCCATCAGCACCACGGCGTAGAGAACCACCGCAATCAACAAATTCATCAGCGGCCCACCGAGCATGATGGTGATCCGCGGAATCAGGGGTAGACGGTAGAAGCTGCGCTTCTCCATGTCTTCACGCTCTGCCTCTTCGGGAGTGATGTCCTCGCCCACCGCGTTGTCGAGGAAACCCGTGGTGGAGACGGTGCTGGGAGTGTTTTTATCTTTCGGGGGATACATCCCCGCCATCGCCACGTACCCACCGAGCGGAATAGCTTTGAAACCGACCTCGGTTTCGCCGCGCTTTCGGGAGAAAAGTGTGGGGCCAAACCCGATCATGAACTGCGAAATGTAGACACCAAACTTCTTCGCCGGGAAATAGTGTCCCCACTCGTGCAGCGCGATCGAGGCAATCAGCCCCAGTGCAATGACGAGAACACCCAGAGCGAAGGCCAAAGCTGTTTCCACGGCGTCACTCTAACCCGCGGGCCTGACACAGCCTTGGTTGACGCCTAGAGTGCCCGTTCGGCGATCAGCTGATCTGCCTCTGTCCGTGCCCACTGCTCAGCGCCGAGGACGCCTTCCAAGCTCATCACGCCGGGGCTATGACGCTCCACCACCTCGGCTATGACATCGGTGATTCCTGTGAAGGCTAAAGCACCTCGATGGAAAGCGGCGACAGCCTGCTCGTTGGCCGCGTTGAAAACCGCCGGGTAGGTGAGCCCTGCTTCACCGACCGACTTGGCCATATCCACTGCCGGGAACGCTTCATCATCCAAGGGCTCAAAGGTCCACTCGTGGCGCTGTGTCCAGTCGATCCCAGAGATGACGCCGGGCATGCGCTCGGGCCAGGTGAGGCCCCACGCGATGGGCAAGCGCATATCCGGCGGTGAGGCTTGCGCCATGGTGGAGCCATCCACAAATTCCACGAGCGAATGCACGATGGACTGGGGGTGGACAGTGACCTCAATGCGATCAAAAGGCACCCCGAAAAGCAGGTGCGCCTCGATCACCTCCAGGCCTTTGTTGACGAGCGTTGCGGAATTGGTGGTGACCACCAGTCCCATATCCCAGGTGGGGTGAGCGAGCGCTTGGGCCGGGGTCACATCGTGGAGAGACTCGCGGGTCCGACCGCGGAAGGGACCCCCGCTTGCGGTCACGATGAGCTTTGCCACTTCGGAGGCACGGCCCGCCATGAGGGCTTGCGCCAGTGCCGAGTGTTCAGAATCCACGGGGACAATCTGGTCGGGTCGCTGCAGGGCATCGCTAACCAAGCTGCCCCCGACAATCAGGCTTTCTTTGTTTGCTAGCGCGAGCGTGGCGCCTGATGCGAGAGCCGCCAGCGTGGGTTCGAGACCCACGGATCCCGTGATGCCGTTCACCACCACATCGCAGGGGGTGTCCCGCACCAGAGCAGCGGCTTCCGCCGCGCCCACGGCGATACGGTCAGCGGGGACCCCGAGGACTGCCGCTTGCGCCTTCGCGCCCTCGACATCAGAGCCCACCGCGAGACCCACCACTTGGAAATCTTCCGGGTGGGCAGAAAGCACCTCGATGGCTTGTGTGCCAATGGATCCGGTGGACCCGAGCAGGATGACGTTACGCACGGGCTGGGGCAAGAGCACTGACGGTGCGATCGATGGTTGCCTGCCCGACCACGCGAGTGCCCACGTAAATCACCGCACTTTGACCGGGAGCAACACCCAGGAGCGGTTCCTCCAACCGCACAACGAGTTCACCGTGGCTGATGTGGGCGCGCGCGGGGACCGGGTCCGCGTGGGCGCGGACCTGCACGTGACAGTCAAACTCTTCGCACCCTTCGTCAGTGGCCTGCGCGTACCCCGAGGCAATGGGATCGAGACCGGCGAACGACATCTGTGCACCGGCGAGCTCAGAGATCGCTAAAGCTTCCTTGGGGCCCACCACTACTTCATTGGTTTTGGGTCGGACTTCGAGAACATACCGGGGCTTACCGTCGTCGGCCGGATACCCCAACTGGAGGCCTTTGCGCTGACCGACCGTGAACGCGTGAGCACCCTGATGGCTTCCCACCACCTCACCAGCAGCATCCACGACAGCACCCTCTTCCGACCCAACCCGCTCGGCGAGCCAACCGCGGGTGTCCCCGTCGGGAATGAAGCAAATGTCGTGGCTGTCAGGCTTTTGTGCCACAAAGAACCCTCGCTCAGCTGCTTCCGCGCGGACCTCATCCTTGGAGGGAGTGGCGCCCAGCGGAAAATAACAGTGCTCGAGCTGTTCGGTGGTGAGCACGCCCAAAACGTAGGACTGGTCTTTGGCCCAGGTGGCGGCGCGGTGCAATTCTTTGCCACCTTCGCCCTCGACCACGGCGGCGTAGTGACCGGTCGCGATGGCGTCAAATCCCAGTGCCAACCCTCGCTCCATCACCGCATCAAACTTGATGTGCTGGTTACACCGCATGCAGGGGTTCGGGGTGCGACCCTCTCGGTACTCATCCACAAAATCTTGAACAACATCGGCCGCAAAGCGCTCGGAGAAATCCCAGACGTAGAAGGGGATGCCCAACATGTCGGCCACGCGCCGCGCATCCATTGAATCTTCGATGGTGCAGCAGCCCCGCGCTCCGGTACGCAAAGTTCCGGGTTGCCGCGACAGCGCCAGGTGCACCCCCACCACTTCGTGCCCCGCGTCGACCGCGCGGGCAGCCGCCACGGCGCTGTCCACGCCACCGCTCATGGCTGCCAAAACCTTCATGGGTCCAGTCTAAACGCGGTCGCTGAACCTAGCTCTTGACGCCCGCCAACCCGGCCTGGGTGGCACGCTCCACCACGGAGGGGAAAACCCGAATGACGTGCTCAACATCCTCGGCGCTGGTCGTGTACCCCAGAGTCAACCGCAGCGCGCCCCACGCGTCCTCCGGAGACACCCCCATTGCGGAAAGAACGTGCGAGGGCTCGGGCACACCGGCCTGACAAGCAGAGCCGGTGGACACCTGAATTCCCTCCTGATCACACAAAAACAGCAGCACTTCGCCGGTACACCCGGGAACAGTGACGTGGAGGTTGCCCGGCAAACGATTGCTGAGCGAACCACGGACCACAACGTGAGGCGATCCCGCGAGTAATCCGTCCTTCAGCCGATCGCGCAGCGCCACCAGACGCTCTTGACCAGACTTCCGGGCTTCGGCGCGAACCTCCAAGGCCGCTGCCATGGCCACCGCGCCCGCGACATCCATCGTTCCCGAGCGAGAGCGCTGCTGATTCCCGCCGTGGTGCAACGCCTGAAGGGTAGGTGCCTGGCGCGACAGAATCAACGCCCCTGTCCCCACGGGGCCCCCGAGTTTATGCGCGGACACGCTGAGGGCATCCACCCCCATTTCGGAGAAGGCCAGCGGGCCATACCCCGCCGCCGCCACAGCGTCCACGTGCACGGTGGCTCCCACCGAACGCGCGCGCTCAGCAATATCTCTCACCGGCTGATAACTCCCGACCTCGTTGTTGGCCAAGAGCGTCGTCACGATCGTGACACCGCCGGAATCCAGGGCTTCCTGCAACGAGTCAAGCTCCATCACGGCTTCATGATCGACGGCCACCTCCCGCCACTGCACACCCTCCTGATCGACCAGCCAGCTAATCGCATCAAGAGTCGCGTGATGCTCCGCTCGAGTGGCGGCAATCACCGGTGGGGAGTGCGCACCCTGCTGGCGCTGGTGTTCCCACACACTGCCCTTCAGAGCCGTGTTGATCGCCTCAGTGCCACCGGAGGTAAAAATCACTTCGGTGGGATGTGCTCCCACCACAGCGGCAACCCTCTCGCGGGCACTCTCCAGCAATGCTCGTGCCGCGCGCCCACCGCCGTGGAGGGCGCTGGGGTTACCCGCAACCGCGAGAGCTTCAAGGTAGGCCTCTTTGACAGCCTCCGGCATGGGGCTTGTTGCCTGGTGGTCCAGATAGACGCTCATGGGCCTAGAACATGAGGGAGGTGAGCGTCGTTCGCGCCTTCTTCACATCCTCGTGCCCGGGCCCGGCGACGACAAAGAACGAGAGCAGTCGCTGGCGCAACAGCTCCTTGTCCTCTTCGGTAGCTGAGGGGTACAGCGCGAGCAGACGGCGGCAGGCGTCCTCGACGTGTCCACCGGACATATCCAGGTCTGCCACCATCAGCGCTTTGTGCACATCGCCCGGGGCGGCGGCGGCATCGGCCCGCGCCTGGTCAAGCGATACCCCTTGGACGCGCTCCAACAGCTCCACGTGGGCAAGACCTGTGGCAGCATCTGAATCCGCGGGGGCCTCTTTCAAAGCCTGCTGATACGCGGCTTTCGCTGCGGGGATATCCCCTCGAGACAGTGCGTCAAAAGCTTCCTGGTGCAGCGGCGGAAGCGGCGGCTCCTGGGGCGCGGCCTCTTCACCCTCGGGAGCGGGCATCACCCCGGTCACGCCGTTTTTAGCCGCGAGCTCCAAGACCTGATCGAGGACGGGAGTAATTTCTGCCTCCGGAGGAATACCCTGAAAAAGCGGAACGGGTTGGCCGCCGACGAGGGCTGCCACTACCGGGTAGCCCTGCACCTGCAGGGCCCGTAAGAGCTCCGGGGCTGACTCGGCTGCCACGGTGCCGAGCACCAATTTGCCCTGATATTTTTCGATGAGCCCGGCGAGCTGTGGGGCGGCACCGCCGCCATAAATCTCGAGAATGACCGGGATGGTCTTGGAAAGCTCGACGAGGCCCCCCACGGTGCGATCATCAGCTTCTCGCACATAGGCGCCGCTGGCGCTTGTGGGCGCCTGAGGGGCATTTTGCTTGTTAACCAGGCCGGATAGATCAACGGCGCCGGCCATCGACGGTCCAGAAAAATTACTCATTGCCCACCTCTCGTGCGGCTACCAGGCTATAGGTGTAGCCCAGAACCCGGACACCTTCCTCCGAGCCCACCGGAGGCACGTAGAACAGGATTTGAACATCGGAGTCCACATCAAAACCCACACTCGATTGGGACAGCGAGGTCAGGGCCCGAATTCCGATACTGGAATTAACGGTCGCCCCCGATTGCACGGGTTCGACTCTCTCCACTTGGCGCAGGGTTCCCATCACCAGTGCTCCCGCGTTGGAGGTGGAAAACGCCACAATTTCTCGGTCCGTCACACTCGTGCTCCAACTCACTTCGACACTGTCACCAAACGACTCTTGGCGGAGCTGGAGGGCTTCTGGGCCCATCTGCGAATAGAGAGTGTCGGTCGCGAGAGAAAACTCTCCGACAAAAGGACTGTCCGCGCCGCTGTTGGCAACATCGGCGTAGTGGGCTAGCAAAGCTGACGGTGTCACGCGAGTTAGTTTCGAATCAGCGCGCAGCTTTGCCGCCCCGAGTGTTGCGGGGGGCAGATCCGGCAACTCGACCTGAGGGTTCAGCACAATCGCATAGGTCAAACGATAATTCGAGCGTGGATCCTCTTGACGAAGAACCACTCCCAGCGAGGGTGATTCAAGATCCTGCTCATCCTGAATAACCGCAAACACGCTGCGAGGCCAGCCGGTTGTCTGCTGCGGCAACACCAGACGGATCGGCGAAGAGGGTATGGGCATCACGCGTTGCGCCTCAGCATCCGCCCGGGTCACGATGTAGGCAACGCGCCGCGCGGACAGGGTGGGTTCGGTGACCCGCGGGTTCAACGTGTTGACCGAAAGTTCTTGGTCAGCCAGCTGAATTTGGCCCGCTACTCGCGCCATAATCGTGGCAAATTGGCTTTCGGTGACCGCCGGATTCGGCGCCACCGCCGTGGTCTCAGTCAAGCCCTCGTTCTCCACGATGGCGGGTGTTGCACAAGCCCCCAGGCCCAACACCAGCCCTCCCACCAGGGGAAAGACCACCCGTGGGGCGACCCGGCGGCCACGCTTTCTGGTGGGCGTGGGGCTGGGGCCCCCGGCGCGCCCATAACCGGGGCTTCGTCGCCGTGGGGGGCGAGTGACGCGTGTGCGTTTACGACGAGGACCGCGCCGGTCTCGCCACGAGATGAGACTGCTCAGCGCAATGATGATTCCTGCAAAGAAAGTCACCACACCCAAAATCAGGGCTGCCAGAATCCACGGCGCTTCGGTCGCTCCGGGCCACGAAATTGTGATGGTTTGAGGGGCGGGCAGCACCCCATCGGTCATGACGAGCACGGTGATGTCTTCGTTACCCGCGAGCGACAACGTAACGTCACCCTCACCAGAGAATTCGTTGAACCATAGATCCGAGCCTTGCGGGTCGGGTAGGAAAGTGTCGCCGGAGCGCGGAAGTTGCGAGAGCTCGGTCAGAACAGGGTCGTAGCTGAGCTTCGTGTGCCGGCCGGGGGCAAGCCATGCCATCACATCCAGCGTGGAGCCGTAGGCGACAAACGCTTGGTTTGATTCTTGGCGCAGGAAACCCTTACCGCTCTCGTCGGGAACAAGGCCGGAGACGCCCCCTTGGACGGTGATCGTTTGGCGTCCGGGATAGCTGGTGAGCACAGATCCGGGAATGATGGTGGCAGGTGCCTTGGTCTCTGTGGTGATCACCCGCTCAATGGTTTCTGGCTCCTCAAAAACGGTGCGCTCAGCGATACCCACCGCCAAAGACAGGGTGGAAATAGCGAGCAGGACGATGGCCACGATGATGCGCACGTCGTGTTCCTTCCCCCGCCACAGCGCCCACCTACCGGGACGCCAACCCGCTCCCCAGGGTATCCGATGCCACCGGGCGAACTCTCTCGAGGGGGGGTAACATTTAGCACACTCCCCTTTTCTTGCTGAAAGAGAGTTCCCCCACGATGGCTTCTTCGGAATCCGAGTTCCCGACGGAACTGCGCGGATACAAGCGCGCAGACGTTGATGAAGCGCTGTCCACCCTGAGGGCTGATTTGATTCAGGCCGCCAAAGAACGCGCCGGCGCGCTCGAAGAGGTCACGCAACTAAAGAATCAGCTCGCCGCGCTGGGGTCGACTCCGGCAGACGCAAGCTATGCGGGGCTCGGGGCCCGCCTCGAGTCGATTCTCCGGATAGCCGAAGAACAATCCACAGCGCTCATTGGGCAAGCCGACATCAGCGCGGAAAAAGCCCTGGCTCTCGCGAAGCTCGAAGCCCAGACCGTGGTGGAGGCCGCCACGCGTGAAGCAGAGCGTCTGACAGTGGATGCCGAGAATGAAGCCTCCACCGTGCTCGATGGCGCACGGGCTGAAGCCGAGCGGCTGGTCTCTAACGCCCGCGAAGAGGCGGAACGCCTCCGCAGGGACGCCCTCGATGAGGCGTCCAGTATCCGCGGAACGGTCGCTACCGAGACCTCAAAAGTGCGGGCCACTGCGCAGCGGGAAGCCGAAGCCCTCCGCGCGCAGGCCGAGCAGACCGTTGCAGAAGCCAGAGTGGTCGCGGAGCAGGAAACTAACGCGGCAAGGACAGAGCGCGCGGAGCTCAACAAAGACATTGCGGCGGAGCGAGCGAGCCACGAAATGACCTTGAAAGCAATCGCCCAGGAGGCGGAGCTTGCGAAGACAACAATGGAGAAGGAAGTCGCGGAGACAACCGCTCGACTAGTACTGGAGAACGAGCAGCAAGCCGAGGTGCTCGAGCGGGCGGCCGCGGAAGCTCGCGCAAACCTGGAAACCGAGCTGTCTGCTCGCCGCGCGGAAGCAGAAAAAGCACTTCTGGAAGCTCATCAGAAGGCGGTCGAACTAAACGACCGCTACACCGCGGACCTCACCGAGCAGCACGCAGACCTCAAGGAACGCGTGGCAGCGCTGCGGAGCGAACACCAGAAGCTCATCGAAGCGATTGAAGAATCCAATGCGACGGGCAAAACCCGCGCGATGAAGGAATCCGCCGATCTTGTGGCGGCAGCGGAGGAGAAAGCCGCGGAGCTGATCCACGCTGCCGAGAAAGAAGCAACGTCCCGAGTGGCGGCTGCTGAAGCTCGACTGATCGAGCTCACCGCAGAGCGGGAAGCGATCGCCTCCTACGTCGAGTCACTGCGCACCGTAGTGGGCGATGTCCTCAACCATGAAATACCACAGCCGTCTAAGCCCCGAAAGGCTCGCGCAAAGAATACGTCGGCGGGTAAGACACCACAGCCGTCTACGCCCCGAAAGACTCGGGCAAAGGATACGTCGGCGGGTTAAGCCGAAGCGCTATTTGATCGAGCACCCACTTGGTGTGCTTCTCCCCCACCCAGAGGTGTTTGGCTCCATCGGCGGGGACGACGTCGATGTTGGGGGCTGGAGCAAAACCGGTGGATGCGGCTGCCGGGGGCAGAAACTCATCGAATTCAGGAATGAGCGCAGCCACCGGCACGGAAGAATCTGCCCACGCCGCCACCTCGTCACTACTCGTTCGATGAAGCGGAGGTGAGAGCAAGATTGCACCAGCAATCTGATCGACCAGGGGCCTGGCGTGCTTCATGATTACTTCCGTGCCAAAGGACCAACCGATCAGCCACGGGGTGGGTAAGCCCTGTTCGTGAACGAACCGCAGAGCTGATTTCAGGTCTTCTCCCTCCGCAATGCCTTCGCCAAAGGAGCCACCCGATGTGCCGCGGGGCGAGGTGACCCCGCGGAAGTTAAATCTCAGGACCGCGATATCCGCCAACGCCGGCAGGCGCCACGAGGCTTTCCGGATGACATGGGAATCCATAAACCCGCCGGCGGTCGGCAACGGGTGAAGAAATAGCGCGGTCGCCATGGGGGGATGGCTCTCGGGCACCGACAGCTCCCCCACCAGTTCGACGCCATCCTCAGTCACAAAGCTCACATCGCTGCGTCGAGCAGGCAACACCGTGGTCGAGGTGATGAGGCTCATCAGCCTATTTTCCAGCAGTGGTTATGCCAGTGGCGTCGATCCTGAACACCCTGGGATTCGCCCATGATTCCATCGTTACGCCAGGCCACAACGTGGGCTACCCCCGGAGCGATGGGGACATGACACCCGGGGCACTTATACGTTTTTTTCGCGTTGCGCTCGCTGATGGGTTGAACCGTGTAGGACTCGCCCCGCTTCGTCTCGGTTCGGCGATAACCGGTACGCAGACGGTCAAAGTCGAGGGGCTCGCCCTCGTCTCGGCGTCGATTACTCCGGGGCACGATTTAGTACCAACCCCGCCGTTCAGAGTGCCCCCACGCCTCGCAGGGGGTCCCGTAGCGGGCAGAAATATATCCGATTCCCCAGCGGATCTGAGTCGCGGGGTTGGAAGCCCAATCATCTCCGGCTGAGGCCATCTTGTTGGCGGGCAAAGCTTGGGGGATGCCATAGGCGCCGGAGGAGGGATTCTCGGCCAAGTGATTCCAGCCCGACTCTCTCTGCCACAAAGCAACCAGGCAGCGATACTCGCCTTCGGTCCATCCGGCATCGGTGACCAAACCCAGAGCGATCGCTTGGGCGCTTCCCCGCGCGGGGTTTCCCACCGAAGGTAGGCCGGAATAACCGGCCGTCACAGTGACATCCTCGCGTTCGATTGTGGTTTCCACTCCCAGAGCGACCAGGGTTTGGGAGTCAGAGTTCTCCCCGGCAAACCAGGCGGCCTGACCGGGCTGAGGACTCACCAACGCCACGGCAACAAATCCCGCCACGGCAGCGATTGCAACCCAGACGCGCAACACCGGTTCTCGCACATCCACACGGGCCACAAATCGGCGGACGTCAGGCAACGCAAGCATCCCTGAAGTCTAGGCGAGCAGGCTGTGCTGGTGCGGTTAGCGGACAGCCAACATGACCGAGATGGTGTCATCCAGCAGAACATCCACCTGCTTCTCGTCATACCCGCCGAGCTGCGTGCGGAAGGTCTCCTTGCGCACGGCCGCCACCGAGAGGGACTCCTCCTGTTGGAAATAGCGAGCAATATTGCCGCAGAGAACATCGACGTCCCCCACGTGGTAACCCGGCTGCAGCTTTCCTGAGCGACGGAACTTCTGCTGGGCGGGCCGTGCCGCGCGGTCCAAAATGTCTTGAGCCCGCTCTCGAACAGAGTTGAAATACTCTTTCTCGCCCTGCAGCTCGGTTTCCGCCAGGCGCTCTTTGTCAGCGAACGCTTCCTCCAGGCGCCACAGCGCCTCATCCACTGCTTTCGTCGAATAGCCATCTTTCGAGACCAGCGGGAAAACCTTGGCCCGGATGTCGCTCGAGGTCAGGTCGCGACCGTCGCTTTCAAAGACATTTTTGGCGCGCTCAAGGAACTCGTCGACGACGGCGGGGTCGTAACCCGACATGCCTTTTGGCGCGCGCGCAAAGGGACTATCCACGGGCCTAGTCTGCCAGCGCTCGGGGAAAAACCCGTGAGGACAACCGGTTAGCCAAATATTTGAAACAGAACAAACAGAACGGCCATGGAGGGCAATATCGAATCCATCCGGTCAAGAAAGCCACCGTGACCGGGCAACCAGGACGAGATGTCTTTGATCCCGAGATCGCGTTTAATCAGCGACTCCAGCAAATCCCCCAGTGTCGCAGAGCCCAAGAGCGCCACTCCCATAATCACTGCCGCCCACCAGGGAAGGCCCAAGACCAGTGTGCCGAGCAACACCGCTGCAATCTGCGCCGCCAGGGCGGACCCAGCGAAGCCCTCCCACGTCTTCTTCGGCGAAATCCGCGGGGCAAGAGGTGTTTTTCCGAAACTGAGCCCCGTCACGTAGGCGCCGACATCCACACTGACCACCACCACGACCCCGGTAAAGACCCACCAGACGCCACCGGGTGCCGTGTGAACGGCGAGAGCAAAGCTGCCAAGGAACGGGATATAGGTCAACACCACAATCGCCACGCCTATGTCAGAAAGCAGCGATGCTCGCGACGACGCGTCCAATGCTGCGCGCACCAGTCGAGCCACAACCGCCACTGAAACTGCGCCAAGCAGGGACCAGAGATGCCCGGTGGGCCCAAAAAAGAAGACCAGCGGTGGCATCGCTGAGGCCATGACCGCAAGCGGCCACCGCACCTTAAGCCGACCTTTCTCCACGAGTGCCCCGGAGAGCTCGAGTGTGGCAAACAGCACAAGCCCGGTGACGAACACCATGAACAACGCCTCAACAAAGAACAGGCTTGCGACGAAAATTCCGCCAAGAAGAAGGCCAAACGCTATAGCGAGCCAGAGCGGACGCCCCGCTTTCTTATCGATGCGCGCGTTGACCTCGCGCACCTGCTCCTCCATGTCGTGGACGGCCGCCTCGAATTGCGCGAGCGGCTGGGACACGGACGGGGCGAGGGGCTTCTTGGAGCTCTTCGCAGACTCGTCGGGTGTGGGAGGTGTCATTAGACCTCGAGAAGCTCAGCTTCTTTCTTCTTCAAAACCTCGTCGACGTGGTCGACCTGCGTCTTGGTGAGCGCTTCTACTTCTTTCTCCGCCCGCGAGACTTCGTCTTCGCCGACCTCAGATTTCAGCGCCTCCAGGTCGTCCATCGCTTTCCGGCGAACAGAACGAATCGACACTTTGCCGTCCTCTGCTTTCTGCCGCACAATTTTGACGTATTCCTTGCGGCGCTCCTCAGTGAGCTCGGGCATGGTCACACGGATTACTTCACCGTCGTTGCTGGGCGAGGCACCCAGGTTCGGGAAATTGGTGATGGCTTTTTCAATTTCTTTCATCGCTGATTTGTCATACGGGGTCACGACGAGAGTGCGCGCCTCGATGTTCTGCATGCTCGCCAACTGGGCCAGTGGAGTGGGCTGGCCGTAGTAGTCGACCATGATTTTTTGAAAAAGGGCCGGGTTTGCACGACCTGTTCGAACGGTCTGAAAGTCTTCCTGGACCACGTCAACGGCCTTGGCCATCTTTTCTTTCGCCTGCGCGATTACGTCCTCAATCATGGTGTCTCCTTTAGTCGCAGTCTATCGAGGGGCTTTAGGACACCAGGGTGCCCAGGCGCTTGCCCTGGATCGCCTTGGTGACGTTGCCCGCTGGTTCCATACCGAACACCACCATTGGCATCTTGTTATCCATACACAAGCTGAAAGCGGTGGAATCGACGACTTTGAGGCCCTGCACCAGCGCCTCCTGATACGTCACCTTTTCGTATTTCTTCGCGGTGGGGTCCTTCTTGGGGTCATTGGAATAGACGCCATCAACCCCATTTTTTGCCACCAGGACTTCATCCGCGAGCACCTCGAGAGCGCGTTGCGCGGCCACCGTGTCGGTGGAGAAGTAGGGCAAGCCGGCCCCAGCACCAAAGACGACGACTCGCCCTTTTTCCATGTGTCGAATCGCGCGTTGCGGGATGTAGGGCTCCGCCACCTGGGTCATCGAAATAGCGGACTGCACGCGAACTTCGGCGCCGGCCTGTTCCAAAAAGTCTTGAAGGGCGAGCGCGTTCATCACGGTGCCGAGCATTCCCATGTAGTCCGCACGACGGCGATCCATGCCCCGCTGGGAAAGTTCAGCGCCGCGGAAGAAGTTGCCTCCCCCGACCACCACGGCCACTTCGGCTTTCTTGGCGCCCTCCGCGATTTCGCGGGCAATTTGAGCCACCACATCGGGGTTGACCCCCAACTGACCATCGCCAAAAGCTTCACCCGAGAGCTTTAGAAGTACCCGACGTTTTTTCTCCGCCATAGTGGCTCCTCTCGCTGCCCCTCAAGCGTAGTGGGCGCAGAAACGACTCGGGGGCTAGGGCACACCGTGCCCTAGCCCCCGAGGTCATCAAACGTTTAGGAACCCACTCGGAAACGAGCGAAACCAGTCACGGTAAGACCAGCCTGTTCCACGACCTGCTTGATGGAGAGTTTGTTATCGCGGGCGTAGTCCTGCTCCAGGAGAGCAACCTGCTTAAAGAACGCGCCAACGCGACCCTCGACGATTTTCGGCAAAGCCGCATCCGGCTTACCTTCACCGCGCGAAATTTCTTCGACGATGCGGCGCTCAGCTTCCACAGCCTCTTCGGGGACATCCTCCCGGGAGAGGTACTGGGGGTCAGCAAACGAAATGTGCTGGGCAATGCTGCGCGCAGTGTCAGCATCGCTTCCGGAGTAGGCCACCACAACGCCCACCTGCGGAGGCAGGTCTTTGTTGGTTTTGTGCAGGTAAACGGCGAAACTGTCGCCTTCAACCTTGGCCACCCGACGAAGCTCAACCTTTTCGCCAAGGATTGCCGCCTGGTCATCGATCATGGAGCCGATGGTCCCGCCAGCTGCAGCAGCCTGCAGCGCAGCTTCTGCGCTGTCAGCACCCGAAGCCACGACAGCCTCAAGAACAGAATCCGCGAGGGCAACGAACTTCTCGTTCTTGGCGACGAAGTCGGTCTCGCACGCAAGCTCGAGGAGGTAGGCGACGCCCGCGCCTTCGTGGGCAGCAACGAGGCCCTCGCTGGTGGAGCGATCGGCTCGCTTCGCGTTGCCTTTCGCCCCTTTCAAGCGGAGGATCTCCGTGGCTTTTTCGAGGTCACCGTCGGCCTCTTCCAAGGCATTCTTGGTGTCGACCATTCCGGTTCCCAGCTGCTCACGCAGCTTTTTGATGTTTTCGAGAGAAACGCTCGCCATCAGGGTGCTCCTTACTTCTTTTCAGTCTTAGCGGCCGGTGCCTTGGCGGCAGGCTTTTTGGCTGGGGCTTTTTTAGCGGCAGGCTTTTTGTCAGCGTCCGCGGCAGGCTTCTTCGCAGCCGGCTTCTTTGCAGGAGCTTTCTTAGCCGCTGCATCATCCTTAGCGGTGTCTGCCTTCTTAGCGGGGGCCTTCTTTGCCGGTGCCTTCTTTGCAGGCTCCGCGCTGTCGGCTTCTGCCTTCTTGGCCGGAGCTTTCTTGGCGGCGGGCTTCTTCGCAGCAGGCTTCTTTTCGCCCTCTGCAGCGGGAGCCGCCTCAGCGGCAGGTTCGCCGGACTGCTCGAGCAGTTCGCGTTCCCACTCAGCCAGGGGCTCCACAGCGGACACGTTGCCTTCAGCTTCTGGCTTCTGGTGGCGCTCAATCAGACCTTCGGCAACAGCATCTGCCATCAACTTGGTCAGCAATGCGACGGAGCGAATAGCGTCATCGTTACCGGGGATCGGGTAGTGGAAGTCATCCGGGTCGGCGTTGGAGTCGAGGATTCCGACAATCGGAATCCGCAGCTTTTTCGCCTCGTCAATGGCAAGGTGCTCGCGCAACGGGTCAATCACCCAGATTGCGTCGGGAGCCTTGGTGAGAGTGCGAATACCGCCCAGTGACTTCTGAAGCTTGGTGAGCTCGCGCTTCTTCATCAGCAACTCTTTTTTGGTGTAACCCTGAGTGGTGTCCTCGTAGTCAACCTCTTCGAGCTCTTTCATGCGGCCCAGACGCTTAGAGACCGTCTGGAAGTTAGTGAGGAGTCCCCCCAGCCAACGCTCGTTGACGTAGGGCTGACCCACGCGCAGAGCCTGCTCGGAGATGGCTTCCTGGGCCTGCTTTTTCGTTCCCACGAACAACACAGTGCCGCCCTTGGCGACGATGTCCTTCAAGAAGGCATAGGCCTCATCGATGTAGGCCAGCGACTGCTGCAAATCGATGATGTGAATACCGCTGCGCTCGGTAAGAATGAAACGCCGAACTTTCGGGTTCCAGCGGCGGGTTTGGTGTCCAAAGTGAACACCGCTGTCGAGTAGTTGTCGAATGGTGACGGCAGCCATTGCTGCACTCCTTTTGTTGTTATCGGTTTCCCGCACCGGCGGTGCGAGCCTGGTGCCGAGGCCACCACCGCACCCCAGACATCCACGCTCCCGGAGGAGAGAGTGTCGAGGGACCGACGGGTGTGTACCTGAGGTCGACACGCGAAGTCACAGAATCGAGGATTCTGCGCGCCCCCAGCATAGCGCCTGAAAGGCGCTAAAGCCAGCAGAATTATTCGGTCGGGAGGGTAGCAATCAGCTCAGCGAGGGCCAGAAACGCTTGCCCTCGGTGGGAGACCGAATTCTTCTCCGCAGGGCTCATCTCGGCAGCACTGACCGCGCTCCCTTCGGGCAGAAAAATCGGGTCATAACCAAATCCGCCGCCCCCGCTGGGGGCGTGAGCAATGGTGCCCTCCCATCGGCGCTCAATGACGTATTCGCCGCGGGCCGTGACATACGCCGCAGCACACACAAACTCCGCCTGCCGGTCCTCCACCCCTTCAAGGTTTTTCAACAGCAGGGCCGTGTTGTCCTCATCCAGGCCGCTGGCGGCATAACGAGCGGAGCGAACACCGGGTTGCCCACCGAGTGCCCGAACCTCAATTCCCGAATCATCGGCAATTGTGGGGTGGCCGGAGTCAGCAAACGCCGCGCGGGCTTTGATGAGCGCGTTTTCATAAAACGTGGTCGCGTCTTCTTCGGGGGCTTCGCCCTGCGCTGGAACCAAATCCAGCGCCCCCAACGCCGGGGTCAAAATCTCCGTGAGTTCCGCAATTTTGTGTGCGTTGCGGGTTCCCACCACGAGCTTCATGAGCTAGTTGCCCTCCAGTGCAGCCTGCTGAATTTTTGCCAGCTCCGTGGTTCCCACGAGGGCGAGATCCAGCAGCTGGTCAAGCTCTGCACGATCGAAAGGTGCACCCTCCGCAGTGCCCTGGACTTCCACAAAAGACCCGCGACCGGTGACCACAACGTTCATGTCCGTTTCCGCGGCCACGTCCTCGACGTAGGCAAGATCCAGGAGCGGCGTGCCCTCCACAATTCCCACACTGATGGCCGAGAGTGAATCCGTAATGGCCTGGGCGCCAGGCGACACGTGGCCGTTGTTTTTTGCCCAGTTGACGGCGTCTACCAGCGCCACATAAGCACCGGTGATGGCCGCTGTCCGGGTACCGCCATCGGCTTGCAACACATCGCAGTCGAGCACAATAGTGTTCTCCCCCAGGGCATCCAGGTCAATGACGGCGCGAAGACTTCGCCCAATCAGGCGGGAAATTTCGTGGGTGCGCCCGCCAATCTTTCCTTTGACCGATTCGCGACCCATGCGCTCGTTGGTGGAGCGCGGCAGCATTCCATACTCCGCGGTTACCCAGCCTTTTCCGGAGCCAGAGAGCCAGCGCGGCACCCCGGGCGTGAACGACGCGGTCGCCAACACCTTGGTGTTGCCGAAGTTGATCAGAGCGCTGCCCTCAGCTTGGGCGCTCCAGCCGCGTTCGATTCCTACGGGACGAAGCTGGTCGGGGGTGCGTGCGTCGGCGCGGTTCATGCAGGATCCTTTGGTTGGGTGGTCTCGATGGCTGCCCGGAAATCATCGGCCCGGTGTTGGTAATCACGGTAGTACCCAAAGCTCGGGGCGCCGGGCGAGAGCAGCACGTAATCGCCAGGCCCGGCGAGCTCGCGGGCCCGCGACACCGCCTCGCTCATGCTCTCCACGGTGCCGAGGATCACCTGCTCGCTCCGCCCAGCCTGCTCGAGGGCTGCTCGAAACAGCTCCACCAGAGCTGGCCCCGATCCGGGCAAACCAAGGATGTGGCGGGGTGTGGTGGCGACAACCCGCTCGACTAACACCGTGTAGTCAACCCCGCGGTCAAAACCTCCCACCAACCACACCATTCCGGGGGAAGAGCAGGATTCCAACGCAGCGGCTGCCGCATGGGGGTTGGTGGCCAAAGAGTCGTTGATAAACACGACGCCGCTGGCGTCATGGATGTGCTCTAACCGGTTCGCCAAGCCCTCAAAACTGCCCAGGGCTGCTTCTATTGCACGTTTGTCGAGAGCGCCGGTGGCACTGGCCCCAGCAAGCGCTAGCAACATGTTGCGGTGGTTGTGCTCGCCGATCAGTGTTGATCGCTCGGTCGAGAAGAGGCGCTGATCCCCGTGGCACAACCACGAGTGGGACCCCTCTGGCTCGAGGTGCCAGTCGTAACCCTCCCCCACCCAGGTCACCTCAAGGTCGGGGTATCGACGGGTGAGTTCTTGGCGCAGGATCGGGTCATCCGCATTGGCGATCACCACCCGCGGGGAATGCGCGACAATATTGAGTTTGTCGCCAAAGTAGCGGTCAATGGAGCCATGCCAATCCAGGTGTTCCGGGAACAACGCAGTGAGTACCACCACATCTGGCGACGCCTCAAGGTAGTGGCACTGGTAGCTCGAGAGCTCAGCGACCTGGCGGTCTCCCGGTTCGCTGCCCACCAGGGGGATTCCCATGTTGCCGCCGAGCGTTGCGGTGTGGCCGGACTCAACGAGCAAGCGGTGAATCAGGGTGCTGGTGGTGGATTTTCCTTTGGACCCGGTCACCCCCACCAGGGTGGACGCGTGCTCCGAAACGAACAGCGCGCTGCTCGAGGTGAGCGCTATCCCCCACCGGACCAGCGCCTGATACAGCGCGCTCGTGCGTGCGATGCCTGGCGACATGACCGCGACGGTGACATCCTGAAAAACGGAAGGCCTCGCCTCTTGGTCCTCAAAAAAATGCACGGGAATGTGCTGACCGAAGTCCTCCAGGAAGCGCGCGGCTGCCTCTCCCCCAGAGCCCTCGAGTGCGAGGGTGGCGGGCGGGCGCTCTAGCGACAAAAGAGCCCGCGCCAGCGCGGTTCCCTCTCGACCCACTCCCACGATGAGGACGGTGCCCTCAGCTATATCCGCCAGGGTGAGGGGCTGCTTAGCCAAGAATGGCGCCTAGGTTAACGAAATTGCCCGGCATCGACACCCCGCTCCCGCGGACGCCGAGCACCTGCTCTTCCAAGTCTGGGTGAGGGCTGGCTAAATCGGGTATTTCGGTGAGTAGCTCTCGCACCACCGCGGTCCCCCGCCATTCCGACATACCGGTAATCCATCCCAGAGCGACCATCGATTCGGCTTGTTCTCCGACGCACTCAAAAGGCCGATGTTCGTGAAGCCCCAACAAAGCCCGGTAACCCTCGAGCTGTGAAGCGTTGTCCAAGAGGTTGTCAGCGAACATGCGGGTGAGAGAGCTCGAGGGAATGAAGGGAGCAAGAATCAAGAAAATGAAACGGCATTTGTCACAATCGCCGCACCAGCGAGCGTCTTCGACGCCGCGCCGGAAAGCGCGATTGCAACTGGTGATGACCGGGTGGTATTCGCGCAACCCGGAAAAGTAGCGCGCAATTTGAAGTTCGCTGTAAGGGCGCAGCAGGGAAAAATATGCACCGGCAGAGAGGCCTGCCTGGGGGCCCAACATGTCGTGGAGCAAAGCTTCCGCGCGCTCTGACTTCGACCACTGGTGGTTTACCTCCACCCCGTCCCAGGTCAATGTTGCTTCCGAAGCCGAAGCCTCCAGGGACATCACCACGGGACCCAGCCCAATAATTCGGGCTTGGACCAGAGAAATCAACGAATTGATGGCGGTGACGGGCACGTGACCGTTAAGAGCGCCCTGCTCGTTGAGCTCTAGCAAGCGCTCGTCAAGATCCCGGGTGACAGAAATCAGGGGGTGGCCTTTGATCCGGCCCACGCGATACATCACCTGATTGGGGTTGACCGCAAACTGAACCGGGTGCATCCGGGCTGCCGCTAAAAGCTCAACCGTGACCACAGAATCTTTGCCGCCCCCGATCGGGACCAGCGGGTCGCCCTCGGGGGTCAGGTGTGAATCGGCGGGGAAGGGTTCGGATCCACCGGAGGTCACCACAATCTCTGGCTCAAGGAGGCCTGGCAGCTTGTTGCGGAAGGCAAACTCGCCCAGACCGTGGGCGATGACTTCGCGCAGATAGTCCACGCCCGCCTGGGTCATGCCCGGCTGGGAGATGACGTAACGGGGCGGGGCGGCGGCTTTGTAGTAACTCAACCCCAGTAGTGCACCGAGAATCGTGACGAGGCCCTCTACCCGAGGCCAGTCCACATCGTGGCCCTGCCGGACGGGGGTGAAGATCAGCGACTCGTGGAACAGCTCGCTGTGTCCCTCACCGGCGAGTTCATAGTCAAACTCGACCCGCATGGTCGCGCGGTCAATATGGGCCGCCAGGAATCTGAATTCGGTGAAGACGTGGGGGTCGAACACCATTCCTGCAGCACCTCCCCGCGCCGAATTGGATGGGCGCCTGCCCACTCGATGGTCTCATTCTAGAGGACCCGGTCGAAGCTAGGCTGGAGGTGTGTCCACCGCGCTTTTGACCGATCATTACGAGCTGACCA
This sequence comes from uncultured Microbacteriaceae bacterium, assembly GCA_937124545.1. GTDB lineage: Bacteria > Actinomycetota > Actinomycetes > Actinomycetales > Microbacteriaceae > Pontimonas. Next base: position 25,528 of record CAKZKU010000227.1, on the reverse strand, counting down.
TGGTCGATGCCGCGCGAGCCTCCGGTCGCGCGGAGCGCAACACCGTGTTTGAGGTGTTCTCCCGCCAGTTGCCGGGCGGCAAACGCTACGGAGTGGTGGCCGGTACGGCACGCCTTATTGAGGCCATCCAGCAGTTTCGATTTCACCAAAACGAGCTGGAGTTTTTAGCGCGCGAATCGATTGTCAGTGACGACACCCTGGAGTGGCTGTCTCACTACCGTTTCCGCGGAACCATTCGCGGCTACCGGGAGGGCGAAATCTACGTGCCCGGATCGCCCATTCTCCAGGTTCGAGGCACGTTCGCCGAAGCAGTCCTGTTAGAGACCCTGATCCTCAGCATTCTCAACTACGACAGCGCGATTGCTAGCGCCGCATCACGCATGGTCCAGGCGGCAGGCTCACGAGATCTGATTGAAATGGGGGCACGGCGAGCCCACGAACGCGCCGCTGTTGCCGCTGCGAGGGCGGCATATCTCGCCGGGTTTTCCGCCACCAGTAACCTCGCTGCTGGCGAGCTTTACGGGATTCCCACCAGAGGAACAGCCGCCCACTCTTTCACTCTCGCCCACGACAGCGAGGAGGAGGCTTTCGCCGCTCAAATACGAACCATGGGGTCTAGCACCACGCTGCTGATTGACACATTCGACATGGTGAAGGGTGTGGAGCGCGCGATTGCCGTGGGCGGAAAGAATCTGGGCGCTGTGCGCATTGATTCCGGTGACCTCCCGGTCGTCGTGTCCCAGGTACGGGCGCACCTCGATCAACTCGGTGCCACCGCCACCAAAATTGTGGTGACAAACGATCTGAATGAACACACAATCGCTGGGCTTCGCGGCGCCCCCGTGGATGTTTTTGGTGTGGGAACCAGCGTGGTGACGGGCTCCGGGCATCCCGCTGCCGGGTTGGTCTACAAACTGGTGGCCCGCGCCGATGACGACGGTTCCTGGGTGCCGGTGGCAAAGAAAAGCTCCGATAAGGCCCACCACGCGGGAGCAAAAAGCGCGTTTCGGGTCCTACACGCCGGTGTCGCCACGGGCGACGCGTTGGTCGTCGGTGAGGGAGCACCTCCCGAGGGTGCCCGGCCGCTTTCCCACGACCTGATGGTCGAGGGAGAGGTGAGCGATTCCGCGCTCCAGCCGGAGCTTCTCTCCCGAGCGCGAGCGCACCATCGGGACGCTATCGCGGAGCTTCCTGACACTGCGTTTTCCCTGAGTCCCGGGGACCCCAGCTTTTCGGCTTTCGTGAGGGGAGAGAGCTAACATGGCGGGCATGGAATCGGACGAACAGGGTGGCGGAACCGACGTTCTTGACCGGGAGCTTGAGAAACTTCTCGAAGAGGAGCAGCTCGACGAGGGTGACCACGACCGCTATTCCCACTACGTAAAGAAGGACAAGATTCTCTCGAGTGCGCTCAGCGGAAAACCCGTGAGAGCGCTCTGTGGCAAGAAGTGGACTCCCGGTCGCGACCCCGAGAAGTTCCCGGTGTGCCCGGCGTGTAAAGAAATCTACGAAAAACTTCGCGACGAATAGCCTTCGCCGCTACTCGAGCTCACCCAATTCCACCTCGACGGTGAAGGAGTTGCCTCCGCGCACATAGGTGAGTGTTGAGGCAGTTCCCCCGGGCAAGCTGCGCACCTGGGCAGTCAGGTCAATCCGGTTGGTGATGGGGAGGCCGTTGAACCTCGTCACCACGTCCCCTGCCCGCACGCCAGCGATCGCCGCTGCCCCACCGGGGGTCACGGAATCAATGTAGGCACCCGTCACAGTGGAACTGGGAACAGATTGGGCGTCGGTAACGAGCGCGCCCAGCAACCCGTGGCTGGCAGACCCTGTTTCGATGATTTCCTGCGCGATGCGGTAGGCCAAATTACCGGGGATAGCGAAACCCAAACCGATGCTGCCGGAGCCTTGCCCCCCGGTCGACGCGATCGCCACATTGATACCGATCAACTCGCCGTTGCGGTTGAGCAGTGCGCCACCGGAGTTTCCCGGGTTAATCGACGCATCGGTTTGCACCACCGGGATGGAAATCGTTTGGCCGTTCAAGAGGGAGCTTCCGGGTAAATCAAAATCAAACTGACCGTCTTCTTCACCCGGTGCTTGCGAGGCTCCCACCGTGATGCTTCGGTTGATCGCCGAGACAATGCCGGAGGTCACCGTGCCGGGAAGGCTCAACGGTGCGCCAATGGCAATCGTCTGGTCGCCGACGTTGAGCGCCGATGAATCACCAATCGGCATGACGGGAAAGACTCCGTCGCTGTCAATCTTGACGACGGCAATATCCGCAACGATGTCGCGCCCCACCACGGTGCCTTCGAAAAGCCTGCCATCGGAGAGCGTCACGCGAATACTCGGCTCATTGTTGCCAATAGACACCACGTGGGCGTTGGTGATCAGATGGCCCTCAGGGGTAATGATCACACCGGAACCGCTTCCCGCTCCCCCCATCCCAGCCACTTCGAGCGTGACGACGGAGGGCATTGCGGCGGCGGCCACCGCCGTAATCTCACTGGCTTCTAGTGGCGCATTGACCGTAATGGTGGTCGGAGCTGTTACCCCTTCGGTCACCAAACCTCGGGAAGAAAGATTCCAGATGGCGAAAGCACCACCCGCTGTTCCTCCGAGCAAACCCCCCACGAGAAGCGCAGCAGTGACAAAGACACCCAGGTTTTTGGCGCGGCGTTTGTCTTCGGACATGACTTTCGCACGCTCACGCGCGATGCTGTCCCCTACCCCGGAGTAGGTACCGTGCGCGAAGGGGGAACCGGAAAACTTCGACTCCGACGCTGCGCGCTCACTCGCAAGCTCCGCACGCCTGGTCCCCAAGGCCTCCGGCTGCTCGGGCTGCTCCGGCGAATTCGGCGCAGCGGAAGAAACCTCCGGCTGGGGGCTTTCAGGGGTGTCCTCGGGCTGATCCGCGCGGGGCTCCTCGGGGCTGTTCATACGGGGAACTCCTTTCGACACCCGACAGTGTCGCGGCGGAAGCTGGGGGGAAGCTTGCGGGAGTCCTAAGAATACCTGGCTACTGTCCTAACATTTGCCCCGAACGAGTGTTCCCGGGGCACATCCGCTCTCCACCAAACCCCGGCTCACGGTCAGGACCGTGACACTGCGGGCGCCAGAATCACGCCACACCAGGCCCGGAATGGACTCAAACGCCCCGTCATCAAAACGGTAGGAGGCGCTAAATCCCACCCGAAGGGTCAGCGGGTAGTTCCCTGGTCGGGCATACACGTGAGAGGTGGGCGTTGCAGAAAACTGGCGCGCCCCCCACGAGGATCCGGGCTCGGAGAGGGTTGCCCTCGCACCGTCCCCATAGGTCCATTCGTATCGAACCGGTTGAAAAAGAATCTCGATCGGGTACCCCAACAACTCGCCCATTTCTCTGGTCTCCCCCACCGCAGCAAAAACGTTGGTGGGCACTCGCGGAATACTCCACCCTCCTGGCTCCACCCGAATCTTTGGGGAGCCTGGCGAAAACCCCACCAGATCGCTCAGCGTCGACGGTGGGGTGGGGGGTGTCTCCTCCGGGGAAGAATTCTTTGCGGGCGAAGACGCCCGACAGTAACCAGAGATCTTGACCTCACACTCGGAGGTCCCCAGTACCGGCTCCCTGGGTGGCGGCGGAGACCACCACGAAGTGGGTGGCCGTGTCGAGGGCGAGGTGGCAGACCCGGGTGTACCCGGTGTCAGACCGTTGGCCCCCACCGTGACACCAGAACTATCCAGGGTTGTGGTCACCCGAACGCAAGCCCCGCTGGATTGAGCAGCCTGGGAGCACTCCTCGGCCACCGCCGGGGAAATGACAACGAGAGTGAGCAGCGCAGTAACGCCTGCCGCAAGGGCCGCCTTCAACATTCGTAGACTCCCCACCAGGGCTCCCAACTGTCGATCACGAGTGATTCAAAGCTTTCTCCCACCAACCAGGTTTGGATGGCAACCGCGTTACCCCAAATGACATCGGGCTGGCTCAGGTACTGCTCGATGTCCTCCCAGTCGCTTTCATCCCCCTCGAAGTCTTCGTAGTCGGGATGCCACTGCCAGACGATCTCCGGCGGATCCTCATACTCAGCGGGGATCACGAAAAGGTCGGTGCCCTCCACGCACACCATCGCCCCCACCTCGATCGCACCCTCCAGGGTGATGTGGGCGTTTTGGATGACCACGGAGTGCGCCACGGTGCTCCCGACCGAACGCAGCCCGCGCGTTCGATAGGACTCAAACCCTTCGCGCTCCTTGGGCAGCCAGGACGGGCTCACCAGGGCTTTGATGGGCTCCGTGTTGCCTCCGCCTTGCGCCGTGATCTCGTCTGTCGTGGACAGATAGCGGTCAATCACCTCCTCGGTCTGGTTTGCAGCCTGTTCAAAAAACGTCGGGGGCAGCTCTCGCCGCGGTTGCACCAGGGACTGCGAGTCAGTGCTACCCCCTGTCTCGGGAAGAATCACGGGCGCCTCACACGCCACCAGGAGAAGGGGAAACGCCACCGAGACGAGCCTGTGAATCATCATTCGACGAGGCTAAGAATGCGAGCGCCACCACCGTCAAAGTTATTCACAGCTAAACGTCGGGTTTACCGTGTGAGGAATGCTCTAAGTTAGTTCCACCCCCTAACGCTTCGTGGTGAGGACAACCCTCGTGAAACAAGCCCTTGAGTTTGACCAGGCCCAGCTGGACGATGTTCTCACCGCCGCTGAGGGCGTGTTTTTAGAAAACGGCATCGTCGAAGACTTCGTGCCCCAGGTCGCGGCGCGAACCGGGGTGCCTTCCGAGACCATTGTGTCGCTGTATTCCCAGCCGCTGGATCTTCCGGTGGCCATGCTGAACCGTGAATTCACTCGGATGTACCAGGGCATTTTGGCCAACATTGAGCGCGATCCTCGGGGCGGTCTCCTGTCTCGCATGTACACCTACGTCTTCACCGAGGTGTACGAGCGCCCTGTTGCTCGAACCCTCTACATGATCGATCGGACGGCTCTGCACAGCCTGATGGTCCACCAGCACGCGAAGAACTATGTGCCAAGCGGCGAGATCCAAGTAGACCTTGTTCAAACCCTCCAGGACGCCGGCATGGTGCGCTCCACGGTGGAGCCCGAGCTCGTGTCCTCAGCGATCACGGTCATGTCCGGTGGGTTGGCGCTGACCGCCCCTCACGAAAACCTCGGTGAAATCGTGGAATCCCTGATGAGCATGCTGGGCTTCGCGTTTGACGCGGAAGTTGAAGACACCACACCGGGCAAAAAGGCCTTCTACTCGTGGGCGACGTCGCTGGACACCGCGGTTCGAGCCCCCGTGAGCCTCTAGCCCTTCGGGGTTACCCCAAACCTTCGCGCCGAGCCCATCGGGTTTTCCTCTCGCGTGTGCGCCACACGCGAAGCATCCAGCTCGCATGAAGCGGTCTCCGCGTCCTCCCCGAGGACCAGAACACTCTTGCCGGTGGGATCGATGACCTGGGACAGCCCCGTAGCGTGAGGGCCGGGCTGGTTGACACCCATCACCCACATTTGATTCTCGATAGCGCGGGCGCGTAGCAGCGTCTCCCAGTGCAGGGCCTTGTTGGGCCCCGCCATCCATTGCGCCGGAACGACCAGTGCGTGTGCCCCCGCATCCACGAGACGCCTTGCCACCTCGGGGAAACGCAAGTCATAGCAGGCCATCATCCCCACCTTCATGCCGGCCCAGTCAAAAAGCTCACAGGGGCCGATTTCTCCTGCTGAAATCACCGCTGACTCCTGCGCGCCAAACGCGTCATAAAGATGAAGTTTCTCGGCGGAGGCCACAATGTTCCCCCCAGATACCGCGAGCATGGTGTTGCGCGGTCGGGGTGCGCCAGGGGGGAGAACCAGAGCCCCCACCACCACGGTGACGCCGGTTTCTGCAGTGAGATCGCGCAGTGCAGAAACCCACTCCCCGTCCCGGGTCACCGTCGCGGTCTGAGCAGTGAGAGCTCCTGCCTCGAGCGCGGACGAGTATTCGGGGAAAAGTGCCAGTGTGGAACCGTCCTTCTGGGCAGCCACAACCACCGAGCGAATGACGTCAAGATTCTCCTGCGGGAGGGCGGTGGGTTCCCACTGATGCAGCGTGAGGCGAGCGGTCGTCATTGCTCCAGCTTAGGCACGACCCGCTGAACCGGCGCAAGACCCTCCCCCGGGAAGAGCTAAGGCCCACACACCATGAGTGTGTGGGCCTTAGGCACGTGGTTGCGGGGGCAGGATTTGAACCTACGACCTCTGGGTTATGAGCCCAGCGAGCTACCGAACTGCTCCACCCCGCGGCGTAATCAAAGCCTACCACGGGGTGAAACGTCAGGTTCTACTGGTTACTCAGCACCAATGCTCGAGACAGCGCGTCGGTGAGGCGAGAGTCTGCTTCCGCTGCTGCCACCAAATCGTTAGCGCGGTAGGCCGCCTCGCGGTCGACCAGTGCCGCGCGCGCATCAGCCAAAGCGCTCTGCAACTCGGTCGAAATCACAATTCCCGTGTCACCCTCGGATTCCTCCGGTGCGGGGGCGGATTCTGCATCGCTTCCTTGATCCACAGCCGCATCCAGCTCGGGATCCAGAGCGTTTACCGCATCCTCGAGAGCATCCAACGAATCGCCAGCGTTAGCCCCGGAGTCGCCACCAAAGAGAGCATCGAGTGCCTCGTTGAGGGTGTCTTCGAAGGCGATTTTCTCACCGAAGGACACCAGGATTTTCCGCAGAAGCGGGTACGAGGTGTCACCGGTGGAGCGCACATAGACCGGCTGGACATAGAGCAGACCGCCACCGACCGGGAGGGTCAGCAGGTTACCCGAAATCACTTCGGTCTGACCTTGACGCAGCAGGTTCAACTGCTGCCCCACTTCGGCATCCGAGTCGAACTGGGCTTGGACCTGTCCGGGGCCTGGCACGGTGGTTTGCTTGGGCAAACGCAACAGTGTCAGCTGGCCGTAGTCATCGCCATAGTCAGCGTTGGCGGACAAGTAGCCATAGAGGACGTTCCTCGAAGCTTCACCGGTCGCTCGAGGAATGAAGGTCGAATACAGAGAGAAGGCCGGCTCATCGCTACCGGGCATCTGGAGTGTCAGGTAGTAGGGCGGCTGCAAGCGGGGTGCTGCAGGGTTAGACACCGGGTCGTTCGGAGTCACCCACTCGTCCTCACTCGAGTAGAAGGTTCCCGCATCCTGCACGTGGTAGGCACCCAGAATGTTGCGCTGGACCTTGAACAGATCCGAGGGGTACCGAACGTGGGCGAGCAGGGATTCCGACATCTCAGACTGTGGCTCAATGCTTGTGGGGAAAATCTTGGACCAGGCACTCAAGAGCGGGTCCTCGGTGTCCCAGGCATAGAGCTTCACTTCACCGGAGTACGCATCCACGGTGGCTTTCACCGAGTTGCGCATGTAGTTGACGGTGTCAAAAGCCAACTGCGGAGCAGGCTGGTAGGTGTCCGCAATGGCTTCGGAGACATTCACCGGGGTGGAGTAGGGGTAATCACTCGTTGTGGTGTACCCATCGACAATCCACACGACGCGTCCCTCCACCACGGCGGGGTAAGGATCGTTGTCCAAAGTGAGGTACGGAGCAACCTTCTGGACGCGGTCCGCCGGGTGACGGTCATAAAGAATCTGCGAGTCCGAGGTAATCGCATCGGAGAGGATGATCTGCTCTGACTGGAACTTCAGCGCATAGAGCAACTGGGCAAACAGAGAGTCCAGTTTGGGTCCACCGTCGCCACTAAACGTGTACGTTGCGTTGTTTTCGTTGCCTTCACCGCCCGAGGGGAAGTCCAACTCCAGCGGGGTAGAGCCTTCAGGCCCACCCACGATGGAGTAGGGAGGAGTGTTCTCGCCGAAATAGATGCGGGGTTCGTACTCGCCGAGCGTTTCAGAGACGGGAATACCTGATTCGATGAATCTGGGTTGACCGTCCTCGGTCCGCTGGTTGCCGTAGGCGGCAACCATGCCGTACCCGTGGGTATAAACAATGGTGTTGTTGTACCAACTCTGCGAGTTCAATCCGTCGAGGTTGATTTCGCGTGCCGCCAACACGGTGTCGGTTTTTTCGCCGTTGATCTCATAGCGACCCACATCCAGGAACTGGGGGAACTGGTAGTACTGACGGAACTGCTCGAGTTGTGAGAAGGCGTCGGTGACCAGCGCAGGGTCGATGATGCGAATATTCGCCGTTGTTTCAGCATCGGCGCGGAGTGCACCAGCGGAGGTGTCCGTGGAGGCTTCGTAGTTAATTTCCACCACATCCGAGATGCCATAAGCGTCCCTGGTGGCTTCAATGTTGCGTTGGATGTAATCGGCCTCCAGTGTTCTCGCGCTCGGATCCACCTGGAAACGCTGGATCAACGCCGGGTAACCCAAGCCGAGCACCAATCCGGAGACAATGTAGAGGGCGGTCCCCACCACAGCGAGGCGCCAGCGGCCCACGATCGCGGTGACGAGGAACAACAGTGCGACCAGAAGGGCAATACCGGCCATGATGGCGCGCGCAGGGATCGTGGCGTTGACCTCGGTGAATCCAGCACCAAAGGCGAGGAACCCACCACCCTGGGCAACGAGAGTGTCGTATTGCTGCAGCCACAGGTTTACCGCCTGAACCGCGAAGTAGAGAACACCGATGATTCCCAACTGAATCCGCATCGTGCGAGAAATACGCAGCTCACGACCGTTGAGCGAGATAGCGCCGTAGAGGAAACCGGTCAGAGCGGTACCCACCGCGGAGAGAACCAGAATCGTCGAAACGAAGCCAATAACGGCGTTGAAGACAGGAAGCTCGAACACGTAGAAACCAACATCAAGACCAAATTCGGGGTCGACGCGCCCGAAGGGTTCGCGGTTCATCCACAGCAGGAACTGCGGCCATGTGCCGGCGCTACCCAGACCCGCAAAAAGGCCCAGAAGTGCTGGGATCCCCAGCATCGCTACCTTGCGAATGGGGTCAATAATTTGCCGGTAGCGATCAAGCTCGTTGCTGAGCTTCGCGTAAACGGGACGGAACCGGTAGGCCAGATTGATCGCCAACCACACCGGGATAAACATCGAGATGAACCCGATGAGGAACATGGCGACGTTTCCACCCCAGTTGGTGAGCAGAACCTCGAGGTACCCCAACTGGTCGAACCAGAGGACCTCGGTGTACAGCGAAGCGAAGAGGAAGAAAGCGCCCAGCACGATACCGATGATGACCAGGGTGATCACGAGCGGAGCGCGACGGGCGTTAAAAAGCTGGGGTGTTGCTTGAGACACGGCGGAGGGCCTTCCCTTGGGTTAGAGACTCCCAGTCTACAAAGGCTCGCTGAGCAATTGCCTACTCACTGAGGCAGGCAGCTACGGGGGTCCCCTCGCGGATGCCGATAAGAGCGTCGACCGCGTCATCCAGCGTCGCGACGGGAATAACGCTCAAACCCTCGGGGATGTGACCCAGCACATCGGGGCAGTTATCAGCGGGGGCCAGGAACCACTGCGCTCCGTCCGCAAGCGCTCCGTGCATTTTGTGACGAATGCCCCCCACGCTTCCCACGTCTCCGCGGGCGTTAATGGTGCCGGTTCCGGCAAAGATACCGCCACCCGTGAGGTCGTCCGGACTAAGTTTGTCGACGATTCCCAGGGCAAAAACCAGGCCGGCACTGGGCCCGCCCACGTTCTCCAGAGCAATATCGATCTCCAGCGGGAAGTCGTAGCGACCCGACACCAGGATGCCGATCATCGGCATCGGGGATGCTCCCTCTGACATTCGGGGCACAATCTGGAGATCAATCTCAGCACCAGAGCGCTCAACCACAAGGTCCAGCGGAGTATTCACACCGGAGACGGCGATCAGATCACGTAGCTCGGTCACGGTGTGAACGGGGGTTCCCATCGCTTGAACAATGAGGTCATCCTCCAACAGCACCCCCTCGCTGGGGCCACCTTCGAGAGCTTGGCTGACAATCAGGGTGCTGGAGAACGGTATCCCCGCGTAGGCAAGTGCCGCAGCGATGGCTTCTTGCTGGGAATTTTCCATGTCGATCTGGGCTGCTTCGCGATTTTGTTCAACGCTTACCCCCGGTGGATACGCGATATCGACCGGTATCACGGTGCGGGTTGGGTCTAACCACCCCGAGAGGACATCCAACCAGCCGGGCAGGCTGTCGGGATTGCCTGAACGGGTGACCGTGGTCAAACGAATTTCCCCGGTCGTCTCGTAAACCTCACCGCCCGAGATTGCAATGAGATCCAGGGTGGCATCCCCCACTTCCACCGACCCCAAAGTGTCGTACGTGGGCCCAGGGTTATCGATGACGTACGGCGCGGGGAAGAACGACAGACCCACGATGATCACGGCGGTGAGCGAGAGCATCAACCACCCGGCGCGCCGCGAGCGTTGCTGAACACCCGGTGTCGGGTCGTCCGTTTCGAAGATACTCATACGCGCTTTCTGTGGCTCAAGCGGCAAGCATAACCACCTCGCGTGTGGCAAGCCCTGAGCGAAATGGTGGCACCAGGGCGCTTCCCCCAGCTACGGTAAAAACATGGCAGAAAACGATGATGCCGAGTCCGCTGACTTCCCCGATGAGGATGCGATCCGCGAGGCATTTCAGCGTTTCCTTCAAGGGGATGAATCGTTTGACCCCGAAGAGTTGATGAAGGCAGCCGGCATCGACATCAACGGGCCGCAGGTCCAAGCGATGATGCAACAACTGGGTGCCGCGTTCGGTTCGGACGGGTTGCTCAAATCCACCGCGTCCCGTGACCACAGCGTCACCGTCGCAGGCGAGGGCCAACGTTCGCTCGACCCCGCCACGAGAGCTGCGCTCGAATCTGCGGCAAATATCGCTTCCCTGTGGCTCGGCGAAGTCACCTCCATTGCGGAGCTTGGCGAAAGCCCGGTCGTGGCAACCAGAACGGAATGGGCCAGGCGAAGCCTGCCGGTGTGGGAAGAAATCGCGGAACCTGTCGCCATTGCGATCCCGCGGGCGGTTTCGGGCATGCTCGCCAGTAATGCGCCGGAGTCGCTGAAAGAAACCTTGGGTTCCCTCTCCGGGCAGATGGAAAACATCTCTAAAGGTCTGTTCCGGCTCCAGCTGGCACAGGTCGTCGGAAACCTCGCTAAAGAGGTCCTCTCCGGTGGCGACATCGGGATACCGCTGATTCAGGGAGCCTCCGAGTACGACGTCCATGCGATGCTCGTAGCCCAGAACATTCGGGAATTTTCCGCAGACCTAGACGTTCCACTGGAAGAAGCGGACATCTACCTTGCAGTGCGTGAGGTTGCCCACGCGAGACTCTTCCGGCATGCCCGCTGGTTGCGACTTCACCTCATCAGTGCAATCCGGGACTTTGCCTCCGGCATCAGTATCGATTCCGACGCGATTATGAATCTGCAGCAAGATTTTGACCCGACCGACACTCAGGCCCTGCAGGAGCTGTTCTCTTCGGGCGCGCTGCTCCCCGAACACACGGACGAGCAAAAAAGAGCCCTGGATCGACTCGAGGGCATGTTGGCCCTCATTGAAGGGTGGGTCGACCATGTCACAGCTGAGGCCACCTCGCGCCTGCCGAAAGCCAGCGCCCTCTCAGAAACCATTCGTCGCCGCCGCGCCAGCGGTGGACCAGCGGAGCGCGCTTTCCAAACCTTGGTAGGCCTCGAGCTGCGACCCAGGCGTCTGCGCGAAGCCAGTGCCCTCTGGGCCCAACTGACCACCGAACTGGGCCCAGAAGCTCGGGATGCCCTTTGGCAACACCCAGACTCACTCCCCACCAACGAAGACCTCGATGCCCCGGACCGGTTTATCGCTCGGTTGCGCAACCCTGAAACCACCCGCGACGACATGGACCAGGCACTCAGGGATCTGCTGGAGGGCGAAGAGTAGGGGGTTGTGCATAGCCTGAGCGAGGCACCGCCGGTGTTCGCCAGTATCCACGGATGAGCTCCCGTGTCCTTCGCCTGGATCCACGCCTTCCCCTGGTGTGGCGAACACCCGACACCCTGCAAATCGGAATCGACCCGGTGGTGGCCATAGTGGAGGAAGTGCCGGATGAGGCCCTCCCGCTCCTCGAAGGCCTTCGGGCAGGGGTGACACCCAGCGGCATAGCCATGCTCGCAACCCACGCCGGATTGGGAGAAGCACGGCGCGACTCCTTACTACGGCAGGTGCACACTGCGCTTGGCACAAAGCCCCCTGCGGCCGGAATTGCGATTTCCGTTACCGGGGAGAGCGCCCACCGGCGCCTGGTAACCGACCATCTCAGGCTGCTCGGCCACACCGTGTCGGAAACATCGGTGCCCGCCTCCCTCAACGAGCGAATCATTGTGGCGAACTATGTCCTCGACCCTGTCGAGTACCGCGACTGTATGTCCCACGACATACCTCACACACCCGTTATCTTTCGTGACCAATCAGTCACCGTCGGACCGCGTGTGACTCCCGGCCTGGGGCCGTGCTTGCACTGCCTATGGCAGCACGAGCTCGCCATCAATCCCCATCACCAAGCCGTGATGAGCCAGCTGTGGAACACCCCAGCCCCGACGGACACACCGGCAATGACCCTGCAGGCCACGTGGGCTGCACTCACCCTGATTCGTGGGGCAAAACCCGGCGAGAGGATACGAATCGACACTCACTCCCAGGAGTGGAGTGTCACCACCATCGAGGCCTCACCCCAGTGCCTGTGCCACACCGTTTCGGTTATTACGCCAGCGTGAGTGCCGACACGAAACGACTGGGAGTGCGGGGCGCACTGCCCTCTTTCGAGCGCTCCGCCAGAGTGAGATAGAGCTCTTTTTGGGCTCGCGTGATGGCCACATAGAACAGACGTCGTTCCTCCTCGATGGCCTCGTCACTCAGCGCATAAGAAATCGGGAAAGCGCCCTCAGTGAGGCCCACCAGGAAAACAACAGGCCATTCCCGGCCCTTTGCCGAGTGGACCGTTGTCAGCGTCACGGCCCCCACGTTCGGGGCATCGCCGGCCGCCGATTTTTCGCGAAGGCTTTCAGAAAACTGCACCAATGTTGTGCCCGACGGTTGGGCCCTGGCGAGATCCCGCAACGCCACCAAATCCTCATACCGCGATCGCTCAGCACCGCTGGTCTCGGGGGCTTCGGGACCCAAACCCAGACCAAAGAGGACATCCTCCACAACCCGCAGCATCGGTTCTGAAGCACCCGCGACGGCTGCCCCGCGAATTTCCATCACCGCGCGCGCCACGTGAGGTTCCTCGAAAAAGGGTGTTGCGCCGCGAACCCGGTAGCTGACACCCGCGTCGCGCAACGCATTCTCCACCGCTAGAGATTGAGCGCCAAAGCGCAACAGCACGGCGATGTCATCGGGCGATACCCCCCTGGCCAGAGCCCCGGTGACCGTGGCAGCCACGTAGGCGGCTTCCGCCGCCTCGTCGACAGCAACGTGCCGACGCAGGGGCGCTCCGGACTTGCGCACCGGCGTGAGAGTAAGCGCACCGGGTTTGCCGGCCACCACGCTGTTGGCGGCGGTCACAATCTCGGGAGTCGAGCGGTAGTTCTTCTCCAGCTTCACCACCTGCGCGCTTGGGTAGCGCTCGCCAAAATCCAGCAAATACCGGGCGCTCGCGCCGGCGAAGGTGTAAATAGTTTGGCTGGCGTCACCCACGACCACCACGTCTTCCCTCGGGCCGATCCATAAATCCAGCAGCCGCTGTTGCAGGGGCGAGACGTCCTGGTATTCATCCACCAGGAGCGAGGTGTACTGCGCTCGAACTTTTTCCAGCACCTGCGGGTTTTCCTCAAACAGGCCGACCGTGGCGAGCAGGACATCCTCGAAATCAATCTGCGAGGCCTCATCCTTGACCTGCTCGTAGCGCTCGTGAACACCCCTTATTGCTTCGGGTGACATCCGACCGGGTAAAGAACCGCCGCGCTCCTGGCGGGAAGCCTGATACTGCTCGGGGGTCAGCCCTTGAACTTTTCGCCATTCGATTTCCGCGGCAATATCTCGCAACAGTGCAGTGTCGGGCGTGAGGTGGAGGGTTTCCAGGGCTTTGGCGATGAGGCGCCCTTTTGACGGGGCGATATCGGGCAATCTGCCGCCAGTAACGGTCGGCCAAAAGTGTTGGAGCTGTCGAAGCGCAGCGGAGTGAAAGGTCCTCGCCGCAACAGCGGGAACCCCCAGCGCCCGCAAGCGCGACCCCATTTCGCCAGCCGCCTTAGCGGTAAACGTGAGAGCTAAAACCTGGTCTGCCTGATAGTGGCCCTCAGCGATTCCGTGGGCAATGCGGTGGGTCAACGCCCGTGTTTTACCGGTTCCTGCTCCCGCGAGGACACACAGCGGGCTCCCCCACGTGGTGGCGACAATCCGTTGGTGTTCGTCCAAACCCTCGAGAGCCTGCTGGTTAGTCACGCTCAGACAATCTCGTGCTTCAGCCAGGCATCAATCATCGCCCGCGCAATCGACGGTGGGCCCGGCAGTGTCACACCCGAGTCAGCGGAGAGCAGTTCGGTGCGATCAAACCACCGCAAGTCAACAATTTCGGTGCCATCGGGGCGTAAATCATTGGCGTGCGCCGGGTCCAGTTGCGCGTGAAACCCCACCATGAGGGACGCGGGAAACGGCCACGGCTGCGAACCGAGGTATCGGGGGCGGTGCACGACCAGCCCAGATTCTTCCCAGACCTCCCGGATTACCGCCGCCTCCAAGGATTCTCCCGGTTCCACGAAACCGGCGAGCAACGAGTAGCGGTGCGATTCCCACAGCGCGTTGCTTCCCAGAACGATGCGGTCATTCGCATCAGTAATCAACACAATCACCGCGGCATCGGTGCGCGGAAAGATGTCTTTGCCGGTGTCTTTATCCACCCTGGTCCAGCCCGCCTGCGAGGGGAGCGCCGGAGCCCCCGTAACCGGAGAAAACGCATGAGCATCATGCCAATTGGCCATCGCCAGCGCTTCAATAACGAGGCCAGAATCGCGGTCATCGAGGGTGTGGGCCATTGTTCGAGCGCTCATCCACCGCGAAACATCAGGCTCGAGAGCCTCACCCTGCTCGTCCCCGATAACCGCCGCAACAAACGGTGTGCCTTCGGCAACATCCCGGACACTTTCGGTCACACGACCCAGGTAGATCCGGTGGCGAAACTCGGGGATATCCGCGGGGGCAAAGACCGCTAGCTGGCTGTCGGAACCTGGCTGCAAGAGCGCTTCCCCCCGCCAAATGACGATAACGGCGGTCTGGGGGTTTGCCCACAACTCCTCCAAGAAACCGGGAATCTTGCGAGACACCGCGTCTCGATCAATCCGGGAGCGCGAGAGCGGGAGTTCATCGGTGAGAGACACAGTCACCTTTCTGCAGAAGCCTGAAAACACGCCAAGAGAGAGTCCCTCGCGGTGTGGCTATCCTGCCTGTCGCCATTGCTGGCGCCTACCCTGGAGAAATGGCTCACACTCCCCTTATGTTATCGGCGCTCGCCACCAGCGCGGTGCCGGGGTTTCAGGCTGTGAGCGCTCAAAACCTGTCCACTCCCGAACGCGATGCGGCCCTGGTGCACGATGTGAACAACCAGCCGTTTCTCATTGAGGTGTCCCAAACCGACTCGGATGAAACCCTTCACCGGCGCGAACTCGCCGCAGCCAGCGCCCTGACAGAGGGGCTTCGCTCCCGTCTTTCCTTCCGCGTCCCCCAGGTCCGAGGAACCTCTGAGGTGGGAGGCCGGCTCCTCAGTGTGGGCGATTACCTGCCGGGCACACACCTCACACCCAAAGCCATCACACCGGTGAGCGCTGCCAATATCGGCATCGCTCTGGCCACCATTCACTCCCTCCCCACCAGCGGGCTAGCAGACCACGATCGCTTGCGTCGCAGTGCGCTCGAGCGCCTGCGCGAATGTGCGGCGGTCGTGGATTCAGCGGCCGCGAGCGGGCTCCTCCCCCAGGCGCTGTTGCGCCGCTGGGAAACAGCCTGTGAAGACCAGGGCCTGTGGCAGTTTGACACCACCGTGATCCACGGACACATGCACCTGTCGCGAATCCTGTTTGATGACCACGCGGTGTCCGCCATCGACGGCTGGAGTGACTTTCATCAAGGTGATCCTGCGGCCGATCTCGCGTGGCTCACGCTTCCCGCGAATTCATCCTTTGCCGCCGCGGTGCACACGTCCTACGTGGCCAGTCGACCAGGCGCCGACAAATGGATCATGCAGCGCGCGAGGTTCTCCGCCGAACTCGATATTGCCAAATGGTTACTCCACGGGCTGGACACCGCCCAGGACGCCATTGTCCGAGACGCCACAGAGATGTTGAACACTCTGAGCGATCGGGTCAGCACCAACATGGAGCACGCCCTGACCGCACCGGTCACCCAGATTGCCGAGAGCCCGCAGGCGTCATAGCCTCTTGCAGCCGTCTCGCAAACTCGTCTCCCGCGGGCAGATCCGTGGGAGTCACCAGCTCTGAGGTTTCGGCATACCAAAAACTGGCCTGAATGTTCTCCGGGTCAATACCCGCCCACTGAGCCCAGGCAAGACGGTAGGCGGCCAACTGCCAGGCTTTCGCCTGCTGCTCCTCCGGCGTGCTGGGTTGCCGCCCGGTTTTCCAATCGACAATGTGAACCCCGTCGGGTGTTTCAAAAACGGCATCAATTTTGCAAATCACGAGATGCTCGCCGATCGGCAGGTGCAGCTCGGCCTCCACGGCAACCGGTGTTGTGAGGGGAAACTGCGAGGACAAGAATGCTTCGCGCCACTGCTCAATCGACAGCCCCGAATCATCCTCTTCGCTGGGTGCATCCATCTCTAGGCGGGGACCGGGTAGCGAGACATCGAAGTGGTCCTCCACAAACTGGTGAAACAGCGTTCCCCGCAACGCCGCGCGATGGGGCTTTTGGGGTATCGGTCGGGCACGATCGGCCCGCAGCGCGTCAGGATCCGACAGCAGCCTCTCCAGGGAAGACGCCGAGATGCGAACCGGTAGCTGGATGGGAATCGGTGACCGGCTTTGCTCGCGAAGTTCCGCGCCAATATCGCGCAGGGCCTGGTCGTCAGGCTCCTGGGCGGGCGCCAGCTGCTCCTGGGCGGCACGAACCAGCCCGGCAGCGCGTTCCACGAGCTCCCTTCTCGAGCCCAGCGGATCGCCAGGCCACAGGGGCTGTTCACTTTCTTCGATAGCCGGTCGTTCCTCAGGAAACGGGTTGTCAGGAAGCGTGCCGATGATGCCCGCTTCCGACAATTCGGTCAGAAATCGCGAGGGATTTCGTGGGCTTTTTTGATGGGCCCAGTAGGAGCCCGACAGCAGCAAGTGTTTTTTTGCTCGAGTAATCGCGACATACATCAGTCGCCGTTCCTCGGCGACGTGATGGTCCACCATCGCTTCGGCGAAGGTTGCGCGACGCTCATTCACTTCTTTGAGTGTTTCCGCCCCTCGCCACGAAAAAACAGGGAGTGAGGCCGCGTCCCCGCGGAACTCATAGGGCAGCTCCCCATCGGACAGCCACCCCGACGTCCCCTTCGCGGTGCCCGGAAGCTCGCCCTCAACAAGGCGTGGCAGAGCGACAATGTCCCATTCCAAACCTTTAGCACCATGAATGGTCAACACTTGGACGCACCCGGGCCGAGGTTCCTCAGGCCGGGGAGAGAGATTGTCTTTGCGCTCTGCCTCATCGAGCCATTGCACGAAACCTGCGACCCCCGCGTCATCGGCAAACGCGAGATAACTCGAGAGGGCTTCCATAAACGCATTGCGCGCCGCGCGGGATCCTCCACGATCGGGGTGAGCCAGCAGTTCCACATCGAGCCCCAACTCCTGCTCGATAGCAACCACCAGTTCGGCAACGTCCCCAAACCGCTGCCCCTGGAGAGAGGTGAGGCTAGCTGCGGCATCGGCGATCCGCGAGAGGCCCGGCTTGGAGTACAGCGCTCTTTGGTGATGGCCCTCCGGTGCCCGGGCAATAAAAAACAGTGCATCAATAAGCCCCGCACGATCGGTGCTCGCCAGAGATCGGGTGAGTCGATCAGCGCGTTCTTCCGATAGCTCGGAGCCTTTTTCGTCGCGCCCCACCAGCCAGCGTGCGGTGGTCGCCAGGGCCCGCAGGTCCGCCACACCCAAACGCCAGCGGGCGCCGGTCAGAAGCCGCAGCAACTCGGTCTCGGCGTGAGGGTGCGCCAAAACACGCAACGTGCACACAACATCGGCGATTGCGGGATCCTCCAGCAGACCGCCGATGCCCAACACGTGCACGGGCACACCCTCGCGCGTCAGCGCGTCGACAAACACTTTTTGGTGTGCTCGTGCCCGCAGAATCACAGCGGCACTGGCCGGGGTGGACCCAGAGCTCTGGGACAAATGCTCGGCACACCAGCTCGCCACCTGGGCAGCTTCTTCTTCCAGAGTGGCGGGAAAAACGACGGTGGGAGCGAGCGCGTCCGCTCCCTGTCGCGGGGTGAGAACCTCTGCGGTGGGCCCCGGAAGCGCTCGGAGGGGCTCGGCGACGCAGTTTGCGGCATCGAGGACGCGGATTCCATTTCGCCACGATGTCGACAATGTCGCCGAAATAACCTTCGGCCCAAAAGCGTGCTCGAAATCTGTGAGGTTTGCGCTGCTGGCCCCTCGCCAGGCATAAATTGCTTGGTGCGGGTCTCCCACCGCCATCACGGGGTGCTGCCCAAAAATCTTCGACAACAGCGTCGTTTGTGCCACAGAAGTGTCCTGGTATTCATCCAACAGCACCGCACCAAAAGTGTCGGTGAGCTGTTCGCGGATGTGCCCGAAGCGCTCAATCAACTCAAGACCCAACGCGATTTGATCAGAAAACTCCAGTACTCCGCGCAGTCTTTTAGCTTCGGCTACTTCCGCTACGAGCGCGGTGAACAGCGGCAACCGCTCCACCGCGCCAATGGCTTTCCCCACATCGGCATACGCCCCACGACCGCCCGGAGGCAGATCCCGCAGCGCACTCAGCTCTGCAACAAGCCGGTCCATCGCTTCTTGGGGCACCGGGTTTTCCGCCAGACGCTGAGAGAGCCGCCGCACCGCGTTGGTCACCGCGGCGGGGTCCATTCCCAGGCTCTCCAATTCTGGCTGGGTACTGGCGACCACCACAGATCGAGTCAACGCCCACGCGCTGGCTTCGGACAGAACACTCGCATCCGGGTCACGCCCCAACAGAGTGGCGTGCTCACGATACAAACCGGCGGCAAAAGCGTTGTAGGTCGACACGGTGGGGCCCACAAACTCGTCGGTTTCCACCCCGATCCCCGCCTGTGCGAGGGTGGCCAGGTGGGACCGAATGCGCGTGGAGAGCTCCCGCGCCGCTTTTTTGGTGAAGGTGAGTCCCAGTACCCCAGAAGCGCTGACATGGGAGTTGGCGATTAACCACACAACCCGCTGAGCCATGGTTTCTGTTTTCCCCGACCCGGCGCCTGCCACCACACGGAAGGTTCCGCCCGGGGCACCCTCAATGATGGCTTCCTGCTCCGGGGTGGGCACCTCTGGGCCCAGCAGGGCAGCGAGCTCCTTCGCGCTAAGCATCGCCACACACCTGCGCGATCGCGTGCCAGCGGTGACGAGCGGGGGTGCCCGGTCGGCCAAAGGCTCGTGGTTCCCCCGCGAACTGATGGGCAGCAATGAGGCGCGCTGCCGACTCAACGCGCTCCAGAAAGGCTTCTCGCTTCTGGGCGGTCAGGGGCTCCTGCGCCGCCAGACGATACGTTTTGCCCCGGACGCCGCTCTTCACAAAGAGCAGGATCGCCCCCGCCGACACCGGCGCCGTATCGCCCAGCACCTGCTGAATGCCCGGGGATTCAAGCGCCATTTGGTAGGCGAGCATCTGGGGGTTGTCCACAACCGCAGCATCGGTTTGCGGGGTTCCTGTTTTGAGATCAACCACGAGGACGCGACCCTCGGGTGTCTTTTCGAGACGGTCGATGACACCGCGGAGAACAATGCCCTCGTGCTCGATGGTGAACGGTGTCTCAACACCGAGCGCCTCGTAACCCTCCCGCAGGCGATCCCTGGTGTAATCCCCGAGAGCGGCCACCATGCCCCTTGCCAGCCCCCGCTCATAGTGCTCGACCCATCCCGCGTCGTACTCCAGCTCGCCAAACCGGCGGTCCACCTCCGACCAAAGAGATTCTTCATCTTCTCCGTGGTGTTCCCACGCCTGGTGGAGCAGCAGACCTAGTCCGCGCGAGGGAGCTGGATCATTACGGGCAATGGAGGAAAGGAACCAATCCAGGGGTGACTCCTCCACCGAGGCCAGTGCTGAGGGGGACACCGGGATGGGTTTACCCTCCGGCAATGGTTCTTCGGTACTGATCGGAGCCAGACCCCACCAGGTCTCGGGGTCTGCCCCCGAGAGCCCCCACTGCGCAGCGACCGCGAGGTCGCCAGCCAGGGTGCTGGCGTCTCCCCCGGCAGCAATCTGCACGACGAGGTCTCGCCGGAGTGAACCCACCACACTTCTCGCGGAGGCCGGTGGCTGGGTCAATGCCTCTCTTGCCACCGCGTGTTTTTCCACCAGTCGAAACAAAGCGCTCGGTTCGGACTCTTCCGACTGGGTGGCAGTGATGATGACTTCTTCGCTCGCACGCGAGACCGCAAGGGCAAACAGCCGAAGTTCGTCATCACGCACCACCTTGGCTTCATCAATCGCAGCGTCGTCACGGCCCAGGAGTGCAGCGGTCAAGCGGTGACCACCGAGAAGGGAGCCCCGCAACCGCAGGTCAGGCCACACTCCCTCGTCAACACCCGAGACGATAACCATCGGGCGCTCCACACCCGCAACAGAGGAGGGAGTTGCCACCAGCACTGCCGGCCACAACGGAGTGGGCAAAATCACGTCTTCGGGCACCTCGGCCGTGAGCAGCGCTTCGATAAAGACGGCGGGGTCTCCACCCGGGGTGGATTCGCCAAAATCTGCTGCCTGCGCAAAGAGTGCCACCACGGCGTCGAGTGAGCGATTGATGCCCGATTGTCGAAGCCCCGAGGCCTGAGCTTTCTTGGGCCAACTGCCCTTCGCCCCGGAGCCTTCCCAGACAGCCCACAGGGCCTCGGAGACGCTCCAGGAGGGGTTATCCCGAATATCCGCGAGTAGCCCGGCGAGAATGTGGGCTTTGTGCGCAACATTTGGCTCAAGAAGCGCAAACCCCCCACGGTGCGCGAGGGCCTCCGCGATGAGGACATCCACCGGGCGATAGGGCTCGTCACCGGATTCTTCCGCTCGCATCGCGAAGCGAAGGCGGCGCAATTCTTGTTGGGTCATCCCGCCGTAGAGTCCCTGCAGGGCGGCAACCGCAGATCGGGAGGTGATCGGGCGCAACCCCAACCCCAGCGCCAGCAATTCCAGAAGCTCTCGCGCAGCGCTGTGCTCACGCAGCGTTGCCCCGCTCATATTTTGACGCGCCGGAATACCCGCCATCGTCAATTCGCGCACCAGTTCGCTCACCCGGGTGCCGCGTCGCGCGACGACGAGAATGTCCTCGAGCGCTCTGCCGTGGGAGAGCTGCGCCTCACGAATGAGGCGGGCAATATTGAACGCTTCGGACTGGGGGCCATCGGTCACCATGGTGTGCACGGTGGCCGGCAACTCTTCACTGAACGCTGAGCGTTGAGTGCCCGCCTGCGCGGTGCCAATTCGGGCGGTCACCTCCGAGACGACCGCCCGAATTGCAGAACCGTGCCGCCACACCCGGGGCAACACGGTGGGCGAAATTTTCCAGGAGGCTGCCAAGAGCGCGTGACCCGAGGGCTCGCTGCCGCGGAATGTATTCCCCGCCACATCGGGTTCGCTCACCACGGTCATTCCCACGCCTTGGGCGGCAAGCGCTTGGATCAACATCAGACCGGCATGCGTGAGGTCGTGCGCATCCTCGATACAGAGATGCGCAAGCCCCGAGAATTCTTGGGGTAGTCCCTCCCGCACCGCGGCAGTGGCTCGCGCGAAAATTTCCCCCGAGTCAAAGGCCCCGGGTCGAGCACTGGCGACCACACGCTGATATTCCTCGCGAAAATCGGACGCAGCCGCCCACTCCGGGCGGCCTAAACGTGATGCCGCGTGGTGAATCTCGTCGCTGGTGGCGCCGTTCTCCCCCGCTCGGGCGATCCATTCGCGCAATTCTTGGCGAAACACCCGGGTGGCGCGAACCTCGGGGCCGAACATCTCCGGCCACGCCGGACCCGAGCCATCCTCTTCGTGCCCCGTCAAGAGCGCCTGAATATCCAGGTCAATCTGACTGGCTTTCATCAAATCGGGCGCGGGGAGCCCCCGTTGCCGGTGAAAGCTCTCCAGGAGGGAAAAGGCGAGGGCTGCAAGGGAGCGAACCCTCGCGCCCTGGGTCGCTTGCCCCAGACGCAGCCCTAGAACATCTCTCAGGTGGGAGGCCTGGTGCCGGGTGGGCGTAGCAACGAGCACATTATCGGGGTGGACCCCCTGCTCCACGAGGGCGAGAAATCTCTGCTGCAGCAGTTCTGTTTTCCCCGAGCCGGGAGCACCCAGCACAATCTGGTGCACGCGGGCAGGCGCATCAATGACAGCAGAAGGGATCACATCGGACATCACCTTCGAGGCTAATCCACACAGGTGACGTGCTCTACGCTAGGAGGGTGGATATACGTATTGGAATCATTAACACCGCACGCGAGCTCGTGATCACCACGAATGCTCCCGTCAAAGACTTGGAGAAAGCGATTGCTGAGGGTCTTGCCTCAGAGTCGGGCACCATTCGGTTTGAGGATGAAAAGGGCCACATCTTTGTGGTGGCCTCTCGTCACCTCGCCTACGTCGAGTTGGGTGTGGAAAAGGCCAGGAAGGTCGGCTTCGCGCCCTAACCCGTGGCTGTCAACCTCGTTCTTGTCATTACCGCAGCCGGCCTGATCGGCTTTGGCCTTCGCTACATTCTTCCCCTGCGCGATCGCCTCGGCCTCGCCGTGGTTCCCTCCACCGCGATCATGGCGGGATCTCTTGGCTGGGCTCTGGCGATGTGGGTCGGGCTTTCCCCGTCCGGAATTTGGGGCTGGGTTATTGCTCTAGGTCTGTCGATTGCCGCACCCATAGCCGTGGGTATCTACCTCCCCCGCCGCCGTGACGCAGCAGACGAAGCCCTGTGGGAGAACCTCGTTAGCTAGGCGGTAAGACCTAAGCGGTCCAGGCGCCGCGTGTGGTGACCCAGCACTTCGGTCAGCACCGGTTCCAGGGGAGCTTCCGTTTCTTGAGACGCTTGTGCTCGCGCGGACAGGGCATCCCGACAGATCAGCATCACGTCGCCGACAAGGCGCCTCGACCACAGACTGACCCGCGAGCGGTAGCGCTCATCGGAGGCCAACAGGCCCTCCAGGACACGAACCATGGCTTCCTCATCACCCTGATCGGCAAGAATTTCCTGCGCTGTGCGCGCAAGCGCCGGGGGCATCCCCTGGGCCAGAAGATGCCAGAAATCCCTCGAAAAACCCGTCAATACATAGGCGGTGGTGAGGTTCTCGTACCATCGCGCACTTTCCACGCGAGCGAGATGACGGGCAAGTTTTTCGCGCCCAGGCGCCACAGCGAGTGCCGGGTCATCGACGTAGTCATCCAGAAGTTTCGAAAACGCCCGATAGCGATCCATCGCTCGGCCCGTGGCGCTCATCAGCTCCTGCGTATCGGCGCTCGCCCAGGCCTGCTCCGCGCACTGCGCCAACAGGGTCACTAACCGCGCCTGCAGATTGACGGCGCTGAGCAAAAAGTCAGCTGCCGGGGGCGCGAGGGCGTCAACATCGACTTTATTGACCGCCACGGCATCACCGCGACTAGGCAGGGTGGGCCCATTCTGGGGTTTCTTTCGCTTCCAGAAGACCATCCCGCAAGCTTAGCCGGGGCTCACCATCGGCTAGCGGAAGGGTGCGACGACTAGACTGATAAAAAACAACAGACGAGGAATACCTAACACGTGAATTTTTCCGACCTCGGTATCGAAACCGACATGGTCGAGGCACTCGAAGCCACTGGAATTAAAGAACCGTTCCCCATTCAGGAACAGACCATTCCGATTGCGCTCACCGGCCAAGACATTATTGGACAAGCAAAAACGGGAACCGGCAAAACCTTCGGTTTTGGCCTTCCCCTCATTCAGTCCCTCGGTGTGGACCCCGAACCCGGCGTGAAAGCGCTGATTGTGGTCCCCACCCGCGAATTGGCCGTTCAGGTCACCGAAGACATGGTGCTCGCCACCAGTAACCGATCCACTTCGATTGTCTCCATCTATGGCGGCAAAGCGTATGAAGGCCAGATTGAGGCCATCAAAGCTGGTGCACAAGTGGTGGTGGGGACACCGGGCCGCCTGCTCGATCTCGCCAGCCAAAGGCTTATCTCTTTTGCCGACGTGAAGACGATGGTGCTCGACGAGGCGGACAAAATGCTCGACTTGGGGTTCCTCCCCGATGTGGAGCGCCTGTTCGCCCAAACGCCTGCCACCCGTCACACCATGCTGTTCTCGGCCACCATGCCAGGGCCCGTGGTGACTTTGGCGCGGCGCTTCATGAACAAGCCGATTCATATTCGCGCAACCTCGCCGGATGAAACCATCACGCAGGCCAACATCAAGCACTTTGTCTATCGCGCGCACGCGCTGGATAAGGACGAAATCATCGGCCGCATCCTGCTCGCGCCCGGTCGCGGCAAGACCGTCATCTTCACCCGCACCAAGCGCGCAGCAGCACGCCTGATGGAGGAGCTCAATGACCGTGGTTTCCTTGCTGGAGCAGTTCACGGCGATATGAGCCAGGACGCCCGTGAGCGCTCCATGGTGGCGTTCAAAGCCGGGAAAAAAGACGTGTTGATTGCCACCGACGTGGCAGCGCGCGGCATCGACGTTGATGACGTCACGCACGTCATCAACCACACGATTCCCGAGGACCACGATGCGTACCTGCACCGCGTGGGTCGCACCGGTCGCGCCGGCAAAACAGGCATTGCGGTGACATTTGTGGACTGGGATGACCTCCACAAGTGGGCGCTGATCAATAAATCCCTGGAAATGGGCATTCCCGAACCAGTGGAAACCTATTCTTCCTCCCCGCACTTCTTTGAGGACCTCAACATTCCCGAGGGCACCAAGGGCCGCCTCAAAACGACTCCTATCCCGCAAAAGGAAAAACGCGCCGGGCAGCCTCCGCGCAGATCGCAGGGCTCCCCACGCGGTGGTTCGCAGGGCGGCAGTTCACCCTCCAGCGGATCACCGTCGCGAACCACATCGGGGGCAGAGTCAACGTCTGCCGGAAACCGCCAACGTCGCCGTCGCCGCACCTCCAGCTAACTCAGGGGTGTTGCGCCGGTTCCTTGGGTGAGTATTCGCTCGAGGTGTTCCTGGCTCGTCGTGTTTTCGCCCAACTGGTTGGGCTTCTTCGTGCCGTGAAAGTCGCTGGAGCCGGTGATGATCAGGTCGTGGCGCTTCGCCACTTTCTGCAACAGCTCTTTGCCTGCGTCGGTGTTCTCACGGTGGTGAATCTCCAACCCCGCTAAACCGTGGTCGACCAGTGCGTCATAGCCGGCAAGAATCCGGTCGTCGCTGAGGGTGTGATCGATCGCGCCGGATCGAGCGCCGGTGTACGGGTGCGCAAGGA
>CAKZKU010000226.1 GCA_937124545.1 uncultured Microbacteriaceae bacterium | reverse complement strand
AATGAGCACCTCTGGTAGCGACGCATCGCCGTATAGCAACTCATCCATGTTTACTCGCCCTTGCTATCGCGGTGGTATAGCCACTCGTCAAAGCGGTCCCGAATTTCGATCAAAAAGTGAACAACGACTAGCACTAGCAGCAAGCCCAGCCCGAATCCGAGCCCGACCTGAAACGACCACCAGAACCAGGCCATTAGCAACCCCACCGAGCAATTCGCCGCTGCCGCATTCTCGCGAAAACGTTTCGGGGTCTTATCGCTGCAATGACTCTCCGAACTGGAGCCGCTCGAATTACTCGCCTAGCAACCGTTCTAGCAGGTCGTCTATCAGCAAAATACCGAACCGTCCGCACAGGCAAGCCAGCAATAGGCCGACTAGCAAAGCTACCATTCGTCGCATAGTGATAGCCTGAACGCCATCGGTTATGGTCGTAATCGTTTCTCATGGCTACTTGCGTATTAGTCATCCCCGCAGTCGAGTAACCATGATGCACTTCGGCATGTTGTCGTAAAGTTAAACCATCCCGGTTGTACCACTGCCTCTGATATTGGGACGCGGGAGCAGTGGAGACAAAATGCACCCGAGATGGTTGTGGGGCTTGGACTGGCTTAGGGGCAGGCAGCGTCTCAACTGGACAAGTACCACCAGGGCAATTCGACTTTGTGGATACTGACCATTGCGGCAATACGCTACGACTGGCTATCGCGTCCAGGTCGCTCGGCACTATTGCCGGTTCCGGTGCGATCATAGGAATCGGCTCCGGTGCAATCTGCGGCATCGGTGCCATTGCGTGATGAGCCTGGGCAGTAGTTGGAAGGGACAGCAGTAACGCTACTGGACCGAGCACGACAAATAGCGGCAAAATGATTTCAAGAATCGTCGGCAGATATTTCACAATGAGCTCGAGTATTTTTTCAAGCTTTTCGACATCGATCCCGATCGGCGTATCTGCCGTAATTGCTCCGGTACCATAGCCCTCAACTACCGGAGAAAGACCTAACGCCGCCACCTCAGCATCCGTCTCCAAAGCTACCATGATTCTATCACAGCAGTCCTGGCGGGCGTCCGCGCGTCGCAGTCGCCTTTTGGCCATGCGGCGACGCACAAACGGCAGTCTTTCCACGGCATCATCGACGAGTTGACTCACAGATTTTTGTACTTGCATAAAATTACCCTATGGCTGGTGGTGCAGCGGGCGGTATAGCGATCTGGCCAATCGCCTGAACTGTTAAGCGCCCCGAGCGGAAACTACTTGCGACCTCTTCAAACTTGCGATTGTAGATGTGGTTTTCGCCCCAACTCTGGTTGCACTGGCGAAAAAACCGCTCACCATCGGACGCGGTAAACACACCATGGAAGCTCATGTTGTGCGCCCATCGATCACGCGGATTGCGGGCGTGAATCGGAAAGCCATCCGGGTGCGTGCCGACCTTGTGAATCGCTTCCATTGAGCAGACGAAACTTGGCTTGCCTTCTTGCAGCAAACGCCAAAGCTGATCGGCTGTCTTCACTCGCTCCGATTCCAGCAGCTTGCAACATAAATTGCCGCGAAAACGTTCGATATAGTCCCAGTCGCCGAACTGTCGGTAGAGCCTGGCTCCGTCGTTGCCTTGCGGTTCCGGAAAGTCGCTGGCTGACGAAAATCCTCGCTCGCTCATTAGCTGCACTAGCGCTGGCGTCTTGCACATCAGAACGCCATCTTGCATCAGGCTCTCGGCCATGGGAGCACAATAAAGACCGTCCCCGCCTCGCATATTTGCCCGCTTGCGAGCCATGCCATAGGACTGCGGCGCGAATGGAGCGTAGCTGTTCGGGCCAAACTCATCTCGCCCAAAGTATTCTTGCGGCTGCCCCTGAATAGCAACCTGCCACATCGCACGAGCGACCCACGGGCGAAACGTATTGCTAATAACGCAAGAGCCAATGATTTGTCGGTGAAACACCAATGGCGCACCGTGTACGAACTCATCTAGCAGGCTCAGATCGTTGCTGCCGTCGTAGCGCCCCTTGGAACGCTGAAACGCATTCCACTTTTCCAGCATTTTAGGCAACGGCTTAGTGGTTGTGTGGTTTCGGAACACCTGCTCATTATCGGCCTCAAGTTTGTCGCCAAGTCGCTGCTCGATGCCGACAAGTGTTCGTTCGTCGTCACCACGCCCCCACCCTGATTCCTGGATGTCCTCGGGAACTGCAACCTCATCGACTGTTCGGAAATCCGGATTAAGCTCGCTCATTGGCCAGCCTCCAGCCCCACAGCTATCGCGTCCAGGTAGTCGGCATGTGTCCCTCGATCCAACGGCCAGCGTGCCGTGAAGTCTGCGCGAATCCCATCACGCAAAGCCACATATCCGCTGCGATACCCAGAAACCTTGTTGACTCGCTCGGCCAACATTTTCCCCGCGTCGGTCTGCGTTATGCTCGGGTCAGTACGCAAAGCCTTAGCAACGTGACGATAAGCAGCCGCGACATCTTTTCGGCCCGACTCGCCCGCTGCCCACTCTGCGACCCTTTGCCCAATGTTCCCGAATACATCTTCGGGAACATCGACTGGCTTCGGGGGTTCAGGCTTGTCGTCGGGTTGTGTCCCGACCGTGATCACGAATTCGGACTGGTCGAAAACCTGGCTTTCGAAATCAACGCAGGTGACGGCTATATAGAGTTTGCCGCTGCCAAGAATCAGAAATTTGTGCTCAGCAATTGCGAGCGTCTCGAGCGGGTTTCGCTGGGAATCCTCTGCCCTCAGCCGGACAATTGCAGCGTCCGTTTGAATCTCAACAAAACCGACTTCGATTAGTTTTGGCTTGCTAGATTTGTCTGCAAGCACAAGGTTATCGTTAACCGACTCGACGCCCCGCAGCCCCGAAACAATCCATCGAGATTCTGCTACGTGCTGAATTTGCCCAAAAGCCGACGATTGCAGCGAAAGCAGCGTGAGATAAGCCAGCCCATAGCACCACACTCGGAAAGAATCCAGCATCCACTGCCAGCCGAGAAAGGATTTTTATGCGTCGTCATCCATAATTGCACGATTCCGAGCGTTGTCAAGACCCTAGCAAATATGGGAAGTCACTGAATGCATTCCGTTGCGCTTCACGTGTGTTGGAACACACGTAATAAATTATTCGTCAGACAGGAGCCCAAATCAATCGATGAAACGGCGACGACGAAGTGAGCGGTCTCTGAATACTGACTAGCTGCATCCTTCCATTCTTCATGCCAATTAGATAATTCTCGATGTCTTTGACGAACTCAACCTCCCAGCCTTTTTTGCTGCATGCCAACTCAAAGACAAATTCGCTTGCGCTTTCAGAGACTTCCGTATCCTTAAGCGTAGCTAAATCAAACGAGTCAAACATCAAACCGGCTGCGTCTTGTATTAACTGATGCGAAATGCCATTCTTCGAAAAATCGAGTCGTAGTTCAGCCAACCTTCGCCAATAATCATCTACTGATGAACAATGGCATGAACCGCAGTCCTTGTCACCTGTTTCGTTCGCTTCGCTCAATTGAATCTCCTTTCCGGACGGCGGTTACGCCTGACGTTATCGGGACAAAAACGCATCCCACCAACTGGGATAAAAAAACCGGAGCGGCCCCCATTCTCTGCGGTAAGCACCCATCAAAATCAAACGCAATTCCCTGCGTGTCGGGAACGGCACCTTGAAGTCTTTCATTGTTCAAACCCTTATTGTTGCGGCCCGGTCATCACGGACGTTAAAAGCAGGCCTCATTGCACCTGTGCATTTAACTGCATGAAATGGAACCAATCGAATGCTAACTAAATTTCTTCAATTTCAACTACCGTTTTTTCTTCCTCGTCGTTTTTGACCTTACAGCACGCGTTTTTCTTGACCCACGCGACTTCGACGCCTGTATCGTCCGCGAGAACGCCGCAATGCACCAAGCCATCGA
>CAKZKU010000225.1 GCA_937124545.1 uncultured Microbacteriaceae bacterium | reverse complement strand
ACCCGTTGTTCCGCTGGTGAAAAGAACCAGGCCGGCCGAGCCGCGTTTCTTGAATTCCTCAAGGTCAAGGGAGGTAGTCCCAGCAGGCAAGTCCCGAAGCTTCGTCCCGGAAACTACTTTCGTTACGTGAGCAGTCTCAAAAAAATAGCCATGCTGGGAAACTGTTTGTTTCGTAAGCGGGACTACGATTGCTCTCCTATCGATCAACTCGAAGAGGGTGCGAATTGAGGTCGGCTCGAAATCCCCCACTAACGCAACGACGTCGCCGGCTTTGATTCCAGTGAGGTCAGCCGTTGGCGTGTTTTCAAGTTGCGCGATATCTAAGCGGTGTTCCCCCGAAACGAGAAAGGGGACGCTTTCCTCACTCCAAATTGTGCTCAACTCGGAGATAAGTGATTTCACGATCCTCCGAGCGTCAGAACATGGCCTGAGAGATTTTGCGATCGCGAGTCGAGCAATAGCTCTACAAGGTCGCAGACATCCTCGGGAGTGAATTCCCGGCGGATGATCTGCCTGGACACAATTTTCGCTATCTGTTTGTCCGTTACCCCGCGGAGGAGGTCGGTTCTGATCGGTCCAGGCGCGATACAGTTCACCGTGATGCCAAAGTCTGAAACCTCCCTGGCAAAAGATCTCGAAAAGCCCTCCACACCGGCTTTAGACGCCACGTAGACGGATTCTCCAGCTAGACCAAGCGATACCGCGATTGAGGAAAAGTTGACGATACGTCCAAATTTTTCTCGAACCATCAGCGGGGTGAATGCCTGAATTGAATTAACCGTTCCCAAGAGGTTGACGCTCAAGATGTGCTGCGTGCTCTCAGCCGGAGTCGTGAGTGCAAGGTTCATTGACGCGACACCAGCAGCATTAATCAGACCTGTCACCACCTGCCCTCTTTGGCGAATCGATTTCGCGATGCTCTTCAACCCTGGCAAATCCAAAACATCGCACGACACAGCGGGAAAGGAAAGTCCGGCCGGATTCCTAGCGATTCCGAGAACGTCCTCGCCCGAATCCGAGATGCGATGCGCGATTGCTTTGCCGAGACCCCGACTTGCTCCGGTGACCAGAATCACGAATCGGGTCCGCTTCCTTGCCTGACGAACTCCTCAAAGAGCGAGCCAACTGTGCGAAAAATTCCTGTCGTAGCGGACATCGCTTTTTCGGATGTCCAGTCGAACTGGAACCCTTCCAACTCAGCCCAGTCCTCGAGGCGAACGCATAGCTCTACAAGCTGAACTGAGTCCGCCCCTTGTTGTCCCGAAATCAGCGCGGTCTCGAGCGAAATTTCTTGAGGCTCTTTTCCTAAAACCTCCGCGACCAATGAGCAAAAGAGTGTGGGATCTAATGTGGTCA
>CAKZKU010000224.1 GCA_937124545.1 uncultured Microbacteriaceae bacterium | reverse complement strand
TGAGGGAATCAGGAGTGAACGGGTTCGTTGACGGTTTTCCTTCACGCAGTCTCGCGACCAGCGTTGCTCTTTGATCGGGCGTCATGACTCCGAGCGTGAGATTCAGGCGCCTTCCCTCCAACACGGCCTCGAGTGCCGAACGGGTGTCTTGTTCGATGCGTTCCGCCGCGGGGCATCCCACGATGGTCAACAGTATTTCCACCGATAATTCTTCGTCAGTGATCGAAATGTCTCCGACCATGTCGAGCTCGGTGAGTGGGGCGCGAAGCTCGGGATCGGTCACGCCCGCTAGGGCAGCATTCACTCGATCACTGTTGAGCGCCACGATGACCCCTTTTCCGCCCGGGTTTCCAGCCTAGGCGAGGGCAGTGGGAGAATGATGGGGTGAGTAACAACATCAGCAGGTCATCGCGTCGTAAAGATGCCGTTGTGACGATGCCTGCGGGCGAGACACTCGAATCCTTCACCTCCTACTCCGAGGCCCAGCATCTGGTTCAGACGTTGATTGCCCACGATGTGAGGCCCAGTGCGCTGTCGATTGTGGGAAGTGACCCACACGTCGTCGAGCGGGTCATCGGCCGCGTCGGATACGGGCGAGCCGCCCTTTCCTCAGCAATGAGTGGGTCGTGGTTGGGGCTTCTCGCCGGTCTTGTTGTCGTGATTCTGAGCCCTCAAGACTTTGCCACCCCGATTATCGCGGGAGTAGTGATTGGAGCAGGTGTGGGCATGCTCACGGGCATTTTGCTGCTGACGTTCTCGCACACCCTGCAGCGCCGTTATCGCTCAAGTCAAGGAATTATTGCTTCCCAGTACCGTGTGGTGGTGGAGCACAGCGACAGCGCTCAGGCGCATACGGCGATCACCGAGCACAAAGCCCACGGCGGTGACTGATGGAGAATTTCGACGACATCGAGCTCAAAGAGGCGCTTAACCAGGGGCACGTCAGCGAGATAGCGCGGTGGTTGGAAGGAAAAGCTCCGCACGACATCGCCGAGGAGTTCACCCGACTGGACGCGGTGAACTCGGCACTGGTCTGGCGGGTGTTGCGGCGAGATCGGGCGCTCGCGGTCTTTGAGGAACTGGATTCCACACAAAAGCAAGAACTCTTGGCCGGCATGCGCGACCAGGCTTTCCGAGAGACTCTCGAGTCGATGGATCCCGATGATCGTGCCCGAATGCTCGGTGAAGCACCGGCAATTTTTGTTCACCGTGTCCTGCAGGGTTTGAGCCCCAAAGAGCGTGCGATGACCGCCTCGCTTCTGGGCTACCCCGAAGGATCAGTCGGACGCGTCATGAGTCCCGAGGTCGTGACGGTTCCAGAAAACACCCCGGTCGGTGAGATCTTGGATGTTGTCAGGCGCAAAGGACATGATGCGGAGACCATCGACATTCTTGCGGTGGTCGACGGTGCGCGAAAAATGGTCGGCCTACTGGGTCTCAGCCAAGTTGTGATGGCCTCAAATGACCTGACCGCGGGGGATATCGCTGATCGTGAAGCGCCCAGCATTGCGGTTACCGACGAAGCAGAGCGCGCCGCTCGCCTGGTGCAGGAAACGAACCGCTTGGGCCTCCTGGTGCTGGACTCCGAAGAGCGGGTACTGGGGGTGCTGACCGTAGACGACGCGCTGGAAGTGATTGAAGAAGCCGATACCGAAGATGTTGCCCGCCAGGCTGCCACCCTGCCCTCGTCGGGCCACTATCTCTCGGCAAGCCCTGTCCGGCTGGCGGGGCTTCGTGTGGTGTGGTTATTGATTTTGATTGTGGCCTCCACCTTGACGGTCTCGGTATTGCAGATCTTCGAGGGGTCACTCGAAGCCGTGACCGCCCTCGCGCTGTTCATCCCTCTCCTCGTTGGCACCGGCGGGAACGTGGGGGCTCAGGCTGCTACCAGTGCGGTGCGAGCACTCGCCGTCGGTGAAGTTCGACCTTCCGACGCTCTGCGCGTTTCCTGGCGCGAATCTCGCGTCGGGGTGTTGTTGGGTGTGGTTCTTGGCTCACTTGCCTTTGGGGCGGGATCGCTTGTTGCTGGATGGGGGGTGGGCGCCACCGTCGGAATCTCTGTTGTTTTGGTCTGTATTTGGGCGGCCACCGTGGGGGCGGTCATGCCGCTAATGGCTAAAGCACTGAACATTGACCCCGCTGTGATTTCAGCACCCTTGGTGACGACGCTGGTGGACGCCACCGGTCTCGTCATCTATTTCTTGGTGGCGGGAGCTGTACTGGGCCTCTAGTTGGGGATAATCACCGCGGGCGCGCGCCGCTTCGCGTCAGGCTGAGCGCCATGCAGTTTCAGAACCCTTTAGCCAGTTCTCTTGCCCATCGCGTTCGAGCGAGCGTGCGAGACCCCGGCGATGATGTGGCGGCGCTTGCCAGAAATGTGTTGGCTGATGCGGGGGTCTCAGACGATTCGAGAGAGCTGAGCTCGAGCCTGGCGGCGGAGCTTCACGGTTTTGGCGCTCTACAGCCGCTCTTGGATGACTCCACGATTGAGGAGATTTGGGTCAATGGTCCTGACTCGGTTTTTTGTGCCTCCGCGGGAGTCAGTCGGCGTGTGGACATGGCTCTCTCGGCCCTCGAGATCCGTCACCTCGTGGAGCGAATGCTCCGGCACACCGGTCGGCGCGTTGACATGTCACAACCGTTTGTTGACGCGTCGCTTCCTGACGGCTCGAGGCTCCATGTCGTGATTCCCGACATCACCAAACACCACTGGTCGTTCAACATTAGGAAATTCCATTCCAGCCTGCGGACGCTGGCCCATCTTGTGGAAGGGAAGGCACTCAGCCTTCAAGCCGCTCACTTCATGAGTGGGCTTATTCGGGAGGGGAAAAGCGTGCTGGTGTCCGGTGCGACTCAAGCGGGCAAAACGACGTTTCTCACCGCTCTGCTGGACGCGGTTCCGGACGAGGAGCGCATCATCACGGTGGAGGAAACTTTTGAGCTCAACCTTGACCGCAGCGACCATGTTGCTCTGCAGGTCCGTGGCGCCAATCTGGAGGGCACGGGTGAAGTGTCACTGCGCCGATTAGTGAAAGAAGCGCTGCGGATGAGACCTGATCGACTCGTTGTGGGAGAGGTCCGCGAAGCAGAAGCGCTCGACCTCCTCATAGCTTTGAACTCCGGGCTACCGGGGATGTGTTCGTTGCACGCCAAAAGCGCGAGACACGCGCTCGTGAAGATTTCCACCCTTCCCTTGCTAGCCGGGAGAAACATTGATCATTCGTTTGTGCTTCCCACTGTCGCAGGAACCATTGACGCGGTCGTTCATCTCGAACGAGGCCGCAACGGTCAGCGGCGAGTTCGAGAAATCATCCATCCCACGGGCATCGTGGAGGACGGCCTGATTGTCGCAACCACCAGTTTCGACTGCCGCAGTGGTTCACTGGCACGGGTTTCGCAGGCGTGACTATTGTCACCGCAGCACTGCTCGGGGCAGGGATTGGAGCCGGCCTCTGGTTGATCGTGGACACCCTCTTCGCTTCCCAAAACAAGATTCCAGCCAGGGTCCGCTTGGGTGCGCGCCGGCGTCGCACGGGAAAATTGGAGCGATTGCTTTCGGAGGCGGGGCATCCTCGGGTCAGTCCCGCAATGTTTATTGTGACCGCCTCGCTCGTGGCTTTGGTAACGGGGGCCGTGGTGGCGTGGCTCATTCCGATTCCCGTGCTGGCAGCCCTCGCTGTCGGTGCTATTGGTTTTGCCGGTTTCGGGTACGTGCGTAAGCAACGCGAATCCCGGTACCGACGATTGCAGCAAGCGTGGCCGGGTCTCATTGACCACCTGCGGGCGGGGATCCGATCCGGCTCCGATGTGACGACCGCCATGATGGCGCTGCCCGACACCTTGCCTCCGGATATTCGCCATGGCGTTGAGCACTTCCGCGCGTCCATTGATCGCGGAATGGGCACAGATGCAGCTCTCACAGAATTGGCCAGCCGATGGGCGAACCCCGTCAGTGACCGCATCTGCCAGGTCCTTCGCATGGCACACGAGGTTGGTGGTACTGACCTGCCGAGTGTGCTCCTCCAGCTTCAGCAAAGTGTTCGGTCTGACCTTGCGGTGAGGGAGGATGCCCGGGCCGCCCAATCATGGATTCGATCCGCCGCCCTCCTGGCGTTGTGCGCCCCGTGGATTGTGCTGGTGGTGATCGGGACCAGAGAGCAAACCATCGGCGCCTACCAAAGCGTTCAGGGGACGGTAATTCTGCTTGTCGGTGCGCTCGTGAGCGTGGTGGCCTACAGGATGATGAAATCGATTGGTGCGCTGCCGGAGAGCTCTCGGTGGATCGGATGAGCCCCGAAGCGCTACTTATTGGCCTCACCTGCGGCTTAGGGCTGTGGACTGTGGTCTCCGCACTCGCCCCGCGGCGTCGGGCGATCACCCTTTCGGAGGCCATTGCTCCTGCGCTGTGGGACGTTTCTGCTGTGGCACGAAACTTGGTCAAGCCCGCTGTAGAGGATCCACTGTCAGTTGCCGGATATGTGCTCTCACCCACCCTTTCTCACGCGGTGGGAACCATTGATCGTTTTTTGGGGGGTCAGGAAACCCAGGAGCCCGTGTTTCGCGCCTCGGGACGCTCCGAACCTTTCAGAGCTTTTCGCCATCATCGTGCGATCGCAGGGCTCCTAGGTGGCACAGTTGGCGGGTTGCTCGGCGTGGTGGTGGGCGTTGCCAGTCCGGTGGGCGCTCTTGCCGTCGGCCTTGTAGGTGTGGTGGCGGGTGGTGTTGCAGCGGTGGGGTGGGTCGACTACCGACTTCGCCTACAGGCGCGAGTTCGGGCAGCCCAGATTGCTGAAGAGTTCCCTACGGTGATCGAGCTGTTGGGTCTTGCGTTGGCGGCGGGAGATTCGCTCCCGCGGGCCCTCGAGCGCGTATCGCATCGCGCACGAGGAGAACTTGGTCGCGAATGGGCTCGGGTGATGGCTCAGGTCGAATTGGGCGCACCCTTGGCCGAAGCGTTGCGGGACTCGGCGCGCAACGTTGGGAGCGATCGAGTGGTGGCGTTCGTGGAGCATCTCGCTCAGGCGCTTGATCGAGGAGCGCCGCTGGCTGAGGTGGTCACCGCTCACAGCGCTGATGCGCGGGATGATTACTCGCGCGGGCTGGTGGAGAAAGCCGGTAAAGCTGAAGTGAGGATGCTGGTGCCGATGGTGCTGCTCATCCTTCCGGTGACGGTGATCTTCGCCGTCTACCCCGGCCTTCAGGCGCTGAGTTTCGAGTTTTGAGCACCTCGTTGTTTATCTAACTGTGGATAATTTTTCCCGCCGCGGGGTGAGGCTGCTTAGCGTGGGGCGATGACTAAACAGACTGCTCACAATTTTTCCGGTCTCCTGGCCAACCACTCAGAACGCGGCGATGTCCCCGGATGGGTGTTGATTACCCTGATGACCGCGGGGTTGGTTGTTGTCATCTGGTCAGCCGCGGGGCCCGCACTATCCGGGGTTTTTGAGCAAGCGATCACCCGCGTCACAGGGTTCTAGCGATGTTCGAGCGGGGGAATGCACCCGCAGAGTTTGTCCTCGTCAGCGCTCTTCTCGTTGCACTCGTATTAGGTCTCCTGCAGGTCGTGATGATGGGCTACGTGCGTCATGTGCTCACCTCTGCTGCCGCGGAGGGCGCCAGGCAGGCCAGTCTGTTGGATGTCAGCGATTACCGGGCAAGGGAAGTCACCAGAAACCTCATTTCCCATTCTCTCTCTTCGAGGTATGCCGAAAATATTGCGTTTACCGCCGCCATCGTGGAGGGAGTTCCCTCAACTCAAGTCACGGTCACCGCTCCGGTGCCCATCTTGGGTTTATGGAGTTCGACCGGGAGGGTGGAGGTGGTCGCGCATGCTCCCCTTGCCCCACTGGGGTAAACCCGGCGATAGCGGGCGGGCCAGCCTGGAATTTTTGACACTTTCGATCCTCGTTTTCCTTCCTGTTCTCTATTTCGCCCTGAGCCTCGCGTCACTCCAAGGCGCATCTTTGGCCACAGAAGCTGCCGCCCGAAACGCTGTGAGGGTGTTTACCGAAGGAGCAGCTGGCACGCAAACGGCCAAGCTGGCCGAAGGAGCGGTACGCAGTGCGCTCGCCAACCACGGGCTCACCGATCTCGCGCTCCTGGAGCGTCAGTGTTCCCGCTCGTCGTGCGTGGAACCAGGGACCCGGGTCACTGTGCGAGTGGGCGTGAACGCCCCCATTTTCTCCACAAACCTGCTCCCCGGCGATGCCGGAGCCCCCACTCGGCTCGTCGTGGCCGAAGCCTCGGGAGTTGTCTCGGATTATGGTGGCCAGGGATGAACGAGAGAGGCAGCATGCTGCCACTTTTCGGCGGCGCTGTGGTGCTGAGCCTCGTGATTATTTTTGGGGTGAGCTCGGCTACATCTCTCCTCATTGAGAGGCAACGCCTGTTTGCTCTGGCAGACAGTGCAGCGCTTGCCGGTGCAGAAAGCTTTGACCCAGCCCTCCTGAGGGAGGGCGCTTCGGGAATTGTTGTGACCCTCGAATCCGATCGCGTTCGCGGTGCGGTCTCACGTTTCCTGGCAACCACTGATGTGTCCGGTTTTGAATCGCTCGCCGTGGAGCGCGCGGGAACCGGCGATGGCCGCAGCGCTGACGTAGAGCTCTCGAGCCTGTGGCGACCACCCTTAGTCTCTGAATTCTTTCCGGCCGCACTCAGAATGAGTGTTTCCGCTCGGTCCCAAGCTTTCATCCGCTGATTTCCGGGAGAGTCTGGAGCTTTCTCTGGCACTATGACGGAATGACAATTAACGGTTCATCACTTCTTATCGTTGGCGCAACGGGTGGTCTGGGTTCAGAGTTTGCCCGGCAACTGAGTGCCCAGGGGGCGCGATTGACGCTCACCTCACGCAGCCAAGACAAGCTGAGCGCGCTCGGAATCGCTGGAGCAACAGCGATCGGAGACCTCACAACCCCCGGTGCCGCGGAACACTTCGTGCAGAGCGCGTTGAATGCCTACGGCCAGCTTGATGGCGTTATCTATGCCGCCGGTGCCGTCGCGTTCGGACCGGTAAGCGATTACGCCGATGAGGTGCTGGATGCGCTGTGGCAGGTCAACACCAGAGGCTGGATGAGCGTTGTTCGCGCTGCCACCCCGTCGTTAGCCGCATCGGCCGCTCAGGGAGGAGCACCGTTCGCGCTCAGCCTTAGCGGTGTCGTAGCGGAATCCCCCACGGCGGGAATGGCTCCCTATTCTGCAGTGAAGTCCGCCCTTCACGCTTTCGGGATTGCGGCCGGCCGCGAGCTGCGTCGTCAAGGTGTCCGAC
Organism: uncultured Microbacteriaceae bacterium; assembly: GCA_937124545.1. Taxonomy (GTDB): domain Bacteria; phylum Actinomycetota; class Actinomycetes; order Actinomycetales; family Microbacteriaceae; genus Pontimonas. The sequence continues at coordinate 5,903 of CAKZKU010000224.1, read as the reverse complement.
TCGTCGATGCGCGCCCGGGTCACACCGAAACGGAACTGTCACAGCATCCGCTGGCCGGCACTGCCCCGGCGTTCCCGCAAGGACTCGCACCAGAGAAAGTGGTTGCCACGGTGATTGCCGCGCTGGAGGCGGGAGAGAAAGACCTACCAAGCACTAGCTTTGCGGGCCTCAGCTAGTCTGAGGCGATGAGTGAGCACGAAGTACCCGCGAGAATTGGCGCGCTTCGTTCCACTTTCACCACCATCGAAGCGGTGTTGCAGCCTGAGTCCCTCGAGGCTGAAATAGCCAAACTGTCCGAGCTGGCTGCTGAGCCGGAACTTTGGGACGACCCTGAACGTGCTCAATCCATCACGAGCTCGCTCAGTCACCGGCAAAGCGAGCTCGGTCGCCTTCGCGACGTCCGCTCGCGCTTGAGCGATCTCGATGTCCTGGTGGACATGGCCCGTGAGGAGGGCGACGCCGAATCGGCGCGGGAGGTCGAGGAAGAACTCGCCGCCCTCGAAAAATTGCTGGGCGCCATGGAGATCCAGACTCTCCTCGATGGCGAATTTGATGCTGCACCCGCCATCATTACCATTCGGTCGGGCGCTGGTGGCGTCGATGCTGCTGATTTTGCCGAGATGTTGCTGCGGATGTATTTGCGGTGGGCAGAGTCCCACGATTTTTCGGTAGCTGTGCTGGACACCAGTTATGCAGAAGAAGCCGGAATTAAGAGCGCAACCATCCAAGTCGATGGCCCTTACGCCTTTGGGACGCTGAGCGTTGAGGCCGGGACGCACCGCCTTGTCCGCATGAGCCCTTTCAACTCGGCGGGAAAGCGGCAAACATCGTTCGCCGCAGTCGAGGTCGTCCCTCTGATGGAGGAGGCAACGGAGATTGAAATTCCCGAGACAGACATGCGGGTAGACGTATTCCGGTCCTCAGGGCCTGGCGGGCAGTCCGTCAACACCACGGACTCGGCTGTGCGCATTACTCACCTGCCCTCGGGCATTGTGGTGAGTTGTCAGAATGAAAAAAGCCAAATACAAAACAGGGCTGCAGCCCTCCGGGTGCTGAAGAGTCGGCTCCTGCTTGTCGCTAAAGAAGAAGAAGCCGCGAAGAAAAAGGAAATTGCTGGGACCATCACCGCGAGCTGGGGTGACCAGATGCGCAGCTATGTTTTGGCCCCTTACCAAATGGTGAAAGACCTCCGCTCCGAGTACGAAGTGAACAACCCCAGCGCCGTATTTGACGGTGACCTCGATGGGTTTCTCCAGGCGGGCATCAGATGGCGCAAGAGCGCTGCCCGGGTGTCGTAAAAGCCTTTCAAATAGCTGGGAATCTAGGCTAAGAGCGCCATGATTCTCTTTGAAGACGTCTCGAAAATGTATCGGGGTGCGCCCAAACCTGCACTCAACAATGTCAGCGTGAACGTGGGTGCTGGCGAGTTTGTGTTTCTGGTCGGAGCGTCGGGGTCTGGCAAGTCAAGCTTCTTGCGCCTCATCCTCAAAGAGGAGAGACCCAGTGCGGGTGAGATCCACGTTCTGGGACAAGACTTGCGCCGTATTTCGAGCCGCAAAGTGCCTCAGTTCCGGCGCAGCTTGGGTGTGGTGTTTCAGGACTTCCGCCTTCTCCCGCAAAAAACGGTGTTTGACAACGTCGCCTACACACTCCGGGTGATCGGCAAGAGCCCCGGTTTTATTCACGAGGCTGTTCCCGACATTTTGCAAACGGTCGGCCTGGCTCAGAAGGCTAAGAACTTTCCGCACGAACTCAGCGGTGGCGAGCAACAGCGGGTGGCTATTGCCCGAGCAGCGGTCAATAAGCCAGCGATCATGTTGGCTGATGAGCCCACGGGAAACCTCGATCCGGCGACAAGTGCGGGAATTATGAATGTCCTCTCCCGAATCAACGCTTCGGGCACCACGGTGATTATGGCAACTCACGATTCGGGAATCGTCAACCAGATGCAGCGTCGAGTGATCGAAATTGCCGGCGGCCGGATCGTGCGCGACGAACACGAGGGTGGCTATGAGACCAGCTCGGTTCCCCTCGGCGAGCTCGATACCGCTCCTATCCCGATTGTCGCGGAGAATGCCGATGCGCCTGCGCAGTTGCCTGTGGCACAAGCTAGTGATCCCGACGATGTTGCCTCTGAGTTCCCCTGGGAGCTTCGCGCGTGAGACTCGGATTTGTCCTTCGAGAGGTTGTCGCCGGCCTTTCGAGGAACCTCTCGATGGTGGTATCCATTGTTTTGGTCACTTTTATTTCGCTGACCTTTGTCGGCACAGCAATCTTGCTCCAGGCCCAGGTCAACCAGATGAAGAACTACTGGTTTGATCGGGCACAGGTTGCGGTCTACTTGTGCACCGATTTTTCGACCCTGGGTGGATGTGATCAGGTTGCGGCGAGCCCTGATCAAAAGATCGCTATCGAACAGCGCTTGGAATCACCAACGCTCGATCCCTACATCGAACGCTTTTATTTCGAAGACCGCGAGCAGGCATTTGAGAATTTCCAGGACCAATTCGCCGACAGCGCGGTGGTCGATCTAGTGTCACCTGAGCTCCTGCCAGAGACTTTTTGGATCAACCTTGTGGACCCCGAACAAAGCGACCTGATTTTCGAAGCAATTTCTGGTCTTCCGGGCGTCGAGAGCGTTGTGGATCAGCGCAGCTATCTGGACCAGATTTTTGCGCTGCTCAACGCCGGCAGTCTGACCGCAGTAGCGGTTGCTGGTTTGATGTTGTTGGCGGCGGCGCTTCTTATCGCCACAACCATCCGACTCAGTGCCTTTTCTCGTAGGCGCGAGCTGGCGATCATGCGCCTTGTCGGAGCATCGAACCGGTTTATTCAGACGCCTTTTGTGTTGGAAGGAATCGTTGCTGCCGCACTGGGGGCCGCTCTTGCCTCGCTCACCATTTGGGGAATCGTCCGAGTGTTCGTGCAGGGCTATCTGAGCGAAGCGCTACCTGCAACAGTATTTATCCAAACGTCAGATGCCTTTGCCGCGATGCCGCTCTTGTTTGCGACCGGGATTGGTCTTGCGGTGGTGGCATCGTATGTGTCGATTACCCGATATCTCCGGGCCTAGGTCTGTTTTCCTTTTTTTGCTGGCGCTAAACTGTGGCGTCTGCCCGGGTAATGGGCACTAGCGCGCGCTGCGCGGGGGAAAGGAGGTGGCCATGCCCAAGGATTCGGGTGAAAAAGTGGTCGCCACCAACCGTAAAGCCCGCTACGACTACCACATTGAAGACACCGTGGAGGCGGGTCTTGTATTGACCGGGACTGAAGTGAAGTCCCTGCGGGCGGGACGCGCCTCGCTGGTGGATGCCTACGGCAGCATTGAGGGCAACGAGGCCTGGCTCGAGGCTGTTCACATTCCGGAATACACCGAGGGCACGTGGACTAATCACGCCCCGAGAAGAAAACGGAAGCTGCTGCTTCACAAGCAAGAAATCGTGAAGCTCGCCCATCGCGTGTCGGCCGGGGGGTACACCCTCGTGCCCCTCAAGATCTATTTTCTTGATGGGCGAGCAAAAGTTGAGCTTGCCCTGGCGAAGGGTAAAAAGGAATACGACAAACGTCACGCGCTGCGTAAGAAACAGGATGACCGAGAGGCTCAGCGGGCAATGTCAACAAGACGCTCGCTCGGCGACTAGTCACTAGCTGGTGCATAGGGGTCCGCTCTATAGTGGGAGAGTGCTCCGGCACATGTGGGTTCCTAATTCCATAGCGCACCATTCGCTTCCACCCTGTGGTGGGACACCTCGGGGATGATCGGTTTCGACATTGCTTGTGTGTCCATAGGGAAGCGGGCCGAGAATGCAGAGTTATCTCGTAAACGCCCTCTGCAAAATATAGGTGCCAATACTAAGCGCACCGACTTCGCTCTCGCTGCCTAAGCAGCAGACAAGTCCGTCAGACTGAAAGAGCCTCTGGTTCAGATACTGGCGTCGATTAAGAGGCTTGCTGCTAACTCGTGTGTCAGGGGTTATCGGGACTTTTACTGATACTGGGCTCGTCGTTCTAGGTGCTTGTGACAAAGGACGGAGCCAAGTAGAACGCCTTTACAAGATACGCCCGTAGAAGACTGTGGTTCGAAGTAGTGGACCCGGGTTCGATTCCCGGCATCTCCACCAATGGTGCGCTATGGGTTCGACCAGGGGCCCCTGCTGGGTGACCGCTGTCGACCGTACTCACACAGAAGCCATTGTGTGTTTGTGTCCGATTGTCTGGCCGGCTTGCATGAAGTTCAAACAGCGAACAATCTCGTTGAATTCTCCGTTGCGCTGCCATTCGAAGTGGCTGCCAATCTCTGCCTGGTTGAAGTGCATGGGCGTAAATCCCGAGAACCCCGGAGCACGCTGGATTAGGCCCTTCAGGAGGTTTGCATGGCAGCTGAGGCGGGTCTCGTTGTCGAGCATAGCTGGGAGGGTCCCCACTTGAACCTTGGTTGTCTTGCCGTCAAAATCAACCAGGCCGGACACGCGGTCTGTCTCGATGCTGAGCCGGTAACTTGTCTCCGGCTCGCCCAGGCTGAGGCGCCGACGGTACTCTTCAGCAACGTTGCTCAGTGCTTCTTCCAGCTCCTCCTCGGCATAGCGCCATTCCGGGCTGGATTTCTCGTAGGGGAAGACCTTTCGGGATATCCGCGCGAGGTAGTCCTTGGTCTCTTCAGGTGATGGCTCCTCCCAGCGCGAGCTGGCCTGACCCGTTGCCACATCAAATCGACCAAACGGAGCCATCGCTACAGGTTGGGCCTGGGATTTATTGCCCAACCATTCGATAGCTTCTGACAGCGTTACCACCGAACGGTATTCATTGAGTGCTGCGAGACGCCCCCCCAACACATAGTGTCCGGCAAACGGCATGACGTAGGTCGCGTCGAGAGCGTCTGCCGCCGCGGTCAGGCGCCTGAGAAACCCCTGTGCCAGGGTAGCCGCTCTTGCTTTCTTGGTTTCTCGCGGAATGTCGACAAACGTTTGGGGAAACGGCCCGGCGCCCCCGTAATGGCCGAGAAGGAGATCCACAGCGCCAATGCGCTCCAATACTTTGGCGGTTGACGCAACGGCAAGGGCGTCGTTTGCGTTGACGATTTTGTTTCCGGCTGCTTCAAAAATGGCAATGGAATCAAAGGCCGCCATTCGTGGATCCTGGTTGTGGCAGGGAAGTGAGACACCACACATGTCTGGATCACAGTGATCCGCAACAAATACTGTTGTTGTTATGTCTCCGATGGCCCCACTTTTGCCACTTGGCAGCAATCGGAGACGATCCCCAGAGAAACCACAGTTCTCCAATGCGCGCCGGAGCCATGCGTGAGCAAAGTCAGGAATTATGGCGACACAATCGGACTGAGCTCTCGCTAGAGCGCTCACGAATTTCCGATCAAAGTGGTCGGCATGAATGTGGGAAACGTAGAGGGCATCCCATTTTTTGTCCAACAGGGCCTGGAATTCAAAGCCCTCAAGTTGGGGGAAGTGGTACCAGGAGCCGAGGAATGCCCCGTCAGTCATCCAAGGATCGCAGAGGATTGATGAACCTGATGTGGAGAACACCCCGACAGTCGCGCTTCTAAACCATTGGATGTCCAAGATTTGCACCCCCGCAAAATTTTCTCGCTTCTAAAGTTACCAGGGCGAAGTTACGCTGAGTTGTCCCGGCCAGCTCTAGGGTCAAGTGTTTGCGCCCCCGGGCTCGACTGAACATGCCGTTTGCTATCAAAGCTGCCTTCGTTCATTCTGTGGAGGAAAACCTCGAACGAAAAGCTCGGAGTCAATCCCGGCAAAATCTGCAATGGCGGGGAGGTGGCCCCACATCTCCTCGTAGTCGACAACGAGAGTCGAACCGCCAGCATTTGCAAAGTGGCGACGCTGTTTCCGGACAGCTCGACGAAACATTGCTTCCTGGAGACGCCCAGA
>CAKZKU010000223.1 GCA_937124545.1 uncultured Microbacteriaceae bacterium | reverse complement strand
CCAATCATCCGGGTCGGCGGACGGGTAAAAGTCCCACAGGGCCTGGAGCTTCTTAGCCCGTGATGCGAAAACCTCACCCACCAGGTATCGCACGAGGGAGAAATTCCCCACGGCCACTGCCAAAAGGGGAATGAGGTTGTGCCAGCGGATGGAGGCAAAGAGGTCAAACCACGACCCCGTCTTCAAAAACTTCGGGGTAAATCCTGCATAGGGGCCAAACAGAACGCTCTCACTGCCGTCAACCACTCGGGTGTCCAGGTGAGGAACGGACATCGGCGGCGCTCCGACGCTCGCTTTCCCGTAAACCTTGGCCTTGTGGTGTTGGGCAACATCCGGGTTATCACAGCGCATCCACACACCGCTCACTGGGAATCCGCCGTAGCCGCGGATCTCTTTGATTCCGGATCGCTGCAACAGGTTTAGCGACATTCCACCAGCGCCCACAAAAACAAATGGGGTCTCGATAACCTGCGACGTAAACCCCACTTCCGAGCGGAGAGCAACCTTCCATCCGCTCTTCGAGCGGCGAAGTGCGGTTACCGTCGTCTCCGAAAACACCGTGGCCGTCGACTGGGCGAGGTGGTCGATGAGCTGGCGAGAAAGGGACCCAAAATCAACATCCGTTCCCTCAACAAAGCGTGTCGCCGCTAACGCTTCACCTTTAGCGCGACCATCGATGAGTAGCGGAGCCCACTCAGCGATGACCAAGGGGTCTTCCGTGTACTCGAGCCCCACAAACAGGGGGTGGTCCTTCAGAGCCTCAAACCTGGCGCGTAAGAAACGAACGTTTTCCTCACCCCACACAAAACTCATGTGCGGGGAAGGGGAGATAAATGAGGAGGGCTGAGGGATCACGCCTTCCTCGACCAACCACGACCAAAATTGCCGGGAGACTTGGAACTGTTCGTTGACAGACACCGCGCTATCAATGGCGATGGAGCCGTCGTCTTTCTGCGGTGTGTAATTCAGCTCACACAGCGCCGAGTGCCCGGTGCCCGCGTTGTTCCAGGCGTTGGAGCTCTCTTCCCCAATAGCGGGAAGACGCTCGATAATGGCAATTTTCCATGATGGCTCAACATGCTTCAGTAGTGTTCCCAACGTGGCGCTCATGATGCCGCCACCGACTAAAACTGCGTCAAATCTGTCCATCACCACCCAATCCTAAGCCCGCGTGCTCCGCCTAGACTGTGCTGGTGGATGAGAGCTATCGCCCTGCGTGGCCCGCTCTCGTCACTATCGGCCTAATCGGCGGTTTCTTCTCCGGCACGTTCGGTGTGGGTGGTGGGCTAATCATGGTGCCGCTGCTCCTGTGGTGGACCACTTTCGATCAGCGCCAAGCCAATGCCACATCCCTCCTGGCCATTACTCCTGCCGCCCTGATAGGCGCCGTATCTTTCAGCATCGGAGGCGTGTTTGAGTGGTTTCCCGCCCTCTTCGTTGCTGCGGGCAGCGTTGCCGGAGCTCAACTCGGGGCCCGCATACTCTCCAAGATTCCGCTGGTCCCACTGAAATGGGCGTTTATCGCTTTCATTATCTTCTCTTCTGTCGGACTCTTTCTCGAGGTTCCCTCTCGCGGAGGAACGATCGAGGTCACCACGATCACGGCGTTCATCTTGCTAGGACTTGGGTTGCTGATGGGTATCGGCGCAGGATTGTTGGGAATTGGTGGTGGGGTGATTGTGACACCCGCGATCATGTTGTTTCTTGGCGGAAGCGATGTTGCGGCAAAGAGCATTTCGCTTCTCGCCATGGCTCCTGGGGCACTCAGCGGAAGCATCCTGCACATCCGGCGCAAAAATGCACTGCTGCGTGATGGAGCCTGGGTGGCATTGGGTGCGGTAGCTGCGGCGCCAATAGGCGCCTACACCGCCTTTGCGCTCTCGCCCCGGTTGGCGGCAGTCCTGTTCGGACTGTTAACCGCTTTTGTGGCGGTCAGTCTGATCATCCGTGCTGTGCGGGAGAGCAGAACCTAGCGGGCTGCCGCGACAATTTCTGCGATTTGCAAAGGATTAAGGGCTGC
>CAKZKU010000222.1 GCA_937124545.1 uncultured Microbacteriaceae bacterium | reverse complement strand
CCGGGCCATGGTGTCCCACACCATCGCAAGGATAGCATCAGGGCTCGCTCTCACAACTGTAGACGCCCAACCCCACGCCCGGCGATCGGTAAACGCACGGCGCTTGTCCTTGTCGACCAAAAACTTCGCCTTTACCAAGGGTGAAGTCATTTTGATTGCCTTCGACCTCTCGTTTTCGAAATGCTTGAAGTGCAGCTCCCCTTTCTTGATGGCGTAACTTTCTTCCATGTTACTTTTTGGATTGCCCCGGTTTAAATCGCGGACGAACCGTGCCCTTCTTGCCGAGTCGATCTCGAAACTTCTGTCGAAAAACTTTCGTGCGGTTATCACCGGATCAAGATGCTTGACGAGGCTATTGTTCAAGACGGTCTTCGGAATCGCACCCTTAAAATCGGTTTGAATTGTGATCGTCACGAGAGTTTGAGACAAGCTTACTTCCTCGAAAGTCACTGGAGCGAGCTTCTTGAAGTGCCAGAGAATGCATGTAGTTCCGCGAATTAATTTGGGATTGAACGGAAATTCGTCGGGAAGGTCCGCGGGCTCGTATACCACCAACATTGAGTCGCCGCCGTCGTTCTTTTTCCATACCTGACTCGAAACAAACTCTCTTGGCCGAACGCCCGGTATCTTGGGGTCGATCACGACTCGGGCCACTCCACAGTGGTCGTTTCGTATAAGGAAAGATCTATCCGCTCCATTCCACTCGAAATTAGACTTCATTCGATGTCTCGATACGAATAAATACTGATGTGCGGCGCACGCCTCCATGGGAGCATCAATGATGGTGGTGGCTTTCCCTACGACGCTGCTCTCTCCATCGACGTAGATCTTGCTCATCTTAGTTCGGTTATCGGGAGAATCAAAATGCTCAAAACGTTCAGAGTTCAAATCGCCGAATTCGGCTTCAACTCGATTCAACACTCCTTCTTCCTCCACGGAGTACGTCTGCTCCTCTTCCAGCATCACCCGCACCATTTCTTCTCGCTCCACCTCGTCAATTTGGTCGTCGCGCTGGAATGCGACCCGTATCTCATCAGCGCTGGATAGAGCTGAAGCCATTTTTAAATCTGCAAGTTTTACGGGAATTGCTCCTCCAGGCTCCGCGTGAAGAAATACCGTCA
>CAKZKU010000221.1 GCA_937124545.1 uncultured Microbacteriaceae bacterium | reverse complement strand
GCCTGCCCTCGTTTGGCTGGTGCCGAACAAGGTGGCGAAATGAGGCTGCTTGTTATCCTTCTCGCCCTGCCCGGATGCCTTGCCGTTGCCACAGGCCCTCTGCAAACGACAGGCGAGGCGCTGGACCGGCTGGACGCGCAGATCGTCAAGGCTTGCGCTGATCTGGACGACCCGGTGAACACTGCCCGGATTGACGCGCTGGCGCTACTGTCGTCCTCGACCAATGAGATTGCGGATATCCGCGCCCGGCGTGAACGCTACTGCGAGGTGTTCGCCAATGGGTGATCCAACGCCAATCGAAGCCAAGGCGCACTTTGCGAAGCTGGGCGACGATCTGCTGCGCGCCGAAATCGCCAAGGAACCGCCGTTCAAGCGCCGCGTGGTGATCGGAGATTGCACGCTGTACGAAGCAGACTGCCTGGAACTGATGCCGCATTTGGGCGCGTTTGACGCCGTGGTGACGGACCCGCCGTATGGGATTAACGCAACCAAGCAGACGCTAGGGACTGGCAAGAAAAAGTTCAAGCGTGGAAATTGGGACGCGAATATACCACGAAACATTTTGCAGGTGCTAGACGCCGGGAAGTATGCGTGCATTTGGGGCGGCAATTACATGACGCAGTTTTTGGACGCAACCAATGACTGGTTGATTTGGCACAAAGCAAACGACGGTCTTTCGTTTTCGGAGTGCGAAATGGCGTGGACGAATTTCGGCTGTCAAACGCGGCATTTGACGCACTATTGGGGCGGCGAACAAAAGCGGCATCCAACACAGAAACCGTTAGACGTTATTCGGTGGTGCTTTCGTCATTGTCCAGACGACCCGCAGGTAATTGTTGACCCATTTATGGGAAGCGGAACGACATTACTGGCGGCGAAGCTGGACGGGAGAAAGGCAATCGGCATTGAATTGGAGGAGGAGTACTGCGAAGTGGCAGTGCAACGATTGGCCCAGAACGTGTTGTTCTAGGTCGTGCTAACGCTGAAATTCACATGGCCGCCGGTGTGGAGTCGCCCACTGGCAAAACGGCCTTTCGGCGACTCATGTGCAATTTTTTGTTAGTCGCTCCACATGAATCGTTTAAGAATGAAATGGTTGCTGTACAGTTCGAAGCCAATGAGTGAACGGGATCTATTCAGCCGGTTGTTGCACCGCTGTTTGGTCCCATTGCTTTGGCCGTTCTATCGGCGACTGCCAGATTTCCTGCATGCGCACGGACCAATCAGAGCGTACTTTCTGCTGTGCGATAACTACCGCCACATAGCTGAGGTTGAACTGCCGTCTGCCCGGAAGATTGAGGGGATGGCGCTTCGAGAGGCAATGGGTGAAAGGCAGCAACGAATCAACGCGGAAGCAAGGTTGCTTGGAGTTGACGAGGACACAATGAAACACATCAACAGCGTCTTTGGCACGAACTTGCCAACGACAAGAATGGACGACTAACGCCGAGGTTCAGCGGCGTGACAATAGACGCCACTGAGCGCAGCGAACCGTTGACGGTTTTCACGTCCGCTGCAACCTTTTGTTCCTCTGCCGGGGGGGTCCGGGAAAGTATTTTGGCTATTTTGCTCTAAATCCAAAAAACCCTACGTATACTACTAGACAAACGACGAACTATACGTATACTTAGGACATGGACACAACGCAATCCACACACGAAACCGGGAGCGAAACGATGACGAGCGAATCCAGCGACTACCGCACGAACAACTACACCGTTCAGGCCGATGCAGACGGAACGTTTTCCGTACTGTATCCCGACACCGCCGTCTGTGTGTTTTGCCGCGGCATCGAGACTCGGGCTAAGGCCGAGGAAATCGCACGCCGACACAGCACCCAGTCTCGCTGCGAGTCGAGCAACTACTAAACCCACCCCGGGGCGACACATCACAGGGAGCGAAAAATGGCGAACGAAATCCGAGTGCAAGACAACACCGGGGCCGAATGGCCCAACCTTCGCGGCGTGTTCCGCCGCGTGTTCCCGATTGTGGTGGGCGAAGTGGTGCAGATCGCCGGCGCCCGGAGCGTGTACTATCACGGGGAGCGATTTACGATCAGTGCGGTGGTGAAATGAGAACCGAACCGACAACGATGAGCCAGCCAGCGGACCGCAAGCCCGCGTGGACGGCCCAGGCGGAGCGTGAGGGGCTTACGCTATCCGAGTGGATATGTCAGTGCTGCGACGCCAACTTGCCAGCCAGCGCGCAACGTGGGCTATCGGAGCGGCCGCCCGCGCACCGCCCCCGCAAGACGGAAAGCTAGGTCAGAGGAACGCTAATGTTTACCGGGCACGCGCCGGTAGACTTTGATTTGCCAAAACGCCGGATCGCGTGCTCCGGTACAACATTTTGTTAGGACGCGACATGCCAAGAGACATACCAACGCATGAGATGCTGGAACATGTGCTCGGCAAGCTAGAAGAAAAGTGCCGAGAACTTGGCGAGTTTGTGAAAGATCGCCAGCGTGCCGAAGACTGGGACAACGTGCGATCCTACAAGGTTGCCAAGCACGAAATGGACGGCATGAGATTGCACGTTGAAGCATTATGGAAAGTGCAAGTCGGCAGAGCGGAAGCGAAGGCAAACGTAAATGGGTGAGCCATACGCCGAACATGCGAAGCGATGTAAATCGTGCCGATGGTGGAGGCCCAAAGGGCCAGACGATCAGGAGTTTCGCGAAACATCCCGAATGGGATGGTGCAAACGATATCCGCCGCAAATCGTATTTGACGGCGAAAAGTCAGAGGTCGCGCAACCGTATGTTGCCGCAAGCGATTTTTGCGGTGAATGGTCGTCGTCCTAACGCTGGCAATCAACCGGTCGCGTCGGTTGATTCTCAATTGGAAGACGGACGGCAACCAACGCGACTCGGTTGCATTGCATTGTTATGCGGCGAGGTTTTCATGCAGGATAAACGAAAACTGAAGTCTTACGTGTGGCACGGCGACCAGTGCTATTTTGTGTCAACCATTGAAAGGGATTCGTCCGCAATGGTTGGTCCACCCGCACCACGATTCTATGAGTCGCTGGCGTGGGAATACGATTACGAGAACGCCGAGCGTGGCGAAATGGTCGGGCAAGAGGGAAGCGGTCCAGCATTCTTGCAGCATTTTTTGATGTGCGAACACCTGTTCAAATACGGCGAAGTCAGAGACACGTTTGAAGAAGAGTTAGCCGCATAACGCTCCGCATCACGGGGCACGAACGAGAAATTTAACCATAAGGAAAGACGCTGATGAGTGCTCCCGTGCATGCGGTTGTTATGCCGATTACGTGCCCAGAAAACGACAAGTACCAGAAGTTCTACCAATTTGCTTACGGTGAATCACCGGAGCAGTTTACGTACATTGTGAGTTGTGACGGATCGCGTTTATTGAAAATTGGCCGATCAAAAACGCCGGAGTGGAGGTTGCTGGTGATGCAAGTTGGCTGCCCCAACGAGTTGAGTATTGTTTGGTGCTGGCCGGATGACATTGAGGCGGAACTACACGAGCACTTTGCAGATCGAAAGGTTCGTGGGGAGTGGTACGATGTCGGCATTGATGAAGCGATACAGGCGGCAGCGTGGCTGTCAAAACGGAAGTGGAAACGTGAAACCAATTCGGCATAACGCTACGATTAACCGAGTCCGAGAGGAAAAACTATGACTCAAGAAAACACCCAATCGAGGACTTCGGTTCAATCGATTGTTCACACGCTTTCAGACCTTAAAGCAGGCGACAGAGTTTTCGTTGTCTGGCAGCGTAGACGCGGACAAGCCGAAGAGCGAGCCGGAATCGAGACGGTTGTTCGCGTCGGCAGGAAGTACGCATACATCAAAGAGTATTCGCAGGAAGCGGCGTTTTGCAGAAAGACCGGATGCAGCGTGCATGACCGCGACAGCAATGCGAGAGCAAACGGATACGGATTTGATGTATACCTTCGGGAAGAGGACTACCGCAAGGAACAGTTTGACGCGAAAGAAAAACAGCGGCTAGAAAAGCGAATCGTCGGAAGCTTCGGTCGTCTTGTAAACTTGCGTCCTGAAATCGTGGATAAGTTCAATGACATTCTGGACGGGGAAGGTTTGGATTAAGTCGTGTGAACGCTTTTGTTTTGCGGTTTTGCCGCAATTGATTTAACCATTGGGGAAAACATGACCGGCAAATCCGCAACAACAAATTGTTCTACGCTCACCACGGAAAGATTCGACATCTTCCGAACGGAGGTTGAGTGTAGGGGAACGCAGTCAACGAAGATTATGTATCACGCGTGGTTTCATTCTGAGGACGTGGCAAAGCCAGCGTGTGTTGTGACGATTTCTGATGTCCCAGCGTTGGGGTATCGGTTTGTCGAATGGATCAGCACCGACGAGCAGCATCGCCGCAAGGGCATTGCAACCGAAGTGCTCAAGGCTATTGAGGCCAGCATCGGAGAGCTTTGCGTAGACGGTGCTACGGACGAAGGTGACGCATTTTGCGATGCGTGGCACCGTGACGGTGATGCGTAGAACGCTGGTGTTTACCGGGTGGCGACGGTAGACGTTGATTTCAGAAAAGATCCGGATCGCCACTCCGGTACAACACATTGTTCGTCATCCGAAAGGGAAACGATGCCAAACCATTTTTTAACAGTCGGCCTATGCGGTCGCGATTACAACCGCCTCGAAGCCGTCGGCAAAGAGGACTACGACGAGATTGATTTTGAACCATTGAAGGGTGCGAACCTTTGCGAGTTGATAACGAAATTGCCGGACGAGCTGCAAGGCATTGTGTCGAGCAATCCTAAGTGCCGATATGTCCACAAGGCGACTGGCGAAGTGTCGAAGGATTCCAATGGCCCAATGGGCGACGATCGCGACCAGTGGGAGCGAGTGCCGTTGACCGACGCCGAAGTTGCCGAGTTGGTGGAGAAGTACGGCGCGGCGGATTGGTACGATTGGCAAGGTAAGAACTGGGGCACGAAGTGGGGGACGTACAGCCTCAAGGTTCACGAATTGGGCGGCGATGGGTCGCCCATCCTGATCGAGTTTCAAACCGCATGGGGGCCGCCAACGGCGGAAGTGATGCGTGGCATCGACGGTTACCTTTGCGAAACGTATTTCCTCAAGAACATCAAGTGGTTCGGCCACGACCCCTACGACAACAATACGATTGACATCGAGATTGCAGCCGCAGTCTCGGTATGACGAACATTGGCAATCACCTAGCCGCCGTAGGTGATTCAACTTCAGATCGCACTGATTCGGCGGCTTAGGTGCATTGCGTAGTTATCGGGCGTTTTATGATCGAGTGGAAAGACACAAGCAGTTGGAGCAAGAGCGACGTTGACAGAACGCCAAAGGCGTGGACAACGCATATTGGGCGGTTTCGATTAGTGGTGCATCGCCATCGAGACTACGAACCCGATCAGTGGTTGGCTACATGCTACCCAGACGTCTTCCGTCAATTTGAGTTGGCATCCAAGGATGTTGATGAGGCGAAATGTCAGGCAGTGGCAAAGCTACAGTGCATTTGCGAGGACGTGATTCGTGAGGTCACGTCCCGATAACGCTTGGGTTAAACGGGCGGCCAGAAAACGGCTTCCATTGCAAACCCGCGTTGTGGCCGCTCCGTTTCACCCCATTGTTATGACGCCTTATGAAGTATCGAACCATCCTCGCCGATCCACCTTGGGACTACGCAGGCAAAACGCCTCCGTGGCGGTCAACGTCCGAACAGACGTATGACCTAATGCCATTGGATGATATTTGCAGGCTGCCTGTCGGCGACGTGGCAAGCGGTGACGCACATTTGTATTTGTGGTGCGTGTTGCCGATGATGCGAGAAGCGTATCAGGTGGTCGAAGCGTGGGGGTTTATAGCGGAAACGCTGTTGACGTGGTGCAAACCGGGCGTCGGCCTTGGTGGTGGTTTCCGTGGCAATACGGAACACGTTATCGTCGCACGAAAAGGATGGTCGTACATCAACCCAACGTGCGACAATTGCGGCGGACGTTCGCGAGGTTCGCGGAAGTGTAGTTGCGAAACGCCAGTGTGGCGAAGCAATGGCGAATTGGTAACGGATTTGCCACGGGCGTCGTTTCGCGACACAGCAGAGGGGACGTGGTACGAAGCACCGCGAAGGGAACACAGCGAGAAACCAGAGTTGTTTGTCCAGATGGTGGAACGTATGTCTCACCCGCCGTATCTGGAAATGTTCGCCCGCGAGTGGACGCCAATGTGGCCGAAGCGTGATGGGTGGCACACATGGGGCAATGAATTGCCGAACGATGTTGAGCTATCAAGGGCGGCTGGGTAGGTCGTCATAACGCTTGCGGTAACCGGGCCGCCGCCAAGAGGCTCGGATTTGTGAACACGCTGGAACGGCGGCTCCGTGTTCACCGCTTTGTTATGCCGCGTTTTGGTGCAACATGGACAAGCGGCAGCGAATCGTGACGATGCTTCGGGCAGAGTACGAACGAGCGTCAGAGGCGTACCGAAAGGCACATGCGGAACGGGTCGGCATGGACGCAGCGGCAAACGCTTGGGACGAATTTAACCCTGATGATGGAGTCGGCGGGATGAGCCAAAACCCTCATAGCAGCGGACGGTGGTCAGAGAGAGAAGAGGCAGCAAAGCTGTACGCGGCTCAAATGCGAGAGGCGTATGAGTTTGCAGTGGATACATTTATCGGTGCT
>CAKZKU010000220.1 GCA_937124545.1 uncultured Microbacteriaceae bacterium | reverse complement strand
TGAGGCCAACGAAAAGAACTCTGGATCACCCCAAAATAACCTGTAAATGAATCTCAGCCAGCCACCGCTATTTTAACAATCTGAGGGACATCCCCCTTTACGCCCGTTCAGTAACTGCATAATCTTTCCCCGTGCGTTTATTATTTTTTGCAAATCTAGCATTACTAACCGTTTCCATTACTAGCTGTGCAACAATAACCCACGGCACAAAGGAGGTGCTTCAGGTTGAGACAATACCAACAAACGCCTTTGTGGAATTAGCAAGCGGTAAGCGTGCTACGTCGCCAGCTTCTTTCAAAATCTATCGAAAGGATACTGTCTTCCTAACGATATCCAAGGTCGGATACAGAACAAAGGAAATTAAGCTCCCAGCTCAAATGTCGGCGTCAGGAGGGCTTGGAATGGCTGGCAATGTTCTAGTCGGAGGCATTATCGGCGCAGGTGTGGATACAATGTCAGGTGCCATGTATGCACACAAACCCAATCCTTTAGTGATTACCTTAGAAAAAGAATAAGGACGCTTACTATTCAGCCATTTCCCAGAATGGTGAAGTCGGACAACTAAAATAATAAGGGCATTCAAAGAGTCATTCTTCGACTTCGCACATTGCGATTGCCGACGTGACTCCCAATGTCGGGTTTCTCTCCGTCGAGATGTTGATTGAACCAATCTTTAGCCCCTTTTCTTTGGCAATTTGTTTAGCTTTTTGTCTAACCTCTAGCATTAGGACACCTGAATTGGGCCAAAATTGATACCTTTGTAGCTGAACGATAAGCACGTCATCCTCCATGCGCCATGATGCACCATTCTCATGAGATTCATTTAAATTTCGTTCATACTGATGAGATACACAGGAGTTTAAAATCAAGCATGAACAGGTAAGGAAAAGCGTTACAACTTTGCGCATGGTTGAAATTAAAATTGTCGTAGGGGGGGAGTCAAGGCTATCCGCTAGAATTGTAATTTCAGCCTCTTCATCAATCTCATCACAGTGCTTGGTGCAAACTCCTTACCATTGTCATAAGTGTGGCTCAGAACCTTGTCGCGATAGGGCTTGGTGGCTTCGAGGATGGCCGCAGTCACGACGGTGGCCTCCTTTGATGGCACCAACCTGATCAAGGTAAAGCGGCTCCGGCGTTCGACCATGGTGACCAGAACTGGTCCGCCCACTTGGCCAATCACGGTATCCATTTCCCAGTCTCCAATCCGGGTTCGTTCTTCGACAATCGAAGGTCGCTGATCGATCATCACTTGGTTCTTGATACGGCCCCGGCGCTCTTTTCCAGCACTCCGATCACGATAAGATTTGGCAGGATGGCGCAAGAAGTGATGAAGATCTCCGCCGGACTTTTGGTCTCGGTAGATCATGGCGTAGATCGTTTCATGACTCAGAGTCCCATGGCCTTCCCGGACCATCCAGCCACTGATTTGTTCAGGACTCCATTGTTCCTCGCGCAGCTTCTGCGCAGCTAAGGAAAGCAACTGCGGATCAGAGGCCTGGTCCCGGTTCTTGAGCTCTTGATGGTTGCGGTGGGCTTGGCGATGAGAGTATGGACGACCGGGCCCCAGGCGCCGAAGCTCTCGTGAAATCGTCGATGGGTGAACGTCAAGAATCTCAGCAATCTTGATTTGTGGAGTTCTCTTGCGGTGAAGGGTCTCGATGGTGTATCTCTTGGCCTCGGTCAGGCGGCTGTAGTTTGGCATTTCAGGTTCAGTTTGGTGATTGAGCCAGAAGCCTCTACAGCTCCTGACTTTTTCGCCAACCTAAATTGCGCTGGAGTCTTGAATCCAAGGCGTCAATAAGAGAGACCCGCCTCCCCCTTTTGTCGCCATTTAGAAATAAGTCCATTCGTGGCCAGTCAGGTTC
>CAKZKU010000219.1 GCA_937124545.1 uncultured Microbacteriaceae bacterium | reverse complement strand
TGGCACGGCGCATGGCCGCCCTTCGCCAGGAAGTTTCCACTAACGACGTGGCCCGATGGGCTCGAGCAATCTTGGCCGACCTGGAAACGGCCAGGGCTAACTGATCGATGGCTGTCTCTGAGCAAAGTGCACCGCCCCCGCGGAAGAACCGAGTAGCCCGGATCATCGCGCTTGTTGCAGGTGTCGCGGTCGTGTTTGCATCACTCGGGGGCGTTGGATTTCTTGGTTTTTACCTGGGCCAGGCTGGCGGCCTCAGTATTGAGCCTGAAATCCCCGTGGTTCTTGAATCTCAACAAGACGAAGCCCGCCCCACTCCGGTTACCCCGCTGGCAGCACAACGACTTACGACCTGTTCGCTCGGGGAGCTGAGCGTGGACCCGCGATTGGGCACCTTGACGGGAGTTGTTGTTGATCCTTGGAGCGGGGATGTTCTTTTTGATCGAGGTGGTGATCAGCCCGTCGCTCCCGCTAGCGTGCTCAAAGTCATTACAGCGGCCGCAGCAGTGACGGTTTTGGGGCCAGAGCGCACTTTCGCGACAGAAGTCCGTCAAGGAGAGAACACTTCCCAGATCTTCCTTGTGGCGGGGGGTGACCCCACCCTGACCCAGGAAGCCGGTTCTTCGGAGAGTGTGTATCGCGACAGTGCCTCACTCGAGGCGCTTGCTCTCCAAACAATGGAGACCCTCACCGCGGCAAGTGAAGGCGAAACACCCAGCATTTCTGAGCTCGTGGTGGATACCACCCTGTGGAACCAGGACGATAGTTGGGACGACTCGTGGGCCACGAGCGCTCGATCAAACGGGTATCTCTCCAGGGTCCACCCACTTCAGCTCGATGGTGACCGGGCAAACGCTGCCGTAGCGATGAGTCCCCGGGGCAACAACCCTGCTCTTCGCGCCGCGAATGCTTTCGTTGCCGAGTTGAAGGCTGCGGGTAATTCCGCTCGCCAAGTCTCAGTCAGCTTCGCCGCGCATGATCAAGACGCGGAGGTAGTGGCCTCTGTCGAGTCTGCCCCCGTATCCGTGTGGGTTGAATACCTGCTCAAAGAAAGCGACAACACGTTGGCGGAAGTGCTCGCTCGTCATGTCTCGATTGAGCTCGGATTCGATGGTTCCGCGGCAAGTATCAACGAGGCTATGGCTGTTGCACTGCAGGACTATGGCCTTGACCTCGAGGGCGTGACGATCCGCGACGGGTCAGGTCTGTCGGCGCTTAACCAGGTGACACCGGAATACGTCGCCTCTCTTTTGGCGGCCATTTTCCAGAGTCAAGGACCTCTGGGGGACCTGCGGGAGGCATTGCCGCTCGCGGGAATCGATGGTTCTTTGGATGACCGTTTCGTGGGAGACAACAGCGTTGCTGCTGGTCAGGTTTCTGCCAAAACAGGAAGCATCTCTGGCACGCGGTCGCTGGCGGGTTATATCCAAAGTGAAGACACCTCCGACCTTGTTTTCGCCTTCTTTGCCACCGGCGATGTTGATGATGCTGCGCGTGGCGCGCTCGAGTCATTGGTGACCGGAGTCTTTGCGTGCGGCTCGAACCTGGCAGACTTTTAGGACAGACGAGGGGAGGACACCACTATGCGCGGCTTGCTAATTGTTGATGTTCAAAACGACTTCTGTGAGGGGGGCGCCCTTGGGGTCACGGGGGGCCGAGCCGTTGCTGCGGGCATCACTGAGCACTTAGAGAAGCACGCGGACGACTACGCGGTCATCATCGCTTCGCGGGATTGGCATGATGCGGATTCCGACAACGGTGGCCACTTCGCCCCGGAGGGCGTCGCACCTAATTTTGTGTCCACCTGGCCTGTTCACTGCGTGGCAGGTTCACAGGGGGCTGACTACGAGCCGCTGCTCGATCTTGGGCCGATTAATTTCCATGTAAAAAAGGGGCAGGGTGTGCCCAGTTATTCGATGTTCGAAGGGGCGACCGATGATGGCCAGAGTGTGGAAGACATTCTGGCCTCCCATGCAGTGACCGAGGTCGATGTCGTGGGCTTGGCGACAGACCACTGCGTGCGCGCTAGCGCTTTAGACGCCAGGAAAGCCGGTGTTGAGGTTCGCGTCCTGCTAGACCTGGTCGCCGCGGTGTCAGCAGAAACGCGCGAAGCGGCGCTGGTAGAAATGTCCGCTGCCGGAGTTACCTATGCCGACTGAGGCGGAGCCCACTTACACTCTGGTTTCCTGCCACTACGGTGATCTCTTTTGGATCGAGCACCTGCTGGAGACGGTGCAGCGTTATGGCGGATCCCGCGTAGTAGAGGCGGTCATTGTGGACCAATCTCGTGAGCGCTCAGAAGAGCTGGGCCAACTTCCCTTGGTTCGCGACGTGCTGACTTTCGAGCCGAATGCCGAGCAAATCGCGGTTGAGGGCCACGATCATCCTTACGCCCTTGATCGCGCGGTTCACGAGGCCAGCTTTACAACGTCACACATCATCGTGATGGATTCAGACGCATTCCCGACCAGCGACAAGTGGCTGGAAAACATCCCCGATATCGCTCTGGCCCTGACACCCGGGAGCAAGCGCAACACACACCCGTGCTTCATGGTGTTTCCCGTTGCCGACCGCGACATCGTAAATTTTTCGGAGGGTTTCTTGGACCGGGCCCAGCGCAAAGGCGCCCCGGATACCGGGCGCAGGGTCGGAACACAACTGCAGGAAGCCGGACGCGCCGTCACCCTTTTGGAGCACACTCCCGCCTTCAATGGCTACCGCGGCTCCTTTTACCGCGACGGCACGGTGTATCACCACGGACATGGATCTTTCATGGCTGGCGGCCATGATCAGTACAAAGGGTTCGTCTCACAAGCCAGCGAGAAGTTGTATCGCAAACGCATCCTTCAGGGCCGATTCCAGCTAACGCCTCTGGACTTCTTCGGGCTTTTCGTTCGCTACGCCTGGCGCCGAGGCTTCAACAAGGCCCGCCTCGCGCTAATAGGGCCGGCAGCCAAACCGGAGTAAGTCACACCAGAAGCTGGTGTTCCGCGAGGTTTTTGTAGAGGCTCGAGCTGGTGAGCAATTCCTCATGCGTGCCGATGGCGTCGATTGTTCCCTCGGAGAGCACAATGATCTGATCGCTATCCACCACAGTCGCTAGGCGGTGGGCGATCACGATGACTGTTCGTTCCTGGGAGACCTTGTCGATGGCGTGCTTCATCAACAGTTCGTTGGGTCCATCCAGAGAGGAGGTGGATTCATCGAGCAACAAGATGGCGGGTGCCTGGAGCAAAGCTCTGGCGATAGCCATGCGTTGCCTTTCGCCACCAGAGAGCAAAACGCCCCCCTCGCCCACTTGGGCATCGAGCCCTTGGGGGTCCCTCGAGAGAATGTCGCGAAGGTTGACTTCGTCGAGAACGGCGGTGAGCTGGTCGTCACTCGCCTCGGGCGAACCAATCAGCAGGTTGTCTCGGATAGTTCCCGCAAGAACCGGCGCGTCCTGCTCTACATAACCAAAGTAGCCGCGAAGGGCTTCTCGGGGGAGTGAGGGTGACTCGTGTCCGAACACCTTGATGACACCACTGGTCGGATCGTAAAAGCGCTCCATCAGGGAGAGCAAGCTACTCTTTCCCGCACCGCTGGGACCCACAATGGCGGTCTTGCTGCCGACGGGAACA
>CAKZKU010000218.1 GCA_937124545.1 uncultured Microbacteriaceae bacterium | reverse complement strand
GGAGCAGTTCGTTGGCGTCGCTGGCACTTTGGGTGAGGTGGTTTCCGACAATGAGGTAGCTGCCTTCTACGTCGGCGACTTTGATGGCACTCCAGATGCTGGCTTTGGTCATGTGATGACGGCAGTCGTGCAGGGCCTGGGGCAGGGTGATGCCGGAGGATTTCCAGCCACGCCCGACGCCTGGGAAGAGCCAGTCTTTGTTGCGGTGCGATTTCCAGAAGGTGCGGAGTCTTTGGAGGAGGGCGGCGGTGATGGGGACTTCGCGGGGTTTGCCGCCTTTGCCGTGTCGGACGCGAATGATGAGTCGTTGCCCTTCGATTTCTTTTGGTTTGAGGGAGAGGGCTTCAGTGAGTCGAAGACCGGTTTGGTAGACGAGGGTGAAGTAGGCCCGGTAACGACCGTCGCGGAAAGTGGCGAGAAGGCGGGCAACTTCGTCCCGGGTGAGGACGTTGGTGAGGGTCTCCTCGCGCCCACGGATGGTCTGGCTGAGCGTGACGCACAGGCTGCTGGCGTTTTCTTTTGATGAACTTCCCCCATTCGATTTAAGGGACTTTTAACGAGCCCGATCCTTTGGTTTTCCGCTGCGGTGCGCCCCGCTCCGGCTGGTGGCCGGGCGGGCGATTGCGAGCTGGTGTTCGCCCGGGCAGGGAGCTTAAGCCAACTGACAAGCTTATTGTCGGGATCAGGCTGTGCGTTTACTGTTTAAGAGATGCCGTGAAGAGATTTTTACTTAGGCTTGAGGAGGCCGGAAGCTGAAGAGGACTTGAGTTCGCCGGAGAGGGAGCAATTTGAGATCTGGTTGCTGCTTCCTTTCCCATCGAATCGAATGGCGGCACTTGCTTTTGGGGTTGGGCGGGTTTCGGCCACCGAGCATCCGGTGATGAGGACGTTTTGGCAATCAATGGCGTCAATGCCACAGGGAACGCCGTCGGTGAAAGTGCAACCGGTGATCGCAAGGCGTGCGCAGTTTTTAAGCTCCAAAAGGGAAGCGCCGTTTTGTTGACCTCCGCTTGATTGATCATGGAAATTACATCCGGAGATGGTGCAGTCGGAGCTGTTGATCAGGCGCACTCCGGTGCCGGCCTTTTCGGTGTGCCGTCGGAATTGACAGCTTCCGATGGTGATCAGCCGGGAGTCCTCAATGAGCAGGTTGCGGTGGGTGCAGGAGTAGATTGAGTTGCCGGAGAGGGTGACGCCATAGCAACCGGTTAGGTGAACGTTGGTTTCCTGGGAGCCGATGATGTTTCCGGTAATGGAGATCAGCCCCGGTGGGCGCGAGCCGTTGCTTTTCTCGATGATGCGGATGTTGCAGCCGGCTTTTGAAGAGGTGGCCTGAATGGTGTTGGAGACGATCGTCACTTCATTGACGCTTGCGTTTGGGGCGGTGGTGTCGATCCAGATTTCGGCTGTGGGTTCGGTGGGTAGATCGGGAAAGGACCGGGGCGTGTTGTTATATTCGATATCGTTTCCGGTGATTTGCAGGTTGCGAACTTCCGACCGTTCGATGCGGATTCCGCCGAGGCGGTTGTAGCTAATGTGGGAAGAGGAGATGTTAATTTGGTGGAGGTTGATGCCATCGAGAAAGATGCCGACACCCCGGTTGTGGTAGATGTGGCAGTTGCAAATGAGGATATTCCGGTTGCGTTTCACCAGGTGAATGCCGTGGCGAACGTGACGAATTAGGACGCCGTCAAAGGTGGCCTGCATGGTGCCTTTGAGTTCAAATCCGTCGGCCCCGGGGTGTGCGCCTTCGATGGCGATTTGCCGAATTCCGGGCATGCGTTCGGAATTCCAAACACGGGGCGTCACCGAACCGGGATCACCTGTGCCGCCGTGATTCCCGACAAGACGAAAGGCGGGGCCGGGGCCGGCCATGACGATGGTGGCGGCTCCCATCGATCCGGAGACTCCACCAGGTCCTTTCTTTCCGAGAGTGATCTCGAGAGTTTGGGAGATTCGATAGGTGCCTTTTGGAAAGATCAGGAGACCATCCCCGTCGGCGATTGCATGTTGAATCGCGACCGTGTCATCCGTTTGTCCATCTCCGGTGGCCCCAAAATTTTTGACGTTGCTCATTTGGAGCAGCGTAGCGGGGATGGAACGTCATTGAAAGACGGGGTTCGCGACTCTTTTTGAATGGTGAGCAAAAGCAGCCCAAGCATCGACTCGTCTCTAGCGGTCAAAAGTCAGCTCAACGGCTGTTAAGATGCTTTGGAATTGGCGTGGAAGCCTCCGCATTCCTATTCCTTGGCGTCATCTTCCATGTCAGGCGCCTGTTTCTGAGCAGGTGCCTTTTCTTCATCTGGTTCGGCGTCCGGATCGGCGGTCTCGCTGTCGGCCCATTTGGCTTTTTTAACCGTTGAGTTGTTCGATTTGAACTCGGCCACTTTCTTTTCTCCGTGCCAGACTTTGATCCAAATTCCTTCCAGTTTATCTTCCAGATCGTTGCGTGAACCATCCCGAAAAACGAAACCGGGGTCCAGCTCCAGTTCGGTCAGGGGCACCGGCCCGGTTCTGACCATGACACTTGCACCGTCTTCGACGGAGCTCACCTTTTGGCGGCCTCCATAAAATTTGGGAGGGCTGTCCATAGTGACCTTCACGCTGGCTATCGGGTCAACATAGACGCGATAGCTCATCTCCAAGCCTTCCAGCTTAACCCGTGATTTGTTTTCAAGATTGGCTTCATAGACCCATTGATCTGTCTGAATCTCTCCCGAGCTCACCTTGCCCTTGGAGCCTTTCTTAATCCGTTCCTTATCGGCCTCAATTTCAATTCGATATTTGATGTTGTCGGGAATAGTCGGGGTGGTTTTGTCCGAATCTCCTGATTTTTTGGCACCGGACTTCTCCTCCATACCCCAGACCTTCACAAAAAACTGGTCGTTCTCGCTGAGACTCTTGATCGGAATCGTGTAATCCTTTCCGTTGGTGAGTCGAAGGGTGACTTTTGTGCCGGCCACTGAGATAATCTCTGCTTCGATCTTTCGTCCCTTCTGGTCGGTAAAAGTCCGTGGTTTGGCCGAAGCGGGCAAAACGGCAAACAGAGCCAGTATCGAGGATACGGCAAGAAGGCGGGAAAACGGGAGTAGTTTCATGACGGGTCAAAAATTAAGGTTCAGTCCTATCAGGTTAGCTCAAAACATGCCGGAACTCAAGCGATCGCTGTTGTTCCTGCAAAGGCCGTGTTGCCTCACAAAAGAGGACACCCTACGGGATTGACGATTGGACGGGAGAAGTCCCCATTGCCTCATAAAAGA
>CAKZKU010000217.1 GCA_937124545.1 uncultured Microbacteriaceae bacterium | reverse complement strand
AGCCGAGATATTGAAGGTGGCCGCTGAAGCCTGAATTAGGAGCTGGTTGGATTGCCTGCTGGCCTTCACCGGCAGGAAAGGAAACCCGGTCGGTCTTGTCGGCGTTGGTCTTGACCTTCGATGCCGTCACGGCTGCGAGGAAGAGCTGTTCGGCAGCTTGCTGTTGGTCGGGAGGAACGACGACCATGATGTCGTCGCAGTAGCGGCGGTAGTAGCCTCCCATCGCGGTGATTCCGTCGTTCAGCATTTGGTCGAAATCGAGCATGTAGATGTTCGAGAGCAGGGCGCTGATCGGGGAACCTTGGGGGATACCTTTGCCTGGATTTGGATTGGGGCGGAGCAGTCCATTTTCGCGGATCTCTTTGCGAAACTCCGCTGGGTGGCAGATACGACGGCGATTGTTCGCCTTGGGGTTGTTGGGGCTGATTTTGAGCTTCTTGAAGGTCTCATCCCGGTTCACCCAACAGAAGCGCGTGAGGCTGCGGAAGACGGCGAAGTGATCTGCCGGAAGCCGGTTGGTCTTCAGGAGTTTGCACCATTGTTCCTTTAGAAGTTCGTGATCGAGAGTGTCGAAGAACTTCTCGAGGTCAAAGGCGAGGGCGACACAGGGGCGGTGCGTATCGATGTAGCGGAAGACCTGACCAGCGAAGTCGATATTCGTGCCGCCGCCGGGGAGGCTCCGGAAAGCGGTGACAACTTTGGTGAGGCCCTGGGCCTCAAGTTCTGCTTCGTAAGCGGGAGCGAGAAGATCGGCGTAACGGGAATAGATCGCGGCATCGCGGTGGGCGGCGATTTTGATCTCCCGGAGCTTCTCCTTCTTCACAACCTCACCATCTTCATTTCGCGTGATCTTCTTGATGATGTTCGTGTATCCGAGAAAGGGATAGAAGGGATGACGGGAGACCTTCTCAGGATCACAGGCTAACCGTTCTGCGGAAGCCCGGGACACCGGGAGATCGAAGTGGAGGTAGGTTCGTTGTTTGAATCGGAAGGGCGTTGATGTCGTCATGACGTCCTCCTTTCAGAAAGCTCAACTGGGAGGAGACCTTCCCGGAGGAAGGTTGGAATCAGGGTAGCAGTAGTCCGCAGTTCCCCCTCCCAGCTAATTTGGTCGGCATGACCCGGTACCATCAACCCCGGACAAGCCGAAGCACTGCAGGTTAGCACACTGGAATACAGTGTTAGCATCACCATGAATCCGAATTTAGAAATCCGTAAACAGGTGCTGACGGGAATCTTGTCCTGGCTGGCCTTCCTTGTAGGAGGCGAGATCGGAGTTGACTTCGTCATGGGTTCCCCCGGTCCTGTTTCATACCGGGGCAAAATCAAGAAATTGGTAGCAAGATAGGTCATCATGGCTTCGTGCTTCAG
Organism: uncultured Microbacteriaceae bacterium; assembly: GCA_937124545.1. Classification (GTDB taxonomy): domain Bacteria; phylum Actinomycetota; class Actinomycetes; order Actinomycetales; family Microbacteriaceae; genus Pontimonas. The sequence goes on along the minus strand of CAKZKU010000217.1, from coordinate 2,451 downwards.
TGTCCTCCGAGCTTTTGGAGTATTGTTTGAGTCAGCCCTCCCTGGATCGACTCACCGTCCATCCAATACACTGCGCTTACTTCGAGCTCCGTCTTAGTGACGTGAGTAGTGGTTTCAGCGCACCAGCAGCTGCGTTCGGCAAGGATACACCAGACGAGCTCCAAGCCTGCGGCATCGAGAGCGGAGAAGAGGGCGTCTTTCCTTACCAAGAGCGGGCGTCCCCAGTCGGCAGCATCCCCACCAAGGTGGCCGACGATCACTTCAGTTCCCTCATTTCGGAATGTTCCGCCTGCGCCTGACCACTCGATGTCAAGCTCGTCACAAAGCTGCGGCGAGGGGATCAGAGTAGATCCGTTGTTCCAGTCACACGCAGTGATCGCGTATGGGACACCGGCATTCTCAACTCGTTCATCCGGTTGCTCGCACCATTCTCGAAGTTCGGTAAAGGCCCGGCCCCAAGGGTATTCTCCGATCCATCCATTGTGTTCTTCGGGGAATCCGCAGCCGACTCCATAGAAATGCTTCTTGCTCGCATGGTCTATGAAGTGAGCTCGATCCTCTTTCTGCATGATGAATGACCGGACATTTATCCACATCTTTAGGCTGCCACGGTGCCCAGAGACAACTCTGTTGTATTCTGGCTCTACCCATTCGTGGTGAGCAGCAAGCACCAGCCAGGGAAACCGTTCGTCGGGTGACCCTTCCTTAAGAGGAAGTAGACTGGCAAAGTCTGCAGGATGCCGCGCAACCCATGCTCCTCGATCGCAGCACAGAGCGGTGTCCTCGAATGGATCTGGATACTCGCTTTCCCATTGCTTCCTATCTGCGTCTCCCTCTGGACCCTTTTCCCCCAGATCAACGAGGCGCTGCGAGGGATCAAACTCGCGCGCATAGAGCTGCCAGGCACCAACGAAGTCGGCTCGCTTGTCCTTCCAAGACTGGTCCAACCAGTAGTGATCGGCGAGAAAGCCTGTGAATTCGCGTAACGCAATCCACTGATACTTTTTGCTAATCCGCTCGATCTTGAGTTCCTCATTGTCATGCCGCAGTCGCCCATATGGGGAGCTGCGTTCGTATTCGCTGAATCGCGGCCCTGTCCAGCCAAGCTCCTCGACCCGATGAAGGATCCACCGGCGTGCTATCTTATCCGGGAAGTGGTTTCGGTAGTCTGTGGTTGGCGGAGAGTCAGAGAGCAGTATGTCAGAGAAGTTATGAACCTCGGCGCCCATAACGTATCGGCCAAAGTCACCGTAGCCGCCCATACTCTCGCACCTGACTGAGCTGACAATACGTCCCCAGGATTCATCCTTCTCTAAGTGTTTGAGACCTTCTTCCAAAGGAATACTCGGCCATTGGCTCTTGAAAGGCGGGCGGAAGCTATTCGGGTCGATAGAGGGAGAAAGGCAATCTTTGGCCAAGCAGGCTTCAAGAACGATTGAGGAAAAATCCCGTATCAGGATATTGGGGTTCACACGCTCTTGGGCGAAGACTTTGTTGTGAACATCTTTTGCCAGGCTGGAGAGACCTTTACCTGTGGGAAGGCGCATGGCGACTCCGGCTGCGACCGCATAGAGCCGTTCAAGCAAGTAGGAGTCGTCGACGGCGTGTAGTTCCGAAATTAGCTGCCGAACTACCTGGGGCCGACCAACCAGCAGTCGAATTGCTGCGATCGTGGCTCGCTTCCTGAGTGCGCGATGGTTGCTGGTGCAGAACCACAAAAGCAGACGGCCAGCGAGGAGGGACTGCTCGTTCGGGATCAAGTGGGTGGGTGCCCGGAAGCTCCAGTCAAGAAACTCTCCGAGAATGTTATTGTCACTCCAAGCACTCAGTTCCGCCACTGGAATGGTCCATGACAGCTCCCGTTCGGGCAAGGGTAGCTGGGACAACCTTGCTCCGAGAAACTCCGAGTTAAAGGGATGCTGCGGAATCGTCGACAACCTGATGAAGGTAGTTAGGAGATCGATGCCTGCTCTCTCCGCCTCATCGAGAAAGGACTCGGAGGCCTTGGAAAACGAATCCGAGCTCCGCCACGCGAGCGATTCGAGGAAGTCCTTAAGCACCATCTCCCGGACCGCAGGCCCGGGAAGAGCTTCCGCGAACTCGAGTTTTAGGCGCTCAGGCGCGAGGATGGCCAAGGCTCGGGCAATCCCACGATTCTCGTAGTATTGCCAGTATTCTCGAAGGTGAGCCAGACGCCCGCCATCCCCAAAGAGCACCTTGAACTCGCCAGCGGTATTGATTCCGTCGAGAATCTGGAGCGCGATGAAATAGTCCGAAAATCGCTCGAATGGAAAGCGGACCGTTACCTCTTTCTCCCCGGCCGGATCGGGGGAGTATTCCACGGACTCTACCAGCATACCGTTGGAGAGAAGCCTTCCGTAGAGGGATGTCGACACATCCGGATTAGGAAAATATTCAGCCGCTTGTGCCCTTGCAGTTCTCCGAGGAATG
>CAKZKU010000216.1 GCA_937124545.1 uncultured Microbacteriaceae bacterium | reverse complement strand
CAGCACAACCGCGCCGAATGGCGAAACCTTGAACTTTTTTGGCGAAGGTGGAGGCCAGATCGTCGCCAGCAAGCTGGGCGTGCCCTTACTGGGGTCGGTTCCGCTATCGACACACCTGCGTCAGGCTGGAGACAACGGCACACCACTTGTTCTCAGCCATCCCGACGACCCCGTGGCAGCGATCATGGCGAAGCTTTCGCAGGCGATTATTCGCGGAGGAGTCAGTAAGGCGGGCAAGGGTCTCCCGCTGTCTCTCAAACCGCGCTGAGCCAAGGCAGAGAAGCCCGAAACCCCGTGGCTAAGGGGCATAAACGACAGTTTGCGCCCTAGGCTGGCGGCAGGCAAACGAGCAAGGTGGAATGTGTCCGACAAAGAGTTGAGCTGGCGGTTTCTCGAAGAGCGCGTCGAAGAAAACGCTGACGTATCGCGTGCGAGGCAGGCATCCCTGGAGGCGGGGATTGATCCGATCACCGCGAGTGCAGGCCAATATCTCGCGGCTGTGGCCGTAGCGACCGACGCACAAGCGATTATTGAGGTGGGCACCGGGCTCGGGGTCGGCACACTGTGGCTTGCTACTGCGGCACCCTCAGCACACATCACGTCCATCGATCCTGAGTTGGATCACCACGTCAGCACACGGGAACTCCTGTCCGAGGCAGGTATTCCTTCCTCTCGTGTTCGGTTGATCACGGAACGCGGGCTCGATGTACTCCCCAAGATGAACGAATCTAGTTACGACTTAGCCGTCATTGATGCGGATTACATCAATGTTCAGGCCTACGTGGAGCACGTGCTAACTCTCGTAAAGCCGCGGGGAAGCGTGATTGTTGCGGGCGCGCTTGCCGATGACCTGGTTCCCGACCCCGCCAAGCGCGACGATCGGACCTCTAGCTACCGTTGGCTTCTGAAGGCCATGGAGGACAGAACGGACGTCATAACCACCGTGAACATGATCGGAGACGGGCTCCTCCACATTGTCCGGCTGCCAGACTGACGGGGCTACTGACCGAGCGCACCCGCGAGGGCGTCGTGAAGCTCTTGGGCTTCTGCTGGTGTCACGGAGACAACAAGTCGGCCGCCACCCTCTAGCGGAACCTTCACAATAATGAGGCGACCTTCTTTGAGTGCCTCCATGGGGCCGTCACCGGTTCTGGGCTTCATTGCTGCCATGGCAGGTCTCTCCTCAACGCTTCTGGGTGTGCCCTCTATTATTCCCTAGTTTGAGCCGGCACGGAATCACTTAGTTCGAATAGGAGGAAAGCCAGGCACGAAGCCCCTGATGCACGGCGCGGACCTCGGCAAGAGAAACAGCCTCGTCATCAGAATGCGCCAAGGAGGGGTCTCCGGGACCAAAATTGACCGCTGGGATACCCCACTCACCAAAACGAGCGACGTCGGTCCAACCAAACTTCGGTCTCAATTCAGCATCAACAGCGCTGATAAAGCCTTGGGCCAGCTCCCCGTCAATCCCCGGCCTAGCGCCGCCCGCCTGATCCACCACCCGAACAGAGAAACCTTCGAATACGTCTCGCACATGGGTTTCCGCCTGAAGCACGGTTTTATCGGGCGCAAACCGATAGTTGACGGTGACGGTGCATGAATCCGGAATCACGTTGCCAGCAATCCCGCCAGAGATTCCCACAGCATTCAAACCCTCGCGGTAATCCAACCCGTCCACCGTGATGGTGGCGGGGGTGTAATCGTTAAGTCGAGAGAGGACCCCGGCGGCCGAGTGGATGGCGTTCTGCCCCATCCATGACCTGGCGGAATGAGCTTGTTTCCCTGACGTTTCAATTTCAACGCGAAGCGTCCCGTTGCAGCCGCCCTCAATGGCGCCGTTGCTGGGTTCGCCAACAATGGCAAAGTCCCCGACCACCCAGTCCGGGTGGGCAGCGCCAAAGAGACCAAGCCCATTCTTACTGGCCTCCACTTCTTCGTTGTCGTAGAAAATCCAGGTCATATCGTGCTGTGGGGAATCAAGAGCAACCGCGAGCGAGAGGCCAATGGCGAGCCCGCCCTTCATATCCACACTCCCGCGGCCCCAGAGAGCACCGTCCCGAATCTGACTAGGGAGATTGTCACCCACAGGGACTGTGTCAATATGTCCGGCCCAGATAACCCGGCGCTCTCTGCCCAGTGACGTGCGGGCAGCGACGGTATTGCCGAGCCGTATCACCTCAAGGTGCTGTGCAGGCCGTAGCGCCTTCTCGATGGCATCCGCGAGAGGACCCTCGTGCCCGGAGGGGCTAGGGATGTCCACTATGTGCTGAACGAGATCCTCAATGGGGGCGTCGAGTTCGAAAGAAACGTCCTGCCCAGGCATGCCCCCAGTGTATCCGCGCAGGCCTTCCCGGTACTCTGGAACCATGGCAGAAACATCACAGCGCGCCTGGGGCTACGGGCTTGCCACCATCTCCCGAACTACCGGTGTGACCCTCGACACGTGGTTCCCCGACCCACACCTGGGGGCCCCGCCCGAGAACTTTGACGCGCACTTGCTGCCCGCAGACATTAGTCGCCACGAGAGAGACGATGACCTCCGGGATGTTTCACTTCGCGGGGTGGCCGTGGTTATTGACTTAGAAGCTCCCCCGGAGTCAACACCGGACGCGTATCTTCGGCTTCACTTACTCAGTCACTGCCTTGTTCCACCCAACTCCATCAACCTCGACGGGCTCTTCCCTCTGCTACCTATCGTTGCTCACACGACTAGGGGCCCCGTTCACCCGGACTATTTTCAGCAAAACCGGCTGAGTCTCCAGCTGGAGGGAGCCTCGCTTACCAGCCTCGATAAGTTTGGGCCGCTCCTCAACTACTACTCACCTCCCGGGGTTCGCATAGCCGACGCCTCCAGAGTCCGTCTGGGTGCCCACCTTTCACCAGGAACCACCGTCATGCACGAGGGGTTTGTCAATTTCAACGCCGGGACACTGGGCGCCTCGATGGTGGAAGGTCGGATCTCCCAAGGGGTTGTCGTGGGAACAGGAACAGACATCGGCGGTGGCGCCTCGATCATGGGCACACTGTCCGGCGGGGGGAAGGAAGTCATTTCCCTCGGAGAGCGGTGCCTTCTGGGCGCCAACTCAGGTATCGGTATTTCCCTCGGCGATGACTGCGTTGTCGAAGCCGGTCTCTATATCACCGCGGGAACGCGCGTATTGGTTCGATCAGGCGACAAGACAGAGGAGGTCAAAGCTCGGGACCTCAGCGGCAAGCCGGGGCTCCTATTTAGGCGCAATTCTTCAACGGGCGCCGTCGAGGGTCTCGCTCGCGCGGGAACTGGTGTGGAGCTCAATTCCGCTCTACACACCTAATTCAGAGCTTCGGAGCCCTGATGAGCGAAGGGCTTTCCTAAGGCCGTTCGCCCTCAAACCCGAGAGCTGACATCGGGTAACTCACCATGAGCTCTCGCTGCTCTTTCGAATTTACCCAGCGCCCCTGGAGGACACTTTCGCGGTAGGAACCTCGTTCATCCACGACACGAACCAGCTCGGTTGATGGGTCCAAAAACTTCGAGTCAAAGCGGTCTTCGAAAAAAAACACTTTTTCCAGCGCCATATTCAACAGCACTACGGCGGGTGCAAAAGTTCCCCGCCCGACAACCAGATTGGTAGCACTGGCAAGCACCACCAAGTCCTCAGCCAGCGTTCCGGACTGGAAAAAATGTTCTATCCCCAAGCTCTCACAGAGAGCAGCAATCGGGCGAAGGACAGGGCTTTCGTTGTCCTCACACACGACGAATACCCGAGACCATTGCCCCTCTCGGATGATCTTCTCGTAATAGGCTGCGGGAGGCTGCCCCCAGTTGCCCACTCGCTCTCGATAGTAGATATCGCCGGAACGAACGTGGATAACTAGGTCGTTGGCGGTGATGTCGTCCGAAGTCTGAAGACCCTGGAACAGGGCCCTAACCACCCTCTTTACCGAATAACGCATCTCCACAGTGGGGACGATTGACTCAGCATAATATTCCCGCCTAACGAGAAAGTCAGGGACACCAGCTGAGCCCCAACGTCCATCACCACACGTGGCGAAGAAACCGTCAAGCTCAATACTCTCTTTCATCATGAGTGACGAGTAGGCCGGGAAGTGCCCTAGGCGCGGAACAATGATTCCTCCCCAGCCATTTTTGTGAGCGACCACCACGGCTTTAGATATTCGTGAGAGCGCGTTACCTAGACGGCCTGGATCGACTACAAGAGCCATGACCCGCGGCGCGACTCTGGGCCGCACCAACAAGATACGGCGATAAACCCAGTCGTCTTTCCGAGCACCGAGGCCAGAACACCGGCGCGTCCGCACGAAAAGAGTCCTGTTGACTACCACCCAGTAACGATTACCAAGAAGGAAACGAACCGCCAAATTCCTCTTATCGCCCAATCGAACAAGCTTCATCACCGGAGTTCTTCTCCAGTTCTCGGAAAAACTCACCGCGCCATCATCAAACTCGAACCAAAACAGGGGCCAGCTTCCGGCCGATACCACTCACAACCGCGGCCAGGCACGTCCGACCGGTCCGACATACAACTGCTGAGGGCGACCGATTTTGGTAGCCGGGTCTGAGTTCATCTCACGCCAGTGCGCGATCCAACCCGGCAAACGGCCCATGGCGAACAAGACGGTAAACATCCGAGTGGGAAAGCCCATCGCCTTATAAATCACTCCGGTGTAGAAGTCGACATTGGGATACAACTTGCGCTCGATGAAGTAATCATCGGCCAACGCAATTTCCTCAAGCTCTTTCGCGATTCCCAATAGCTCATCGTGAATACCAAGCTGAGCTAACACCTCATCCGCACTCTCTTTGACGAGGCGTGCCCGAGGGTCGTAGTTCTTGTAAATCCGGTGCCCGAAGCCCATGAGGCGCACGCCGTCTTCTTTGCGCTTGACGCGCTCCACGAAACGCTCGACGCCTTCACCCGAATCGCGGATGTCCGCAAGCATCGACAAGACAGCTTCGTTTGCACCGCCGTGGAGCGGTCCGGACAGCGCGTTGATTCCCGCAGAGATGGAGGCAAAAAGATTGGCTTCGGTGGAGCCGACCATACGAACAGTCGAGGTGGAGGCGTTTTGCTCGTGGTCTTCATGCAAAATGAGCAGACGGTCCAGGGCTTTGACCAGCACAGGGTTTGAGACATAAGGCTCGG
>CAKZKU010000215.1 GCA_937124545.1 uncultured Microbacteriaceae bacterium | reverse complement strand
GCACGAGTTAGAAGGCGTTGGCTTTCAGCCACGTAAAGGGGTTGACGTACTCCCCCTCGATTCGCACCTCGAAGTGAAGATGCGGGCCGGTAGAGATACCGGTATTACCGACGAGACCGAGGAAGTCTCCTGCTTCCACGCGGTCGCCTTCTTGAACCGGGCTACTGCCACGCTGCATATGGGCATAAACGCTCAACACGCTCTGGCCATTGATTTCATGCTCGACATACACGTACTGCCCGTAGCCGCCACCATATTCGGAAGCCGTCACCACACCATCAGCGATCACGAAAATCGGAGCACCGTTGCCGGGGACAAAGTCCAGGCCACGGTGGTTACTTGAGCAATACCGACAGGGTGCAACGCGGTCACCAAAACCTGAGCTGATAGGAACCGCTGTCGGGAACGGCCATCGAATAGCCCCCACTCCGGTCGTGGAGTATGAGAAGTTCCTGCTGCCGTACCGGGCTTTCAGCACATCGGCAAAGGAGGTGACGCTCCAGGACTCCCGCTGAATACCGACTTGGGTAGAGGATGAGCTTGCCACAGTAAAAGACTGCGCCTCGAGACCAGAACCACCGGCACTTGTGCTCTCAGCAATCGCCGGGGTGACATCGATTGAGGGGTAAAACAGGTTCACGGGAAGGGAAACACCGATAAACAACAGCGGGGTGGCGATAACGGTCCCCCAGCTGAGGATCCGTTTGCCCCAACCGCGGGCAGGGGCCTTAGCTACCGTTGGCGCGGCGCGCGGCGCGGAGGGCTTGGGCAAAGACAACGGCAGCCGGTTCTGCTGACGAGTCCGCTCACGAAGCTCACGGCGAGTGAGGGGAGCCTGCGACGATCCGTCGCTCACCAGCTTTGCTCCACCAGAAACTCCTCACACCGACAACCGTGACTGCCGAACACGCACTGGGCAGTTTTTCCAGGGTAGCGAACCCTCTCTATGAGTCCAAACCCCAGCCGGGCACATCTAAGAGCGGTGTATCGGCACCCAGTTCGTGTAAAAGCTCCTGCAACCGATGCACCAGCGTGGGGTGACCAGCAAAGATTCCCTCGCGGCCCGGTGGCATATCGGCAAGACCCTCGATAACGCCGCCCGCTTCTGTCACCAAGAGCTCACCGGCCGCGTGATCCCAGGGCATCAAGGTGCGCTCGTAGTAAAGATCCAGTCGAGAGCTTGCGACATAAGCGAAATCAAGTGAGGCCGTTCCCTGCCGCCGGATGTCGCGAAACTGGGGAAGTATGTCGACGAGCACGCGTGCCTGTTCCCGGCGCATCGCATCCGAGTAGGCGAATCCGGTACCCAACAGCGCTTGATCGAGGCTCGGTGGCTCGGTGATATGCAGTCGCTTATCACCGAGGAAGGCGCCCTCTCCTCGGGAAGCGTGAAACATCTCCTGGGTGACGGGGTTATAGACGACGGCCGCTTCCACTACCCATGAACCCGGTACGGGATTGCCACTGACGGCAGCAATGCTGACCGCGTAGTGGGGAATGTTGTAAAAGAAGTTGACTGTGCCATCGATCGGGTCCACCACCCACGTTGTTCCCGACACAGATTCTTTGGTGCGGCCCTCCTCACCCAGGAACCCGTCATCGGGACGGAGAGCTTCAAGTCTCGAAAACAGGAGCTCCTCGGAGGCCTGGTCGACGGCAGTGACAATGTCCACCGAGCTCGACTTGGTGTTCTGAACGGCGATATCACCGGCCCGGCCCGCCACGATGAGCTCTCCGGCTTCCCGGGCGAGCTCGATCGCGATGTCTTTCACCGGGCCTCCGTCAACATGTGGCGAGTGAGGGATTCGAACCCCCGAAGGCTGAGCCAGCTGATTTACAGTCAGATCCCTTTGGCCGCTTGGGTAACTCGCCATGCGCTCCCGACCGGTGTATTCACCAATCGGGTGCGCGGGTACCACGATAGCGGTAATTCCTGCACCCTGGCGCCACCTCCTAGGCGGGACTGGGCTTTCTAGCTAGCATGGAGAAATGGCTGATTCTTCCTTCGACATTGTGAGCAAAGTTGACCCCATGGAGCTGGAAAATGCGGTGAACCAGGCGCATAAAGAGCTCTCCCAGCGCTACGACTTCAAAGGCGTAGACGCCTCGGTGAAGCACTCCGGTGATGCCATCACCATGGAGGCCAACACCGAAGAGCGCGTGAAAGCGGTTCTCGACGTATTGCAGTCAAAGCTGGTCAAGCGGGGTATCTCTCTCAAATCCCTGGACCTGGGGGAACCGGTCTTGAGCGGGAAGATATACCGTCTCAGTGGGGCGCTGAAAGATGGAATTTCAAGCGAAAACGCAAAGAAAATTTCCGCTCTCATCCGCAACGAGGGGCCCAAATCCGCGAAAGCCAACATCCAGGGGGACGAAGTCCGGGTGAGCTCGAAGAGCCGCGATGACCTTCAGGAGGTCATCGCGCTGGTCAAGGGTGCTGATCTCGACATTGACGTCCAATTCGTCAACTACCGCTAGGAGTGCGGATCAGCCGCTGACATGACAACCGGCGAGTTCTGGGTAGCGCTTGCGCTAGCGATTGACATTATTTTTCGGGTCATCGCCCTCGTCATTGTCCCTAGAAACCGGCGTCCGCAAACAGCGATGGCCTGGCTGCTGGCCATTTTCTTCATCCCGTACTTCGGCTTCCTTGCCTTCATCGCGTTTGGCTCTCGCCGGTTGCCGAAAAAACGCCGGGAAAAACAAAAAGCAATCAACGGGCTCCTTCGCGCCCGCTCCTCGCTGCTCGGGAGCGGAATAGTCGTGACACCGGAGGACATTTCGTCCAGGCCAGAGTTTCCACGCTGGTTGGCTCAAACCGTACATATGAACGAACGTCTCGGAGCCATGCCGATGGTGGCGGGCAACACCTTCGAATTGTTGCCGGAATACCATTCCTCGCTGGCCGCGATGACCAGTGCTATTCGCGAAGCACAACACACGGTTCACGTCGAGTTTTACATCATGAGCAGCGACGAGGTGACCCAAGATTTCTTCGAGGCCCTGGGTGAAGCCGCGGCGCGCGGTGTCGAAGTCCGCGTGCTCTTTGACCACTTGGCGAGCCTCCGGATCACCGGATATCGAGACCTGGTTGCCGACCTGAAGAGGCGGAGGGTGGAATTTCGTGCCATGCTGCCGTGGCAACCCTGGCGGGGGGTGTACCAACGCTTCGACCTGCGCAACCACCGCAAACTACTGGTCGTCGATTCGCAGATTGCGTTCACCGGGTCCCAAAACATTATTGAGCCGGGTTACCGGAAGAAACGCCACCGGATTTCAGGCCTCACTTGGCTCGATCTGATGATCAAGATCGAAGGCCCCATAGCCGACAGTCTCGAAGCGCTGTTTGTGTCCGATTGGTATCAAGAAACCGACGAGCTGCTGGAAACCCCGCAACCGGAACCCACCGTCACCGACGAGAGCGCGTCGCTCTGGGGCCAGGTGGTGCCCAGTGGCCCAGCCTTTGAGGGCGAAAACAATCTCCGCTTGTTCAACGCCATGGTCTACGGGGCGCGCGAGCGGCTGATCCTGTCAAGCCCCTACTTCGTCCCCGATGAATCCATGCGCTACGCCATCACCACCGCGGCGGAGCGGGGGGTGGACGTGAACCTGATGGTGTCTGAGATTGCCGACCAAAACTTTGTCTTCTACGCGCAGCGCTCCTACTACGACGAGCTTCTCCTCGCCGGGGTCAAGATTTGGCTCTATCGAAAACCCACCATTTTGCACTCGAAGTTCATCGTTGTCGACGACTCCATGAGTGTGATTGGGTCCTCCAACATCGATATGCGCTCTTTTAGTTTGAACCTCGAAGTGTCCCTACTAATGGCGGACCCCCATGTCGTGGGTGAACTGGGCGACCTGTTTGAGACGTACCGCCACAACAGCGTGCCTCTCACGCTCGAAAAATGGCGCTCACGCCCGCTCTACCAGCGCTTTATCGAAGGGCTTGCGCGCCTCACGGCAACAGTTCAGTGAGCCTCGGGCCGTGCTGCGGCCATCATCTCGGAGCGCTCCACAACTTTGACGCGCTCGCGCCCGCGGGCGGCACCCCTGGCTAATTCCTCGGCATCAAGACGGTGCCAACCCGACAGATCCGTGAACTGAACATCGCGGGATTCGAGCAGGGCGCTCACGCTCTGCTCTTCCGGGTGTTCGGGGCTCCACCAGGACGCTTGGTCCTTCACCAGGTGTTGAACGGTCTCCATGGCATCGCTCTTGGTGTGACCAATAAGGCCCACCGGCCCGCGCTTGATCCACCCGGTGGCATAGACACCGGGCACAATGCGGTTGTCATCATCGATGACTTGGCCTTCGTGGTTGGGGATTACGCCGTGGCGCGAATCAAAGGGAATGCCAGGTAACGGCGTGCCGAAATAGCCCACGGCCCGATAGACGGCCTGGACTGACACTTCGCGCATTTCTCCGGTGCCGGTTACGCCCCCGGCACCATCGGGCATGGTGCGCTCATAACGGAAACCGCTTACTTCCCCTTCGCCGAGAATCTCGGCGGGCTTGGCAAAGAAGTGCAAGTGGAGTCTCCTGGAGGCTGAGCCCGTTTCCCGCTCACGCCACTGGTTGAAAATCTTGTTGATGACAAACAGCTGTTTGTTGGACTCAATCGCGCGCTGAGAGCTTTCGTCTAACGCAAAGTCTTCGTCGTGAACAATGATGTCGACATCGCGCATTTCGCCAAGCTCCCGCAATTCCAGCGGAGTGAATTTAACCTGCATGGGTCCGCGGCGGCCAAACACGTGCACGTCGGTGACCGGGGAAGACTGCAGTCCTTCATAAACGTTGTCCGGGACTTCGGTCGGGAGCAGGTCCTCAGGATGCTTGGCGAGCATGCGCGCTACATCCAGGGCGACATTGCCGTTGCCGATCACCGCTACTTCTTTGGCCTCCAGTGGCCAGGTCCGTGGAACATCAGGGTGTCCGTCGTACCAGCTGACGAAATCGGCGGCACCATAACTTCCCTCAAGTTCAACGCCCGGTAGCTGAAGGTTCTGGTCAGTAATGGCTCCCGTAGAGAAAATCACCGCGTGATAGTGCTTCTTCAGATCATCCAGGGTGATGTCCGTGCCGTAGTTCACATTGCCAAAGAGTCGAATCTGGCCGGTGTCGAGCACTTCCCGAAGAGCGGTGACAATGCCCTTAATGCGGGGGTGGTCTGGGGCAACGCCGTAACGAACGAGCCCATAGGGCGCTGGCAAGCGCTCAAAGAGGTCTATGGAAACATCAAACGACCGCTCGTGCTTGAGCAAAATATCGGCCGCATAAATTCCTGCAGGGCCCGCTCCAACAATTGCCAGGCGCAACTTTGACATAGAAAAGCTTTCTCCAACCAGAGGGATAACCCTCCTAATTTAGTAGCTTCGGTCCACAACCTGGTGGGCAAAGCGCACCAGTGCGTCCTTCACAATGCCCTCCGGCGCCACATCCAGGTGGGCGATGGCCTCATCGGCCATCTCGCGGGCTTTATCCATGGTCCGCTCGGTGGCCTCGTGGGAACGCAGCGCCGCAATCGCATCCTGGAACTCGTCTTCGCTCAAATCGCCGGCGGCCCCTCTGCCCAGCGTTGCCAGTAACGCGCCAGAAGCGTCGTTGTTCGCCGCGTCCTCGCGCAAAAACAGCATGGGCAGGGTGGTCACTCCGTGACGAACGTCGGTGCCGGGAGGCTTGCCGGTTCCTGCACTGCGGTCCGCCAGATCGATGACGTCATCCACCAACTGGAAAGCAATACCAATTTTTTCACCAAAGGCTCGAACCGCCGGTATCAGCAGCTCTGGTCCATCGGCCATGCGAATCCCCATTTCAGCGGCAAACGCGATCAGGGAGCCTGTCTTATCGGAGAGCACGTTGAGGTAGTGAGCGATCGGTTCGTCGCCGGGCTTGGGTCCAAGCGATTCCTGCATCTGACCCATGACCAGGCGTTCAAAAGTGGCAGCCTGCAACATCACTGCTTCTTGACCCAGTGACCCACCGAGGCTTCCAGCACGGGCAAACAGCAGGTCGCCAGCAAGAATGGCGACCGAGTTTCCCCAGAGGGTTTGACTTGCCTGGACGCCTCGACGCAGGACCGCTTCGTCCATGACATCGTCGTGATACAGGGTGGCCAAGTGAGTGAGCTCCACCACCTGCGCAGCCGAGATGACACGATCGTTGATTCCTTCGCCCCATTGCGCCGTGAGGAGAGCCAAAAGCGGACGAACCCGTTTGCCGCCCGCGTCGAAGAGGTGCCGCGCGACAGCATCCACAATGTCTTCGGAAAAACTCAACTCCCGAACAAGACCCTGCTCAACAGCGAC
>CAKZKU010000214.1 GCA_937124545.1 uncultured Microbacteriaceae bacterium | reverse complement strand
GTGGACGACATGGGCGAAGCTTACTTGCCGGGGCAAAGGCTTTGTGGTAATAATGATTGTGTAGAGAAAACACATATACAAATGGAGGGACACTAATGGCTGTAAAAATTGAGTTCACTGGTTTCATCAATGGGGTCCGACAGTTTGAGTGGGGTCACGCTTACGATGTTGCTCACTCTCAGATGATGAAGGACGAGCAGGACGAGTGGAAGGTTGTCGGCAAAGACTACTTTTCGGTCACTGGCAAGCCTGGTTTCGAAGAGGGAGATCAGGTCGCTGTCGTCGGCACTTTGAAGACGAAGCTGTTTGACAAGAAAGACGGCTCCAAGGGTGTCGCGTTGAACGTGCGCGCAACGGAGATGACTAAAGTGGAGCGTCGCTCGCAGAACGCCCCCAAGGTTGGTCACGCGGCGTTGAACGAGGTTTTCGGCACCGGCAACCCTATTGAAGAGAGCGCCCCGTTCTAAATCCCGAGCTTTCGTTTCAGGCCTATGGGATTCCAGCTCCGCAAGGGTCGAAGAAAAGCGTCGGCAACAATAGGTTTGTGGAAGCCTCTAAGAAATTACCGGCTTGGCGCAAACGAGTAACCGAGGCAGCACTTGAAGCAGTGGCAGAGGCCGGTTGGGAAACCCTGACCGGTCCTGTTGCTTTTCGGGTGCTTTTTGTTATGCCGAGACCTAAAACGGTTCCCGCTAACAAAAGAGCTTTACCGATCGTGCCACCAGACGTTGACAAGCTTGTTCGCGCGGTGGCGGACAGTTGCACTAACGCAGGCGTGTGGTCGGACGACTCGAACATTTGCAAGTTGGAGGCGTACAAGATTTATGATGACAAAATGGACGCCGGGGCGGTAATGTGGGTTTCGGCAGTAGATGAGTTCGGCGTGTCAATACCTGACATAGCTGACGTGATGATCTAACTTGACCTTGAAAAAGTAAGGAATTTTCCTTACCTTATCTTCAGAAAGGAAGACAATGTTAGAAGACCTAAAACCGCCAGTAAAAACTTTCCCTTGCCGGGTGAGGACTATCGCCTCTGAGCTGAGCGAAGAAGACTCAGACATTTTTGTCAACGCAATCAACGACCATGCAAGTTGGTCCGTGAAGGCTTTGGAGACCGAGTTGCGCGCCAGGGGAGTAAGAGTCAGCGAGAAGGCAATTTCCAATCACCGGAAGCAACGGTGCTCTTGTGCTTGAGAACTTGGAGCCAGCGAAGAAGCTTGACGCACCTAGCGGTTTCCGCCCAGGGCTAGAGTTCGACGGTAACGAAGGCACAGCCACGACAGAGGGCTTAGCTGACGCACCTAACTTTGATGAGTTCTTGCAGCAACGCGGTTACTCGCCTGACGAGTACGAGATTGTTGGCGCGCCTCGGACGTCGCAGTGGCAGCGTTGGGATGGCGAATGGTTGACCTCGTACCGTTTTCGGTTTGCCAAGAAGTCAACGTCTGTTGATCTGCCAACTCTTTACGCCCAGGCGAAGAAAGCTAAAGCACCAAAGGCTGTGAAGACCTCTAAGGGCAAAGCTTTTGTTGTGGTGCCATCTGACTTCCAGGTCGGCAAGACCGGCTCCCGTGGGGGCACTCAAGAGCTGTTGGAACGCATTTTTGAATCGTATGCTCGCATTGAGGAAGCCATCAAGAACGGGAAGTACGAGAAGGTCGTAATCATTGACGGTGGTGACATCATTGAGTCGGTCAGCAACGCGGCCGATCAACACCAGTTGGCGACGAACGACTTATCTCCCATGCAGAGCGTGGACGTCGCTACATCGCTAATGCTTGATCTCATCAAAATGTGCGCCAAGTATGCGCCTGTCACTTACGGCAGCGTCGCGTCTAACCACTGCCAGTTCCGCCACAACAAACAGACGGTGGGCAGACCTGGCGTTGACGACTGGGGCATCGTCATTCTGCAACAGTTACGCCGAGTGACAACCGAAATCGGTTTGGATGTCACCTACCTGATTCCGCAACCAGAAGATGAGGGGTTCGCCTTAGATGTCTTCGGCGACTCGCAACACATCATCGGTTGTGTTCACGGGCACCAGGTCCGCCGACCCGACCAAATCCCAGAGCACTGGAAGAAGTCCACGTTTGGGTCACAGTACCTTGCCGCGGCCAACATTCTTGTGACAGGGCACTTTCACCACACGAGAGTTCAAGAGCTCGGTCAAGCACCATCGGGGGGGTCTAGGTGGTGGGTTCAGGCGAGCACTATGGATAACGGCTCCGATTGGTTCCGCCGTAACTCCGGCGAAGACTCGCAGCCCGCTATCACTTGCTTTGAACTGCAAAAGGGTGTTTACTATCAGGGAGAAATAAAACGGTTCTAGGAGGCCGGAAATGACGAAGAACGAAGAACTGCTCAAGATAGCTAAAAACTATGTCAAAGAGATTTCGACGGTGGAGAATGTTTCAGACATCCACGTTCGTTACAGCAACGAATCTCAGGACGACATTGCTACAGGGATCAGGAACTACTATGAAGAGGTTTCTCGGGTTCTTGAGCCGTAATGTAATAGCATTGACGGGCGCAGCTTTTATTGCTTCACTTGTTTTCGTTGCATCAATATAACTGAATAAAAAAAAGGGGGGGGTGTCCCCCCGCGAGGGCTTGCAGGTTTGCGGAGATTTTGTTTGTTTCCTTCCTTTCTTTGTTTCGTCTCCTCCAGTTCGATTCTGGAAAGCCCACAAGAGTAGAAACCAAACCGCTGTTTGCGTTCAGTCAATTTTTCGGTTGAAAAGTTTTCCTGGAGAATCACGAAAATTGACGCAGTTTGTGGGAAAGTTGTGGACATGGCTGGGCATAAGTTCAAGCAACCTTGCATTGACTGTGGCAAGTTGTCTCGCAATGGATCTAGGTGCGAAGAGCACAGCGCCGCGGTGAACCGGTACTCGGATTACAAGAAGGCCGAGCGGAAGAGGCTGAC
>CAKZKU010000213.1 GCA_937124545.1 uncultured Microbacteriaceae bacterium | reverse complement strand
CATTGCGTTCGCGACCCGGAAAAACAGTGTTCACGGTGACTCTGCCACGCTAGGTGCGCCCAAACAGTTTGTTCTTCCACTGTGAATGTCTCCTGCGGTTCCCCCCTTCTTTTGCGAGCTCTGCTTCAACTAGTCGCGGACCTGCAGCTTTATCCGAAAGCCTGCGCATAGCGAGCCAGTGCATGAGGTCGGCGAATCCGATGGTTCGCCCGAGATTTGCTAGGTCCGCTCGAGTCATTTTGGAGAAGGGCGCGACAAAGAGAAGTGCTCTCTCGAACGATTGTGCTTGATCCTCCCAGGTCGGCCACTGAGCGGCTGTCGCGAGGGCGCCTGACGACAATTTCCGCCAGTGCTCCGGGTCCTCAGCAAGTGCGTCGATTGCCGCGCTCAACTGATCGGGGTTACTCCAACCCACAACCCAGGCGTTGTAGTCATGCACAATGTATTCCTCACTGCCAGACACCGGAGTGACGATTGCAGGTGTTCCACAATGAAAAGCCTCCAGCGGTGGGCCAAACATTCCCTCGGCAACGGGAGTTTTTACTAGGACGTGGTGTTCTCGGTAAAGCTGACCCATTTCTTGGAAGCTCAGAGAGGAGGGAATGAAGCGGTATCTGTCGTCAGATGTCGTTAGTGGTTCGCTCCCGACATGAGTGATGTCCGTGGCTAGTTGCGCCCCGAGAGCTCCCGACAGTGCGAGTGCTGTTCCTTTGGATTCGGGTTCGAGCGGCCCTTCAATCAACACTCGGAATGAGTCCGAAGGCCTATCGTCTGTGTCAGCAGGATAAAATACGGCTTTGTCGATCCCGTTCAATACAAGTTCAACTGAGCGGTCAGGGTTTTCTGACATCAGCAGGTTCTTGATCCACGTAGCTTCTGTGATTGCGGGTATCGGCAAAGAACCAACAATCTGCATAGTCGCGATGTTGGGGTTACGGTCTGGGAAAAAACGATCCTCATAGAGCTGGCAAAACCAGACGAAACTCTGTGAGTGAACATGGCCCAGAAGTAACACCGTTTCCCAATACGTGGCGACCGCGATATCAAACGTGTGTGATTTTGATTCCTCAAGCGGTATTACTTCTACGTGCGAGAGGAAGCGCTCTGCCCAGCCATAACGGGCGTCATCTCGGACAACCAGAGCGACTTCATGTGAATTGCCTTCGGCAATCCGAGAGGCGTATTGAAGGACAACATTGACGCCGCCAGATAGTCTGAGATCATTCAAGACAAACGCAATTCTCACCCCCGTAGTTTCTCACGTGAAGAATCTCTCACCATCATGAAGTCGCCAGACAGGCCCGGTGTGAGCGTTGTTGCTCTCAGCCCGCTTTTGCATTTCTCTGTGCCTCCAGCGCGGTTGGTCGACGCAGATTTTCGTTTCCATCTGTTGGGTGCCCCAGGGGACATCGTTCGTTGGGCCGAAGCGGAGGCTCCTCCATCCGGCCTGACAGTGGTGATGCAGGCTGAAAGT
Source organism: uncultured Microbacteriaceae bacterium (assembly GCA_937124545.1). Classification (GTDB taxonomy): domain Bacteria; phylum Actinomycetota; class Actinomycetes; order Actinomycetales; family Microbacteriaceae; genus Pontimonas. Next base: position 894 of record CAKZKU010000213.1, on the reverse strand, counting down.
TTTTCGGCAAGGGACTTGACGTCTTTGCCGCGTCCGATGTGGTTATGGTTTTCAGCTCCGCTTGTGTTGGCGCCCTCGAGTGATATTCCATCAGGGTCATTGTCGGAACAACTCGTCCACGAGCGCTTGGCCACCACAGGCAAGTTGGTTGACGCGTTGCGGCCGGATGATGTGGATGCTGTGATCGTTGCTGACGAAAGTTCGCGCGCAGTACTAGCGGACAAGGGATTTAGGGTTCTCGTTAGCTCACTGCCGATGGATGATGATCACATTGACACCGACTACGTCGGCCCCCAGTCATATTCCGTTGGCACGTTCTCGGCCGAAACACCACACCAAAAGGTCTACCGTGACGCGCTCGAAGTTCAGCCCAAGCAGCTTTCACTTGCTCTAACGGGAAAGGACTACTGGAAATCCGCGCGCTTGGAGGTGTCGGCGGGACTGGTAATCCACCCAGACGCAAACCGATGTTTTCCAATGGAAGCCTTGGTCCATCTCGCCAGTGGTCACACGTTGATTTCGGAGCCTCTGCGGCCGCTTTTTGGGCTTGAGCCGGGGTTAGATTACTTCGAGGTGACGTCACCGTCGGAGGCATTCCACGTGATGGAGTACCTTGGTCGGTCTCCCGAGGTCACGCGATTAATGGCGTATCGCGGCAAGCAAAAGAGCCAACACTTCAGGGCTTCTGCGACTTGGGCGCGACTGCTGGGGGAGCTTCCTCATTGAGCCGGCACAACACCGTAACCGAGCAGTCGCCATCAGAGGATTAGCAACCCCGAGACTTGCAGATTCTCTGCGCGCAACCTATGCTCGAGGGAGCCAAAGACCGCTGGTTGGAGGTTGTGTCCGCACAACCCCCGAAGCATCGAGAAGCAATTCTTGAGGGCCCGCGCA
>CAKZKU010000212.1 GCA_937124545.1 uncultured Microbacteriaceae bacterium | reverse complement strand
CTAGCGTGGCATTTCGTCCTTGCTCCAGTCGTTTTGTTTGTTGCATCGTGGCTTGACGTATCCCTTCCGCCCCTCCCTGCTTTCGACATGGACAGCCTAATGACTGTGCTGCTTGGCATGTTGGGACTGGGCGGCTTACGCAGCTACGAGAAAGCCAAAGGACTGACGCGATAATGCAACAGCTACAAGATAATGCACACAAGGTTGCGGACCAGTTGGCCGCTACGTCCGTGCTTGGGGCCATTACGGCAAACCTTCCGCTCATCACTGAGTGGATGCAAATGATTGCTGCATTGATTGGTATTTGTTCCGGCTTGGCGGCGTTGCGTTTCTACCTTAAGCGTACGTCGCGCTTGGATGAGGAAGACTAATGGGTGGGTTTGGCGGAAGAGCTGGGTTTTCTCCTTTTCCTTTTGGGCAGCCTGCTACGCTTACTGAAGCGGTAGTACAGCAGCCTACTGTGCAATTACCAACTACTGTTCAAACGTCCCTTGGAATGTTGCCTGTTGTCGGGCAATGGCAAGGGCAAAACGTTGTTGACTTTAATGCCCCTCTTGATCCCAACGAAAGTTTTGAAGAAGCGCGCCAACGCACAGGCGTAACGAGGGAAGAGTGGAATAAGTTTATTGCTGGTATTAATGAAGTAAAAGAAGAGCGGGCACAGCTAACAGGAAATGCGTTAGGTGTTCGTCCGCGTGAAGTAGAAATGACAAAACGCCAGCTTATGTTTGCTGATCCGACACTAACAGAAGCAGCGGCAGATCAACAAGTTTCTAACATTTTTGAACAACGCTATGTTGATGAAGAAAAACGTCAAGAGTTATTAGAAAAAGAAACCGGTTTGTTTAATAGCATTGGCCTTGTTCGAGAAAACAACGCTCCGACAGGCGCTGCGTTTGGCGTAGAGGCTGGCGACAACGAATCTTTTGTATTTGTACCAGAAAGCGGCGAGTTTCAAAAACGCTCTACTAGCGATGTTGGAGACGTAGCTGGTGCTGCTATTAAAGCAGCCGTGCCTGCTATTATTGGAGCCGGTGTGGGCTCTGGGTTAGGCTCTGTTGTTTCTAATGTGCTAGCAACTCAAGCTCCTGGGCTAATGAACGCGCTACCTGCAGTGGCCCAAGCAGGTGTTGAAGGCGGCATTACAACTGGCACGGCTTTAGCAGCGGGTTTACCGGCTATTGAAGAAGCAGAACCGGAGCGTGTGGGGCAAGAAGATAGTGCTTTAGAAGGTTTTCAAAACGCCCCTGTAGTAGACGCCGTAGTTGGCGGCGTTCCAGTTATCCTCGACCAGCCGCCTACGTACGTAGAGCCTGTAGACCAACAAGAACCAGAAGCTGGCGGTGGAGGCGGAGGTAGCTCTGCAGGCGGCGCTGCGGCCCCTACAGGCGGCGCTGCGGCCCCGACTGATGGGGAAGTACAGGGTGGCGTTAGCGACGCTCAGACGGGCGCACAGGAAGGCTCAGCGCCTGCTTCAGGTATTGAAGAAACTGTAGGCTATGACGACGTTATTGGTCGTCAAATGTATGAAGCAATCTTTCAAGAAACCGACCCTGACTTACGTGACGCACTTATTAGAGAATGGGAGCGGTACACTGGCGGAACGTGGAACGACAATTTACCGGAAGACCTTTATGGCGAGGTTGACACTACGCCAGTAGAGCCAGCTATTATTGGTTACGTTTGGGACGAGATTGAAGAAAATTGGCGACCTGTTTATGAAGGCTACCCGCCACAAGGCAATGTTATCTTTGAGCCTGGAGATGTTGTTCCGGGCTACACGCCGCAAGAAGACGAAGTTGTTGACGTTACTGGCGATTTAATTGGTGCTGCGGGTGGTTTGTTAGATTCTACCATTGACGCCGACACTACGGCAGATATTGAGCCTGTCGATACGACCACCGTAGAGCCTGTCGATACGACCACCGTAGAGCCTGTCGATACGACCACCGTAGAGCCTGTCGATACGACCACCGTAGGGCCTGTCGATACGACCACCGTAGGGCGCGACGGCGGGCCCGGCGGGGGCGGGGGCGCCGGCGGGGGACCTGGGGGTCCCCCTCCCGCTGCGCCCATCTCGCTCCGAGGAAGAGAGCGGTACTGCTCCGGCGGCGCGTGGGTCGGCCCCGCGCCTGAGTGGCCTCGCCCTCCCGCGGAGGCCACCGTCGCCGGCGCGGATGTCTCTGGAGTGCTTCCGAAGCACGCTTTGATCGTCCAACACGTGCGCAGAAAACACGCGGAGCTCTTGCGGAATTCGACTGGAGCTAAACGCCGCGAGGTCGAGTCGCTCGATAATAAACTGGGCGGCATGCTTTTGTTTTTAAACGCGGGCGAGGGGGAGACGCACATCAGCGCGCCCGTGGCGGACGCGCTGTTAGGTCTGTGTACCGCCGCCGAGCAAAACGACACGCCAAACGTCAACGCGTACCTGCTGCACATCTCAACGCACTACTGGGAGGAGGTTAGCTACTGGTTCCCGGCGCTCAAGCGACTCGTGCGGTTGTGACATACTACGATTTTTTTTTAGCTTCCAAAGAAGAGTAGACTACGTAGCTCCTTTCTACAACCGCCGCTACCAACAGCTACGCGACATCAGAAAACATCAGAAATAGCGTCATCGCGCAAACGAGTAGGGTCTGTCGCGCGACGGCTTTTCTCGTTGTCGCGTAAGGGACCCCCGAAGTGCTCGCCCCGCAGGATCCGTGGTTGGCGCCCGTCGCCGCGAACGCGGATGGCGCGAACGCGACGCCGAGATCAAACGCGTCCGCGCTCGTCGGCCACGCGCGCCATTCCGAGACGAGCGGAGGGGGCGACGTCTTTCCGCCAGACGCGTCGCCCCAGCACACCATGCGACCGCCTTCGTACGACGACGGAGCCTCCTCGGGTACGTCGAGCGGAGGGAAACTTTCGCTGCCGTTCGTGTAAGTAGACACATCCAGTCCGCCTATTTCGCGTTCGTCCGTGACGGCGCACGCGTGCGTCGCGCCCGCGGCGACGATGTTTCCACCCGCGGCGTGGCACCCGGCGCACGTCTTATTGAACAGCTCAGCGGAAGCGTCATCGGCTGACGCAGAGCCCGCGCTGAGGGTCACAGCTGCAGCCGCCGCGAAGGAGAACATCGCACGTCTCACCGCCTCACCGCGCTCCGGCGCACTCCCTGCACTCGCCCAGCACACGACCCTTCCTCGACGACACGCTTTTTCTGCAGTCGCCGACTTCGCGTTGCCTCTCACGCCACGGGCCGTCAAGGTCGTGCTGGCAGTCGAAAGCATCAGTGGCGTCATCTACCTACGCTGTATCCAGGCGGTCCGTCTCGGTGAAGACGAGGAGAGATTATCGCCTGCGCCTCGCAAAGTCGCGCGACCTGAGAGAGGCCTTCCAAGAAACTGCGAACGATTGCTCGTTTTTTTCGCGTGGTTCGGCTCCATCCAGTGAGCATTTAGTCGTCGGAATCCTGAAACGAATCTGTGGGCCGTGACCTGGCAGATAAACACACGTGGTACGTTCGCGAAGCGACTTTTCAAGCTGGCGCTGAGTAGGCTTGCATCTCGAGCGCGCGCCCGCCCTCACACACGGCAGCGCTGAGCGAACGCACGTGACCTCGTCTGACTCTTCTCGTAGACTCACTCGATAAACGTCATGTCCCTCGCGACCGCCGCTTGCGCGTCGACGGTCAGCCGTCCGGCGTTCGCCGGAACCGCGCGATCGACCGGCACTTCCACGAACGGCCCGCGTGCGTCCTCCTCGCGTGAAGCCGCGTGTTTGTGCTCCGGACGCGTGGACCTCGCGCGTCAGCGACGCGCTCCCCGTCACCGCAGGGGCGACGCGCAGACGTGCGCGAGCGTGAGCGTCGGTGACGCGCAGTGGTACGTCAACCAAGGCCTCGCCGCGGCGGTCATTCTCGGCGGCTTCGTCGCCACCGGTGGGCTCGAAGAGCTCGGCCTCGGAGGGCAGCAGGAGAGGGATTTCCGCGATGACCCGAGCGAGCCCTGCTCCATGTGCGAGGGCACTGGACGCACGGAGTGCGCTTGCATGCGTTGGTCTGACGACGGCGAGGGATGTGAGAGCTGCGGGTTCTCGGGCGTGACTTTTTGCCCCGCCTGCCGGGGTGGCGGCAGAGCCGTGCGCGTCACCCTCGAGATCCCGGTGGAGCAGAAGGAATTGGCGGTGGAGGCTATCTACGTTCACCAGGATTAGATGGTGGTACAGGAGGAGGTGGTCAAGGAGGCTGTTGCGCAACGACACCAGGTGGTGGTGGTGGTGGCGGAGGA
>CAKZKU010000211.1 GCA_937124545.1 uncultured Microbacteriaceae bacterium | reverse complement strand
CCCCTAAACTTGAGGCATGACCTCCCCGGTGTCCTCGCGACCGATTGGCCCTGACCGCCTCGAGAGTGCTCTGTATTGGTACCGGATTGCTGCCTACATCACCGGCATCTTGCTCATTCTGCTCACCGTAGAAATCATTGCCAAATACGGGTACGGCGCCGAGCTGGAAATGAATGGACCCGAAGGGTTCCTCGCCTTTGTTCCCGATGGAACGACACAGGCGATCAATCTGTCTTCGCTCATTCTGATTGTGCACGGTTGGTTTTATGTTGTGTATCTCTTTACGTGTTTTCGCGTCTGGTCAATTCTGCGGTGGCCGTTCTGGAGATTCCTCTGGCTCGCCTCGGGCGGCTTGATTCCTTTCCTGTCTTTCCCGATCGAGCAGCGCGCGACCAAGGTGGTTCGTGGTGTCCTGGAAGAAATTCGGGGCACCAATGAGTGAATCGGCCACCACCCCTCGTCCAGTGGTGGTGATTGACTTCGGTGCGCAATACGCGCAGCTGATTGCCCGCCGGGTGAGAGAAGCTGGCGTGTATTCCGAGATCATGCCCCACACGGCTTCGGCCGCAGAGATTGCCGCCAAGAATCCGCTGGCCCTTGTGCTGAGCGGAGGGCCCTCCAGCGTCTACGAGGAGGGTTCGCCCGCGCTCCAACCTGGAATCCTCGAGATGGGCCTGCCAGTACTAGGAATTTGTTACGGCTTCCAGGTGATGGCCAGAGAGCTCGGCGGAGTCGTCGGGAACACCGGTTTGCGCGAGTACGGGGCGACGATGGCGGAGGTCAACCCTGAGCTCACTCCTCTCTTTGCTGGACAGCCGGCCCACCAAACCACCTGGATGTCACACGGTGATCAAGTTCAAGAAGCCCCTCCGGGCTTTGAGGTTCTGGCCACCACCGAAGCCACAGCAGTCGCCGCCTTTGGATCGATGGAACGCGCGCTCTTTGGGGTGCAGTGGCACCCCGAGGTGAAACACTCACCGCATGGGCAAGAGGTCCTGGATAACTTTTTGCACGGTATCGCTGGGCTAGATCGCTCATGGAATAGCGATCATGTGATTGCCGGCCAGATTGAGGCCATTCGTGAGCAGGTGGGCGATGACCTGGTGATCTGCGGTCTTTCCGGCGGCGTTGACTCCGCTGTGGCGGCGGCTCTGGTCCACCAGGCCATCGGTGACCAGCTCACCTGTGTGTTTGTGGACCACGGGTTGCTCCGCGAGGGCGAGCGCCGCCAGGTGGAGGAAGACTTTGTGGCGGCGACCGGTGTGCGATTGGTCACGCTTGATGTTGCTGATCAGTTTGTGGCTGCACTCGCGGGAGTGAACGACCCGGAAGAGAAACGGAAAATTATCGGCCGGGAATTCATCCGCACCTTTGAGCAGGCCTCCACACAAGTGGTGGAACAAGCCCACGTCGCAGGTGGTGAGGTGAAGTTCTTGGTTCAGGGCACCCTCTACCCCGATGTTGTCGAAAGCGGTGGCGGTTCGGGCACCGCGGTCATTAAGAGCCACCACAATGTGGGTGGGCTTCCCGAAGACATGGAGTTTTCCCTCGTCGAGCCGCTACGCACGTTGTTCAAAGACGAGGTTCGAGCGATCGGGCGTCAGCTGGGCCTTCCTGAAGAGATCGTCGGCAGGCACCCGTTCCCCGGGCCGGGTCTTGGAATCCGCATCGTCGGCGAGGTGACTACCGACCGTCTCAACACTCTTCGCGCGGCTGATGCCATCGTTCGCGAAGAAATGACCAAAGCTGGATTGGACGAGGACATTTGGCAGTGTCCTGTGGTGTTGCTGGCAGATGTGCGATCAGTAGGTGTCCAAGGTGATGGCAGGACCTATGGCCACCCCATCGTGTTACGGCCGGTCTCCAGCGAGGATGCCATGACCGCCGACTGGACCAGGATGCCTTATGACACCCTCGCTCTGATTTCCAATCGCATCACCAACGAGGTTGCAGAAGTCAACCGCGTTGTGCTGGATGTGACATCCAAGCCGCCTGGAACTATCGAGTGGGAGTAAAGAGCTACGTTGACGCTCGAACGATCAGTTCGGGCTGGAACACAATGCTTCGCGGCTTCATCGAGGGGTCCCGCGCCTCCTCGTTGAGAAGGTTTAGTGCGGTTTCACCAATCAGCGCACTGGGCTGACGGATTGACGTCAGCGGGACAATCGCCGACGTTGCGAAGTCAATATCGTCGTACCCGATCAGAGCGATGTCGTCAGGGACAGCAACGTTGCCGGTGGCGACCATCGCCTGAAGCAGCCCAATCGCCACCAGGTCGTTCGCCGCAAACAATGCTTCTGGCCTCACCTCTGGTGAGAGTTGAAGGATTTCTTCGCCCACTCGCCTGCCTTCCAGGACAGTGGTAGCCAAGGTGTCAAAGACCCTGAGTTCCGCACCGGGGGCTAGGCCAATGGCCTTCTGGGCGCCCTGGAGCCGGTCGCGGACCTGAGGTATCTCCAGAGGGCCTCCAACAAAGCCAATTCTCTTTCTGCCCGTTGATAGCAGATGCTCAACAGCAATGGTTCCGCCGGCGACGTCGTCCACGGAGACGGAGCTGAATCGGTTCTTCGCACTCACCCGGTCCACGAGCACGGATGGAATCCCAAATTTTTTGAGACCCTCAAGTCTCTTCTCCACGTTGCCATAGGGCGAGATTAAGATTCCGTGCACTCGTTGCTCTTCGAAGAGGTCCAGATAGGAGAGTTCACGCTCCGAGGATTCCGAGGTGTTCGCCAACAAGACTTGAAAACCCTCTGCCGTTGCCGAATCCTCTGCACCCCTGGCGAGGTCGGCGAAGAAGGGGTTTGCTGCATCAAAGACCAGTAGAGCAACCGTTCGGCTGTCACCTGCCCGCAACTGGCGTGCAGCATCGTTGCGCACAAAACCCAGTTCGGCAATGGTTTCCTGCACGCGCCTGATGGTCTCCGGGCTGACCTTGTCCGGGTGGTTTAGCACATTGGACACCGTGCCGATCGATACGGCGGCGGAGGTAGCTACATCTTTGATGCTGGCTTTGCCAGGCGTCTGGAGGCTGGTCACTTGTTTCTCGGATTCTTCTGTCTTGTTGCTGAAACGTTATAACAAAAACTGGCCCGGGTTTGACATGTCTTGTGTAGCTATGTAACTCTGTCATCAACTATTTAATTGAAACGTTTCATATTTCACGCGAGTTGTCAACGGAGACGATGAACACTACGACCCCCCTTCTCAGACTGCACAAAGCTCGGAAGAGCTTCGGGCAGGTTGTGGCATTGGCTGATGGTCAGATTGAACTCTTCCCTGGCGAAGTCCATGCTTTGGTCGGCGAGAACGGTGCGGGTAAATCGACGCTGGTGAAAGTTTTGGCCGGAGTGCACGCCCACGATTCCGGAACATTCGAGGTAGCGGGAGACGCCGTCAAGTTTCGCAGCGTTGCCGAGAGCAAAGCGCGCGGTATCTCTGTGATCTACCAGGAGCCAACGCTCTTCCCAGACCTTACCGTTGCCGAAAACCTGTTTATTGGTCGCCAGCCCAAAGGTGCCGCGGGGCTCATTTCTCAGAGCTCGATGCGCGACAAGGCCAGGGACCTATTCGCGCAGCTTGGGGTGCAGATTGACCCCAGTCGTCTCGCGGAAGGGCTTTCCATCGCGGACCAGCAAATTATCGAAATTGCCAAGGCGATTTCGCTGGATGCGCAGGTGCTGGTGATGGATGAACCGACAGCGGCCTTGTCTGGCTCTGAAGTGGAGCGGCTATTTTCTGTCGTCAAGTCACTTCAGGACAAGGGAGTGGCGATCCTCTTTATTTCGCACCGCTTCGATGAGGTTTTTGCAATCAGCGACCGAATCACCGTTATGCGAGATGGTTCCTACATCGGCACATGGAAGACCGCTGAGACTAATGAGCAGGCAATCGTCAAAGAGATGGTGGGCCGCGACATTTCTACTCTCTTTCCCAAGGAAGACGCGACGAAAGGCTCGGTTGTTCTCGATGTGAGCCACCTCACTCGAGCGGGCGTTTTCAACGACATCTCCTTCACCGTGAGCGAGGGGGAGATCGTCGGCTTGGCGGGGCTCGTGGGGTCCGGTCGAACGGAGGTCGCCCGAGCAGTCTTCGGTGTGGACGCGTACGACACCGGGGCGGTGACCTTCTTGGGTAAAGCACTTGCGGGAGGCGACCCGATGGCGGCCATTCGCGCGGGTATTGGGTTTGTCCCCGAGGACCGCAGAAAACAGGGATTGGTTTTGGAATTACCGGTGGGGCGGAACATTGCCCTGACGCTCCGACAGTTCCTGGCGCGCTGGGGGCTCATTTCCCACGGGAATGAGAGGGGCCTCGCACAAGACTGGGGCGACCAACTTCAGGTGAAAGCCGGCTCATTGGAGTCTGGCGTCGCTACCCTCTCGGGCGGGAACCAGCAGAAAGTGGTCTTGGCGAAATGGCTTTCGACAAATCCCAAGCTCTTGATCGTCGACGAGCCGACTCGGGGTATCGACGTTGGGACCAAAGCCGAAGTCCATCGTCGCCTTTCTGACCTCGCCAAAAGTGGGGTAGCGGTGCTGATGATTTCCTCCGAGCTACCCGAGGTGATGGGGATGTCCGATCGGATTTACGTCATGAACGAAGGCGAGATCCGCGCCGAGATTTCTCGCGGCGACGCGACACCCGAAAAAGTGATGGCTGCGGCCACCAGTCGAGTAAAGGTGGAGAGCTAATGCCATCGATGTGGAACAGGCTCTCGCGGGTGCGGGAGCTACCCGTGGCGGTTGCCTTTGTGACTCTTGTGGCTATCACCGCAACGCTCAACCCTCGTTTTTTGCTCCCCCAAAGCATCAAAGATTTACTTCTCAACGCGACGATTATTGCGATTCTTGCGGCAGGCCAGGCGATGGTGATCATCTCCCGAAACGTCGACCTCTCGATTGGTTCCATCTTGGGAATCGCGGGATTCGCAACGGGCGCCGTCTTTGCTTCGTCCCCCACAATTCCGATTCCCGTGGTCTTTCTCATAGGCATTGGGATCGGCGCCATTCTTGGGGCATTCAACGGTCTGTTGGTGGTGACGGCAGGGGTGCCGGCGCTGGTGATTACGTTGGGAACGCTCTACGTTTTCCGCGGCATCAATAACGCGTGGGCTGGTGGAACCGAGCACTTCTCTGGGGACCGTCCCAAAGAATTCAGCAACTTGAGCGTGGACACGATCGCGGGTCTGCCGATTATTACTCTCTTGGCCTTTGCGGTGATCGCGGCGATGGCAATTTACTTGGCCAAATTCCGCAGTGGTCGCGATTTCTATGCAATTGGTTCAGACCCCGAAGCGGCAAAGCTCTTCGGAATTCCGGTTGCGCGACGGGTCCTCACAGCGTTTGTGATTAATGGTGCACTTGCTGGATTAGCGGGTGTCCTTTACGCCTCACGCTTTTCCTCGGTGGGAGCCAGGACCGGAACGGGCCTGGAGCTTGACGTCGTCGCAGCGGTCGTTGTCGGCGGGGTAGCAATCTTCGGCGGGTCCGGCACGGTGATTGGGGCGGCGATCGGCGCCTTCCTGCTCACCACTATCACGAGTGCCCTCACCGCCTTGAGGGTCGACAAGTTCTGGCAACAAGCCGTGGTTGGTGGGCTCATCATTTCAGCCATCGTGATTGACCGGGTCTCCACGCTCCGCAACGCTCGCCGATTGCGACTGGAGCAGGCGCGACAGACAACTCCCGCTGGTGCGGAAGGAGAAGCACGATGACCTCCGTCAGTGCGATTGGCCGCTCAAAGCTGTGGCAGCGAATCAACATGCGTGATGTCGCAATGTTGGGGGTACTGCTTGTCGTCATCGTCGTGAACTCCTTTGCACGCGACAACTTTGCGTCCACCACGACAGTGGGCTTTCTGCTGCTGGATGTGATTCCGATCATGATGCTGGCTTTGCCGATGACCTTCATCATCATCAGCGCGGAGATTGATTTGTCTGTCGCCAGCATCGTCGGAGTCAGCGCTGCAACGATTGGAGCTTTGGTCCTTCGCGAAGAGAACATGCTGGTCGCGGCTTTTGCCGGGGTGGGCGTGGGAATTCTCGCGGGAGCGTTCAACGGTCTGTTGGTGGCGTACCTGGGGTTACCATCTCTGGCAGCAACCATCGGAACGCTGGCGTTATATCGGGGGCTGGCGCTCGTGATCATCGGTGATGCGTCCGTGGGTTCGTTCCCCGAATCGTGGACAGACTTTGTTCAAACACGAATTGGCGACACCGGCATCCCCATTCCGACCATTGCTGTGCTGATCTTCATCGCACTCGCGGTCATGATGCTTCACTACCACCCCTTCGGCCGGGGCCTCTTTGCCCTTGGTCACAGCCCTGAGGCTGCCCGGTTCGTGGGAGTAAAGGTCGAGCACGCCAAATTCTGGCTGTTTGTGGCGAGCGGTTTTGTGGCGGGACTGGTCGGGCTCTACTGGGCGCTTCGATACGGTAGCGCAAGAAGCGACAGCGCATCCGGTCTTGAGCTGACGGTGATCGCGGCTGTGCTTCTTGGCGGCGTATCGATTTTCGGCGGTCGCGGATCGATTCCTGGTGTCGTGATTGCTGCCCTGCTTGTAGCAACTATCACTTACGGCTTCCGGCTTCAGCGGATTTCCGACGTGGTCCTCGTGATCATCACTGGCGCACTGCTGATTGCCTCCGTGGTGGCACCCAACTACTACCAAAGAATTCGCGAGCGTTGGCGACTCATCACTCGCGCCAAGGATTCTCCGACCTCATAGTCGGAGAACATGGCCTGGCGTAGCCAGGGCATACCTATCAAGAAAGGAAAGAGAATGTCTGTTCTCACGACTGACCAGCGCGCACCCTGGCGTCGACTGCTCTCTGCCTTAGCGCTTGGCGCTTCGGCGGCGGTAGTTCTCGCGGGTTGTGCAGCTGGGTCAACGGAGGAAGCAGATCCTGCTCCCGCCGAAGACACAGAAACATCGGCACCTGCCGAGGCACTCAGCATCACCTACATTCCCAAGAACTTGAACAACCCGTACACCGGTGTTCAGCTCAAGGGTGGCGAGGAAGCCGCTGCTGATCTCGGTATGACCTACCTTGCAGTGGGAGCGCTTGACGCTGCTGCTGACTCGCAGGTTCCCTTCATCCAGACTGAGGTCCAGAACGGCACGGACATCATCGTTCTGGCCGCAAACGACCCCAACGCTGTGTGCTCTGCTCTTGACGAGGCACGCGATGGCGGCGCAAAGATCATCACCTTTGACTCTGACGCCGAGTGCCGCGACATCTTCATCAACCAGGTTGAGGAAGAAGAAGTTGCTCTGGGTCAGTTGCGCCAGCTGTTCGACCAAATTGGTGGAACCGGTGAGATCGCTATCCTCTCTGCAACCGCTAACGCCCCGAACCAGAACGCTTGGATCGCAGCAATGCGCGCAGAGATCGAAGCAAACCCTGACTACGAATGGGACATTGTTGCTGAGGTTTACGGCGACGACGAAGATGCAAAATCCTTCCAGGAAGCACAGGGACTGCTCCAGGCATACCCTGACCTGAAGGGCATCATTTCGCCCACTACCGTGGGTATCGCAGCAACCGCTCGTTACCTGTCTCAGTCCGAGTACAAGGGCCAGGTTGCTCTTGTTGGTTTGGGCCTGCCCCCTCAGATGAAGGAATTCATCAAGGATGGAACCGTCACCGCGTTCGCGCTGTGGGATCCCTCTGAGGTCGGCTACCTCGCCGGTTATGCCGGTAAGGCGCTTGCTGATGGAGACATCACCGGCGCCGAAGGTGAGTCTTTTGATGCCGGCAAGCTCGGCACCAAGACCATCGGTGCAGACGGTCGAATCATTGTTGGACCCCTCTTGGAGTTCAACGCTGAGAACATCGACGACTACGACTACATCAGCTTCTAGCTGACGTTGTCTGTTGGGGTGCCGCTTCGGCGGCACCCCAACGCACCACAGGAGGGTGTGTAATGACGAGGGAAAAAGTGTGCTTTCGCCTCCAGGTCAAGGCTGACCGGCGCGAAGAGTATGTCGCCCGTCATGCCGAGGTATGGCAGGACATGTTGGTGGCGCTAAGCGAAACGGGCTGGTCCAACTATTCACTGTTCCTTGATGAGGATGGCCTCCTCATTGGGTATTTCGAAACAGAAAACCTCGAGGCGGCGTTGGCGGGAATGGACGCCCGTGAAGTCAACGCTCGGTGGCAAAAAGAAATGGCTGAATTTTTTGAAGACCTGGGGGGATCAACCCCCGATCGAGGTTTTAACCGCCTGACTGAGGTGTTTAATCTCGAAAACCAAATGGCGAGACTGTCGTCTCAGGGAAAGGAATCCTAATGTTTTCTGCTGACCAGCTGGCTACTCTCGAAGCGCAAGCAATCGAACTGCCCTCGTGGGCTTTTGGGAACTCGGGGACGCGTTTCCGGGTTTTCACAACACCGGGAACCCCCCGCACGGCGTTCGAGAAAATTGATGACGCGGCGACCGTCCACGAGTACACGAAGCTCGCCCCGTCCGTTGCCCTTCACATCCCCTGGGACCGAGTCGACAACTTTGCTGAACTCAAGGACCACGCAGAAAGCCGTGGGGTTTCCCTTGGCACGATCAACTCGAACACGTTTCAAGACGATGAGTACAAGTTTGGCTCGCTGACGCACATTGACCCGGCGGTCCGCCAGCGAGCGATTGACCACCACTTCGAGTGCATCGATATCATGCACCAAACCGGTTCGAGGGACCTCAAAATCTGGCTGGCCGATGGTTCGAATTACCCCGGTCAGGTCAGCATGCGTGGCCGACAAGACCGCCTGCACGAATCTCTGCAAGCTATCTACGACCGAATCGGTGATGACCAGAGAATGGTCCTCGAATACAAATTCTTTGAGCCCGCCTTCTACCACACCGATGTTCCCGACTGGGGGACGGCTTATGTTCAGGTGGATGCTCTCGGCCCGAAGGCTCAGGTCTGCTTGGACACGGGGCACCACGCTCCAGGCACCAATATTGAATTCATCGTTGCCCAGCTGCTCCGCCTGAACCGTCTGGGATCGTTTGATTTCAATTCGCGGTTTTACGCCGACGATGACCTGATTGTTGGCGCTGCAGACCCATTCCAGCTTTTCCGAATCCTCGTGGAGGTTGTGCGAGGCGGCGGTTTGGATGCGAAGTCTGATGTTGCCTTCATGCTAGATCAGTGCCACAACGTGGAAGACAAAATTCCGGGCCAAATTCGCAGTGTTCTCAACGTTCAGGAGATGACCGCTAAAGCCTTATTGGTTGATACCGACGCGCTGGCGCGAGCCGAACACGAAGGCGATGTTCTCGGCGGCAACGCCGTCATGATGGATGCGTTCAACACCGACGTTCGCGGAGCTTTGAGTGACTGGCGCGAAAGCCGCGGGCTCGCACGTGACCCGTTTGACGCCTACCGCTCGAGCGGACACCTGGACAAGATTGCTGTCGAACGCGTCGGCGGCCAACAAATGGGTTGGGGAGCCTAACCACTGAAAGGAATCAGAACATGGATATGACATCTTTTGACGCAGTTTTGCCGACCAAGGTCAGAAAGACGCCGAAGGTAGGTTTGGTGGCTGGCGGGCTAGGTACTTATTGGCCTCAATTCCCAGGTTTGCTTCCGCAGCTCAAGGAAGCCAGCCACTATGTTTCCCAGCGTTTCCAGTCCATGGACTGTGAAGTGGTGGATGTCGGTTTTGTGTCGGATGCCGTCGAGGGGCGCACTGCAGCGGAGACACTCCGAGTCGCTGACTGCGACCTCATTGTCATGTACATCACGACCTATCTGACGTCATCGATGATGTTGCCGATTGCGCAGCGCGGCAACACTCCCGTGTTGGTTATCGACTTGCAGCCCAGCGAAAAAATGGACCACGCGAACTTCGACACCGGGGCTTGGCTTGCCTATTGCGGACAGTGCTCCATTCCTGAGTTGGGGAATGTGTTTATGCGGGCGGGTGTTCCCTTTCGATCGGTGTCTGGCTGGCTAAAGCAGGAATCTGCTTGGGCAAAGATTGAGCAGTGGTTGAGTGCTGCGCACATCCGATCGGCACTGCGCGACGCTCGCCACGGAGTGATGGGTCACGTTTACCCCGGAATGTTGGACGTCTCCACCGATATGACTTTGCTGTCGACGACGTTTGGCTCTCACGTCGAGGTGCTCGAGTTTGATGATTTGCGTCAAAGAGTGGAAAAAGTGACGGGGGCAGAGACTGAAGCTCGCAAGAAACTCGCGGGTGAGATTTTCACTTTGGATGACTCGGTTGATGACGATGACTTTTCGTGGGCAGCCCAAGTGTCTGTGGGGCTTGACCGGCTTGTCGAGGATTTTGACCTCGACACTCTTGCCTACTACCACCGCGGCCTGGATGGTGAACTGCATGAAAAGCTCGGCGCCGGGATGATTCTCGGTGCCTCGCTTCTTACTGCCCGCGGCATTCCCTCCACCGGGGAATACGAGCTGCGAACCACCGTTGCCCAGTTGGCAACTCAGGTAATAGGGGCGGGCGGTTCATTCACCGAAATTCAGGCGCTGAACTTCATCGACAACGTCGTCGAAATGGGCCACGATGGCCCCGCCCACCTTGCAGTCTCTTCGAAAGATCCCCTGTTGAGAGGCCTGGGTATCTATCACGGCAAGCGCGGCTGGGGAGTTAGCGTCGAATTTGATGTCACGCCTGGCCCCGTCACTCTTCTCGGCTTAGGACAGGACCGTGATGGCAGCTTGAGTTTTGTTGCCTCCGAAGGGACTGTCGTCCCGGGCGACCTTTTAGCGATCGGCAACACGACTAGCCGCGTTGACTTCGGTCGTGATCCTGGTGAGTGGGTGGACGATTGGAGCGCCACGGGTGTCGGACACCACTGGTCGCTGTCACTGGGTTCACGTGCTGCCGATTATCGGGCTGCCGCGAGCCTGCTCGGTATTGATTTTCGTCTCGTATAACCCCAACTAGAAAGTGCTTCATGGCTAAGACACCCACGCAACTCGTCGCACGCTCCCACCGGCTGGGGGCGGATCCTCGCAACACAAATTTTGCGGGTGGTAACACGAGTGCTCAAGGGCAGGCGATTGACCCTGTCACGGGAAAAAACGTCAATCTGCTGTGGGTCAAAGGTTCCGGAGGGGACCTTGGCACCCTCACCGAAGATGGCCTTGCAGTTTTGGAACTTGATCGCGTGCGGGCGCTGGTGGACGTTTATCCCGGTCTCGAGCGTGAAGACGAGATGGTGGCGGCCTTCGACTATTGCGCGTTTGGCAAGGGGGGCGCAGCGCCGTCAATTGACACAGCGATGCACGCGCTCGTTGAGTCAAACCACGTCGACCACCTCCACCCCGACTCCGGTATTGCTATTGCGACGGCCGCAGACGGAAAAGCTTTGACATCCAAAATTTTTGGAAGCAAGGTCGTGTGGGTCCCGTGGCGTCGACCGGGGTTCCAATTGGGACTCGATATCGCTGCCATTAAAGCCAAGCACCCCGAAGCGGTCGGATGCATTCTTGGGGGACACGGAATAACGGCGTGGGGAGACTCCAGTGACGAGTGCGAAAAGAATTCACTCTGGATTATCCGCACAGCAGAGAAGTACATCTCGGCAAAAGGACGAAAGGAACCTTTTGGGCCACTGATTCCGGCGAATAAGCCGCTCCCCACAAAGGCCCGTCATGAGCGGGCAGCCTTGCTGGCTCCTGTGCTACGCGGGATGGCTTCTCAGGATCGGCCCATGGTTGGCCACTTCACGGACGCCCCGGTTGTCCTCGACTTCCTTTCCCGAAAAAAACACGCCGCTCTTGCCGCATTGGGGACCTCTTGCCCCGATCATTTCCTCCGAACAAAAGTGCGACCAATGGTCCTGGATCTACCGCCCGGTGCGGAATGGGCGACAGTTGTCACGCGTCTGGAGAAACTGCATCAGGATTACCGCAAGAAGTATGAGCAGTACTACCGGAAGTTTGCTGAGCCAAATTCTCCGGCGATGCGGGGGGCGGACCCCCTCATTGTTCTCGTGCCTGGCATCGGCATGTTCTCGTATGGGCCAGACAAAAAAACCGCTCGAATTGCAAGTGAGTTTTTCATTAATGCCATAAACGTCATGCGTGGCGCTGAGGCTGTGTCCACGTATCGCCCCATCTCGGAACGCGAAAAGTTCCGTATTGAGTACTGGTCACTCGAGGAGGCAAAACTTCAGCGCCTCCCCAAGCCCGCTTCGCACGCGACCCGGGTGGCGTTTGTGACCGGTGCCGCATCGGGGATTGGTAAAGCAATTGCTACCCGGCTGGTTCGCGACGGAGCTGCGGTTGTCATCGCAGATCTTGATGAGGGCAAAGCTCAAGCAGTTGCTGCGGAGCTTGGTGGAACCGATGTCGCGATTGGCGTCGGTATCGATGTTCGCAGCGAAAGCGCGGTAAAGGCTGCTCTGCAGAAGACGGTGCTCGCGTTTGGCGGAGTCGATATCGTCGTCAACAATGCAGGGGTCTCGTTGTCTAAACCGCTCCTGGAAACCACTGAGAAAGACTGGGACTTCCAGCACGACATCATGGCGAAGGGCTCGTTCCTCGTGTCGCGGGAAGCGGCAGCCATCATGATTCCCCAAAACATGGGGGGAGATGTTGTGTACATATCTTCGAAAAACTCTGTTTTTGCCGG
>CAKZKU010000210.1 GCA_937124545.1 uncultured Microbacteriaceae bacterium | reverse complement strand
ATTTCACACGAGAGGGCGAACTGCGGAGGGTCGCTCTGGAATCTCACGAGACCCCAAACCCCAAGAAGTAGAGCCGTGCCGCAGAACGCCTCTCGGCGCGTGGCCGCTCGCAGCGGCTAATGTTGGAGCCCGGGGTTACTGCGGCCCGGCTGCCCCATCCTAGAGATGCCGCCTGAACTCCGCGTCCTAAGTCAGGGTTGCAGAAGATGCGTGTTTGGCGCACGCACGCAGTTCTTCGCCAATAACGCTCCATCGAAGCGAGCGCGAAGACAAGTCATGAGCGTGTTCGTCGCTGTCCGGAGCAAGGGAGATTACTCCCGCAGATATTGCTGTGGCCACTGCTGAAGCGCGCTCCAGTGCGAGCGCCAGATCCCCCCGAAAGGCACCCCGAAGGATGCCGTCAAGGACTTTCACAAATTCTTCCGGTTGGAGCGGGTTGGGAGCCCCAACCACGGCAGCATCGATCGTGTTGAGCTCCTCTACTCCTCTGGCAAACACCCTGCTGAAATCACTTGGGTTGTCGGTCAGAGCGGCTTTCACGAGATACAGGCGCCACAGTGCCCCCGGCAAGCTGACTGGATGCGCATCCGCCCAAAGATCCGCCACCGTATCGAGCCCATTTTCGTCCGCGAAGGCCACCAGCTTGTTGAGAGTCCCTGCGTCAGCGTCACTTCTGCCCGCCCCGATGAGAAGTTGAGCGGTGTGATGAGCAATGGCGGATTTTTCCGCCGGGTCCATAACGACGTCGGCAGGGTCGGCGCCCGTGGATCCTTGCAGCCGGTCGTGGCTCATCCTGACCGGGCGCGGGTAAGAATCGGACACCCTCCCACGCTAAACCAGGAGGGTGGGAACCAGCCGTAGTCTGTGAGCATGCCCACGACTTCTCCTCACCGCGCGCGGTTCCTCTTTTACCTGATTACTTCCATAATCGGACTGGTCACGGCTTGGGTGTTCAACGGAATCGCCACCGTCGCGGGGGCAGACTATCTCGGGGCGTGGTTTGGCACTCCCGTTGATTGGGTGTTGTCTCTCGACATAGTGATTGTCGCCGTGGCGGGTTCGGCATTCATGATTATGGAAGCTCGGAAACTGGGGATGAAAAGAGTCTGGCTGTACATCGCGTTGTCGGGGGTGACCGCTTTCGCGTTCACTTTTCCCCTGTTTCTCGCCATGCGGGAGAGGAAACTGGCCGAACAGGCAGCCAGCACACTTATCTCTGACTAAATGTTCTTCGTAACCTCAGCGCCCTCAGGGCCGTAAGACACGGAGCCAGGCGTTACGCCACCAGCAATGGAGCCTGCTCCCGGAGGAAGCAAGACAAAGGTCTTCCCCGTGGCGAGGTAGACCGGCTCCCCCTCGCCGTGGGTGAGAACAATGGGGTCGCCCACAACGGTGGCGTCAAACAGACCTTGGATGATTTTCCCGCCAGAAGCAATAAAAGCGGTCTCCTGGGTGCCGGCGATTGACGCGGAGGGCAATGCCTCAACATCGAAGTAGTTTGGGGTAAAAATCACCACATTAGAAGCAGAAATTTGAGTGCCATCGGCGTCGACATCGGGAGCACCGTTGGAGAGGAACTTCAGGTAAGTGCCGGTTGCCGCGTCC
>CAKZKU010000209.1 GCA_937124545.1 uncultured Microbacteriaceae bacterium | reverse complement strand
GTGGCTCCGATTCGTTCATGAACCTGAGCTGCGCTTCGTTGGGCTTGAATTCAGGCTCGCTCATTGCGCACCAACGTCTCCGGACGCCTCTGAGATGGACCCCTCCACACGGGACAATAGCTCGTGGGATCTCCGTAGTGGTCCGCGCTTGCTAAGGCTACCCCCACGAAACGGGACCGAATCTAAGCTCCCTGCAATCACCGCATGCGCGAGGTTCAATAGCTCGTACATCTCAGGGGCCGCCGCGACCAGGCGCGCGTTGGCTTCCCATTCGTCGCTCCTGTGAGTCACATGCGGTATCCCGTCAGAGTCACCCTCTTCGAGACAGCCAAGCCACTTAGGATCTGCCCCAACTTCACCCCACAAAATCCCGCACTTCCCACAGCCACAGAATCTCCACGGGCCCGGCGTGTGGTTGCTCATTGATTCCCCTGCTTTTTCAGCTCCCCAAACTTGGGCTCATACATCACGTCGCACTCAAGTTCAGCACCGCACTCCATGCACGAGAACCAGAATGGATTCGGACATGCTCCGCTGAAAAACAGCGTGTAGAGGTTCATTGTGTGGCCGCACTCTGGGCAATTCTGAAGATCGCTCACTTCTCCTCCGTCGGGGGCGCGGGCAGCGGCTGCCAGTGGGTGACGTCGGAGCAATCGATCTCATACTCGTTCAGAACGAAAGTCCCTTGCACGTAGACCCCTAGGTTCGTTCCGCAGTGTCGAAACAAAACCTCTTGCTCGTCCTCAGGCAGGCGCTCGCTCACTGGAACCCACTCGCTCATTCGCCCTTGCCTCCGAATATCTCGATGCACTTCGGGCAGACATTGGTAGCGTCGTCTAGATCAATGCCATCGATCTTGGCTCCACACAGAGCTCTAGCCCCCTCGACAACCGGCTTTGGAACGATGTGCGCGAGTGGAGGCCAAACGTCTGGCGGCGACTCTGTCATTGGGTCGGTGTTTGTTTCTGTCCCCATGATCTACCCCTCGAGCCCATACTTTTTACGCAGATCATGGATAGCGCCTAAGAACCCTTCAGGGGCCTTCCTGCCTCTGCACGTGAAATGGCCCCAGCACTTAATCAAAAGACCCCACATCTTCGTCTGGGCTTCGTTCAAGGGTGTTAAAGCGTCCTGGAGTCGCTTCCCGTCTCTTCGTGCAGCTGCAAGCTCCTCCTCCAGCTCTGCTATCCGGGCCTCCTGAACGGCTTGGGTTGGTAATGTGAGGTGCCTCGATATGAACGACTCGACTGCGCCAGACGGAGCCGCAGACTCCACGGCCAACGACTCGTGAATCGATGGGATCCTAGGGGTGATCTCTCCGTACTGCCCTGAAACCGCGGGGGTTGCGTTCTGGCTAATCTCAATCTTTACCTTCATGCGTAAGCCTATCTTCCCAATCCTCTATGAAAAACAAAATGTAGGCGGGGTCTTCACCTGCGACCGACTTCGCCTCTTCGTAGGTGTCAAAGCCCCAGACGCACTCTGGAGATTGGCCGACCATCTCAACGACGCACCAGCGAAACATTGCACCTCCTCCCTAGGGCAGACAGTACCACGGTACCGTTGCGTGTCAACCACAAAAAAAGCCCGACCCACCGGACGCTGGTGGACGGGCTCACGAGGAGGAAGAATTTTCTTATGCGGTCGGCGATACCGCGGGGAGACGGCCGGCGATCTGCTGAGCGATGATCTTAGCCGCACTCGGGCTGAACCCTTCGAACACAGCCTCTCGCAAGGACTCCATGTCTGCAAGAAGCTGAGGGACGTCCGATACGGCAATACCGTGCACGGTGATCGCTTCGCTGATCGCCCCAGGCTGCGAGATCTGGGTGAGAATGATCGAGATCAGCGCTAGCGGCTCATCTCCATTGTCAGCGAGAAGGACGATCCCGTTGAGTCCGTTTTGAAGGTTCGACATCATGATTCCTTTTCTTTCTTTTTTAAAAAGAGGGGCGACCACACCTGCCGCCCCTCCCAGTCCAAACGCGGGGGCATGGTACCAAAGCACTGCCGCGAGGACTAATGAAGTTGATGAAAATCAATCGGCAGCAGGGCGTTGACCATCATTTTGACAGCCCCCAGATGAGAACTGGACGTACGGCTCAAGCGCTGAAGGGAAATTCATCCTGAACGAGTAGATCCCGCAGTTCCCGCTTGGGGTTGGGTAGAGGATCCAGTGGTCAACCAAAGAGAATCCCATGGTGGCAAGTATGTACCCAAGCTGGCACGTTGCGAGGATGTCGCTCTCGGAAGGCTCCGAAGATCCAGACGGGTGCGTGTGGCAGATCACGACGCCCTCAGTATGGAAGGACTTGCCGTCATTCACATACAGCCTCCGGTCGCAGTCCAGGAGGGCGGTTATGAACGACCTAATGCAAGGCTGGACCTCGAACTCGGCCTGGATTCCGGGAGCGACTGCAAGCGGGGCTGAGTGCCCTGGACGGACGGCAAAGAATGCCTCTTTGTCCACTGGCATAGCGGCGGCCGTGACCGCTAGCTTCCGAGCTGCTCCAATCGCCTTGGACCGCCCCCCGAAGGCTTCAGAAGTCCGTGGTGCTGGAAAAAGGTTCGGGCTTGATCCCGACTCGCAATCACCGCACAGGCAGCGCCCTTCTTCTCCATTGCAGCTAAAACCCCAGCCTGGACCTTGGATACCACACCTCCCTTCTTCTTCGTCTCGATCGCTATGAACTTGCCGCCTGGGGCAACCCCAACTACGTCAGGGAAGCCGGGCACCGCACACTCTATGGACCACGCGAGACAGCCCCTGGCCTTCATCTCTCTGACAACCCATGCCCTGAGAGAAGCCTCTGAGCCCCCTGTGCCCTCTTTTACTCTCCCCGGCTCCAGAAGTCCTCTCCTTCCTTGCAGGCGTGCTTCTCGACAAGCCGTACTCCCAAAGAGCTTGCCTCACAAACAACGAACACCCGAGTGCTGTCGTCGTTGGAGGCTCCACGCTCAAGGAGCGAGCATTCGTAGAATGACCCAGTGGCGGCGAACTCCTCGCCAATGTGACCAATGAGCGAGTCCCCATCGTTGGTGACAAAGCAAGCGGGGAGGCTTCCATCTGGAACCCTAGAATCCCAGCTTACATGCCCCACGAGAGCAACCAATGTCTAGGGCCGAACTCTTCGAACTTAGCTCCCTCTTCGTCTACGTACGCTAGCCAGGTGCTCCCCGGCAGGTGAGCTGAGGGGTGCAGGTTGTCCCCATTAACGCCTCGGAACCCCGACTGAACTGCATGATCTATGATGTGGAATCCTGCAGGGGCAGCGTGCTTCATCGCCTGGATCGTCTCCAGCGCGAGCCTCGGGTTGACATGCTCCAGGAAGTCGCATGAATAGGAGACGTCGAACTCGTCCTCTTTAAATAGGCTCGGTATCATCTGAACGTCAGCGACATGGCACTGTCGCTCGACCCCCACCACCTCCCAAATCCTCCGAAGATCTGGGTTGAAGTCTACGCCGATCCAGGTTGAGTCCGCCAAGACAGACTCAGCGCGACCACAGCCTACGTTCAGAACTCGCAGGCCTAGGTTTTTGAACTCCTGCAAAAGGTTCCTAGGCCAACGATCGAGGGCGTGGTCTTCGCGGTAGTATCGGAACAGGTCCTGGGCCTGGTAGTCCTTTGGGTTAGTCACCGGTTTATCCAATCCGAAAAGCGCCCGGATTGCCGCACCAAGAGCACGACCCATAAAAGCGCCATAAAGAAGTGAACAGTATCCAAGGTCTTAGATCTCAGCTCGATCGACCCCGAGGCGGTGCTCGTTGCCTTCAAATTTCTTGATCGCAGTGATCACGGCGTTTTCCACAAAAACTGAATTCGAGAACTGGGGGTGAACCCTTTTCACCTTGTGAACGATGTCTTGAATTCGTCGGTGGACCTCTGGTCGGAAGTGGATCGAGGACTGCTTGAGGTCGCCATCGTCCGCTTTCAGGGACTTCTTGGACTTTTTCTTAGCCACCTCGCATTTCCTCCTTCACCCCTACGTTGCTGTTTATTTTTACTCCGATCGATTTCCCTCCTTCTGGCCCAAACCCGAAGGGCGTGAGCTTTAGCGCCAGCGTGATCGGGACCCTGATCTCGGCGCCATTGCCAAGGTTCAGAACCACGTTGCTGTTGATGGTGGCATTGTGAACGAAACCATTTACGAGTGTCCTAACGTCGCTCTCCGTGAGCCTTGCTTGGACCTCAACAAGATTGATGGGCTTTGCGGTCAAATCGTGCTCCTTTCCCACAAGCGGGATGGTCCCACAGTACCGCAGGCCTGTCAACGAGCCCTGAGCGATTTCTTAAGACTATCGACTTCAACCCAGTCATTTCGGTCACTAGTCCTGGCGGACCTCAGGTAGGCTTCGCCGTGCCAATCGCCAAGCTTCTCAAGGTAGGCTCCAAGGCTCTCGCTCTGGTCGTCCTCAAAAAGTTCGCTGACACGGCCCATCTCGCTCTCGATCATGAACAACAGGCTCTGTATTGCGTCCTGCATGTTGTTGGACACCGGGACGTGCCCCGGAAGGATGCAGGGGAGAGAAATGTTCCATAAGTCCGTCAGCTGGATTCCCCTATGATCGACGCCGCAGACAACCATGGGGAGGATGTAGAACCGGCCACCAACGACTCCGCACTCGCTCTTCGGATCATTGCATGGGATATAGCAGATCTCACCGATCTCCGCGTTCATTCGGAATGACTCTCCTGAACGACGTCCTTCGCAACTTCTGCACTCCATTCGATCTCTCCCTCTTCTAGGACTTCTTCTTTTGGCTCGTGAGCCTCTGCCATCCTTTTGATTGAAGCGTTCAGAGCCAGGTTTGACTTAGTGTTCTCAGCGACAGCCTTTGACAGCTTTTCGACAGCGCCCGCCAGACGCGCTAAAAGCTTGTCTATGTCCTGCGGCATGGCGGTTGATCTTCGCAGTCTGAGACGTGATCGGAACTCTGCGAGGCAGCCCCCGCGAGTAGCCGGTCAGCCACCCAATCGAAACTCGCATTCCGATCCTCCCAAACATCGATTGTCCTGGTGTCAATACCGGTCATTTCCTCAACCCTAACCTGCGCCTCTATCGGGAGCCTCCAGTCCTCGACAGGGTGCTTGGTCAGGCCCAGGGCGTGGCAAGCAACCGTCATCAGGCTGAGCTTGCTCCCATAGATGGCCTGGAGGTGAACGTCTCCACGCGAGTACGCTTCGACAACGTCCATGAGATTTCGCTCCTGAGACAGATCCATTACGCCACCAACCAAACTAGAGCCAAGACCAAGAAAACGACCGCACCAAGGGCCCACGGGTTCATGCCCGAAACGTCCGAAAGATCAAACTGGTCTTCCAAATTTCCTCCTTTGCTGCCTCTCAACACCAGGATTCTACAACAGTACTTCGGTACTGTCGAGTGGGTTCCGCACAAAAAAATCGCCGGGAAGGACGAGGCCTCCCCGGCGACACGTTGGCCCATTGTGAAGGGAGCCGCTATTTCATGGGCTGTCCCGGGTAAATCCGTTCGTAGGCTTTAACTAGGACGGCCAGCTGTTTCTTGCTGATGTTGCCCCACTGCTCAAACTTCCCTAGGCAGGTCTCGTGGACGCTCGATTCGAAGTCGTTGAGCACGCCAGGGTCGGCGTCGTTCTGGAAGTGCTCTAGAAGAAAAGCGGTCCTCCTCTTCTCCTCATCCGAGTCTGCCTTCTCCGAAGGCTTGCGCTGCTGACCTGCCTGTGGCTGACCTGGAGCAGCCTCGATCAACTTGCCAAAATTGTCCATGTGCCCCTTCGCCTGTGCAATGTACCCCTTGACTTCGTCGTCGAGGCTCTCGGGGCCCCCTGATTGAGCGATCAGGGCCGAAGCAAGCATGCGCACGCACTCGCTTAGGGACTTAACTGCTTCCTTCATTTTCTCTTCCTCTTCTTGTTCTTGCCGATTCTTATGAATCGGATATCGACGTCGAAGGTCCGGTAAAACCTAAGGTCGTCAAGCATTCGCCCAGCAACTCCGTAATCGTTGAAGATTGCAATGAAAGATGCGCTGGGAGTCCAAGCCCACTGGGCCTGCATGCAGCGTTCTACCTGCTCGGGGTCGCTGTCCGGGAAGAACCTCGGGAAGAGACCGTGGCCAGCCATGGGTGCCCAACCGTTGAGAAGGCAGTGCTCTAGGCAACGGCCTAGGTATTCTTCGTGATCCTCGACCGTCCTTCCTTCACGAGCCGCCAGGGGCGATACCACGATCACCCGAGGCCTCTCAACGTCTTCCCACCCTGGCGCCTCTACCGCCTGCATGTTCAAACTCAAAAGCTCTCCTCATCCCTTACGGCTTTGTATTTGCCACCCTCGGTATCAAGCTTCCAACCCCTGATTGTTTTCGACCTCAGTCGATCCACAAGGCTTTGGACCCGCCTTAGGTTCACCTCGTAGTTGTTGAAGCGATCCATGCTCTTGCCTTCGCCCAAGCGCTTCTTGAGCGCCCGAGCGAGCTCCTCCTCGGAGTAATGCCGGAACGTTAGCGCCTTCAGGCACATACTGTCCCATGAGGCCCCCTCGTCGACAGGCTTCCCTGTCGTTGGGTGCTTCTCAAGCTTTCCAGACTTGACAGACTGCTCGTCCATAGCCGTCTGGGGCTTCGTGGGGCTAATCTCAGCCCTAGGCCTTTCCGCCGCCGGGTCCGAGGTGACAGCAAAGTTGCCAGCACTCAAGATCTGGAGCTGCACCAAAGCCAAGAAGCAGAAAGACCTGCAAGACTCCTCGCTCAGCTCGTTGCCAATCCCGGAAAGGAACGGAGCGCAGACCTTCAGCCATTCAACGAGCTGTTCGTGGTTCATGAGCGCAAGGCGCTCGGTCTCCAGGCCGTAGAACTCATTGATCAGAAGCGGAGCGAATGCCGCTTCGTGGCTGCCAAGGATCTCTCCTTGCTTCTCTGCGATTCCCCTCATTCGGTCCTCAACCGCGTTAGTTGTCAAAACAGCCCTTCTTCCCTCGGCCGGCTATTAAGCCAGTCGTTGCCCTTGTCGGACGTCATGAGCGAGTGCCCACTAGGGACGTCGCCCAAAGATCCCCTCTCGAACTCCGCCCGAACCTGGTTCACGAAGTCACTGCTCAGGTACGCGTTTCTCTTGCTCTTGCGGATCACACGGGCAAGGGTCATGAGCTGGAACGCTCGCTCTCCATGCTCGCGATTCCCGAAGATCTCCATGAGTCGCCTGGCTGAGACATACTTCTGCGCCAACAAGGCTTCGCAACCCTGAGTTCCCAATGCGTAAATGATCTTCTCGACGTTCTCCTGCTGGTCGGCGCTACCGGCAAACTCCTTCCGGGTCCAAGCGTCAAAACGGATGCTCGGGACAGAATGGATTCTGCGGAATGCGTCTCCGTAGTAGGTCGCGTGCTCCGGACGAACAATCACCTTCTCTCGCTGCTGGTCTGTCGAGTAGCAACGAGCAGCGACCGCGACAGCCCCCTTAGCGACCTTGATCCGAGATTCTGCTGGGATCATGATCGGTATCGACGGGTCGTACTCTCCAGAAAGGGCCTCCGCGACCTCAAGTATCGCGTCCTCGGTCTCGTCGCTAATCACGATGTCGTCAACCTTACGGCTCCATGCCCAGCGCACGATCGAATGGCAGCACTCCGAGTTGTACCTGTGAGGTAGCTTCGACCACTCTCGAGAGGGACGGAAGAGAGCCTCTCGGTCTACGTCCGACTCTGAGTATCCAATCACCATGTCGAAGCGAGCTACATCCTCAGGCTTGTCGATCAAGTCCATCACGGCCTCAATACCGTACGGGTACTGAGCTAGAGTCTTGTCTCCCTTCGTGTTCGCTATCCAAATCTGACGAACGATACAGTTCAAGCGCACTGAGGAAATCTTGACGATATCCAGCACACCCGAACTCCTAACGCTCGACATCTTGCCCACTAGTTCCGGATCGAGCTCGTTCGCTTCGTCGATCGTGATCAGGCCGCGATGATTCAGCGGCAACCGACCAGAACGTACAAAACGACCTCTTGCGCCCTCGTCCACGCCCGCGAGAAGCCCAGCCATTGTTACGGAATCGCCCGAAATGAAGTCCCCGCACCGGAAGTGATTCATGATCTCGGTGATCGTTGAAGTCTTACCGGTACGGGTATCTCCTATGACCAGAAGCTCCATCGCACCCTTGTTGATCATTCGTCCCTGAAACGAAAACGCACAGGGTGAGTGATAAACAATGTCAACTGCCTCGATCAGCTCGCGCCGCCCCGACACCCTGGCGACGTTTGTCTCCAGATCGTCATAAAGCGCTCCCATGACCGATTCGATGGAGCCAGCCACTTACTCCTCGCCGTCGTCGCTAAGGTCCCCACCTTGGTCGGTATCTGACTCGGCGCCGTAGCTTCCGCCAGCTTGAACTGGCTCTCCCTGTTGACCAGACGGAACCAGTTCACCAATGTGAAGAACTTGAGCCGCTTCCGTCGTCAAGCCCGACTCCGAATTGTCCTCGACCTGGTAGGAGATCGAGTTGCGCTCAAGAATTTCCGAGACGGCCCTAACGTTCGACTCGCTGTGCAAACGGATCGGAACAACGACCACAGCACCTTCAGCACCGTCGAACTCAAGGTTCATGATCTGGTAATTACCTCGATCGTAAATTGAGGCTCTCATCGCTATCCAACTTCCTAGCTGCTCGCCTCATGCGGGCAGCAATCCTACCCACCTCGTCGCTTGACCGGGACACCCGGGACAAGTCGAAGCAGGCCACTTTGTAGATGCAAGACTTACACTTACCCCGTACTCCGAGGTATTTCTCCTTGCTCTCTTCCTCGATTCCCATGATCGACTCTCGAAGGTGGTGGATGTATACCAGGGGGTAGTTCCGTAGGTCGAACAGGTTGCACCTCGGAATGAGGTTCTCCGTTTTCCCGAACTTGTCCCATGGGATCTTCATATCGCCTCGCCCTTCAGAAGGTCTTCGATCTCCTCCTCGCTGTCGAACCCAATCGGATCTTCAGTTTCGGAAGGATATTCTATGTCGAACAAGCCGCAAATCTCCAAGTCGAGCTTGTCCGTGGGATCGATGCTGAAATCCTCTAGTGGGTCAACGACCGACCTAGTGTCCGTCAGGAGCAGCCTGGCAGACTGGTTCTTCGGGTCGGTCGCGTTGGTTCCCTTCATGCAGTAGCTTCGGTTCAGCTCAAAACTTCCGAAGGCATAGACCGTTAGCTGGTCGTTGTCAGACTCGGATCGGTCTACTTTAGACCAAGAGTCGATCGTGTTCGAGATCACCAGTTCGTAAACAGAATCTAGCTTCTCTCGGGCAAACTCGAAAGCTGTGCAGGCGGCGCCAATCTGATGCTGGACGGCTAGTTTCTTAGCCTTGTCGGTCACGCCGATCTGGTGCATGTACTCGCTTGAATTTGGCTTCGGCTTCCAGGGGATCTGGTTGCCAAGCTTGAGCGGACACAAGTTGCAGATCTTCTTCGAGTCCGACAGGGGGCAGTAAACAGTCGCCTCTCTGTGCACTGTGAATGGGGCTTCGCTTTTCGCGACCACCATGACCGATTCCAGCTCGATCGGCTTGTGGTGGAAGTGTGCAGTAACCGAGTCTTTGATCCTGGGCCTGTAGATGACCCCACTCTTTGCCGTGTTGGCTTTCTTGGGGTCGGCGACTCCCAGCTTCTCAACGAACCCAAGCAGCTTCTCTATGGGCAAGCCGTCAACTAGCCAGTCTGTGAAGTCCCCTCCCCAATCCTCCTTGCCGGCAGCTTTGGCCGCCTCAGAGAGGTCGAGAATCTTGATCTCTGGAGTGTAGCGCATTAGCGCGCTTCCCAGCTTCTTCGAGCCCTTCCTTCCCGCGTCGTCTGCGTCGTAACAGACAACAACCTTTTTCCCCTGAAACCTTGTCAGCTCATTCTTAGGAATCGTTCCAGCCCCAGTGCAGAACGCTACGGCTTCCAAACCCTGCGACCTAGCGGCGACGGTGTCCGCTTCGCCCTCCATGATCCAAACCCAAACATCATCCTCGCACTGGAGGGCCTTCTCGGGCCAAGTTACGGCTCCGTTGCGATTCCAGATCCCGATCACTTTCCGATCCTTAGCTCCAGGCATGTACTTGCGCACATTCTCAATCTGCCCATTGCGGTAAATCGGAAACAGGTATCGCCCGTCCTTCTCGTCCCATCCGACCAATAGGTCGGCCATGGTCTCTTTGGACCAGTGACGCCGAGACTCCGCTACGTGAAGAGGCTCGGGAGACGATAGGAGAAGTTTCGAGGCCATTCGGACCTCATTCTCGGTAGGGAGCTTTCCCTTCCGATTGGAGGTCCTCTTGGCCTCGTATCGCTTCGTCCCAAGGACTTCGTGTATCGACTGGTTAGCCTCTTTCTTCATGCCTGGAGATCCCTGTTGGTAACCGGGAATCTTTAGCAGTCCGTAGGCGTCGATACCAGACCCACTCGCATCGCAACCTTGGCACTTGAACCCGCCATGGGTGACGTTGTAAGCGAATGAGGGGCGACGGTCTTCGTGCAGGGGGCAGCATGCTGGGACCCAACCGTCCGCATTTGGACTCTTCGCGGGACTTACCCCAAGAATGTCCTCATACAGTCGTCGCCAGTCATGCGAAGCCGCCATTATTTAGAATCACCCCAATCCATTGCGTCGCTCGGATCGACGTCGATCGTCTCCATCTCAATTCCGGCTTCCTCGGCCGAGATAGAATCGTTGTCGCGGCTATCAAAGGAAGCAATCTTGCCGATCTCACGCAACGACTTACAAACCTGAGCTTGCTTGGCGCAATCTTCCAGCAATCCCCTGAGCCCTTCAGGGCCAAGGTCCGCGAACCTCTTTGTGACACGGAGGTCGAGTCGGTTCATACCCGCCCATGGCTTGAGTTCCGGAACCAACCAGCTGCGCTTCCCAGCAGTCTCCTTCCTTGACCCAATCTGAAAAACATTCTGGTACGGCTTGCCACCAGCGCTGACCAGGAGCTTTATCAGCTTCTTGCCGTCTGCAATCCCAGTCTTCCGGAATGAAAGCACTCCCACATCGTGGATTCCGTCTCGGTGTTCCGGGAAGAGGCAGGCGAAGTTGATCACCTCGCTGCACTCAGGGGCCGAAGTGGTCCCGTCGTTATTTTTGACGAACTCCTTCATGTCGCAGGTCGAGCATGTGCCGCCAGGATCTCCCTGGCCCCGGACGAAGTCGTTGGAGATGCAACGGATCCCCTCAGCGCCAGACCCTTCGGGCCAGTAAGAGAGCCGAGTCTTGAACTGGAACAGGACCATGAACTGCAAGTGCTCGTTCGTCCCTGAGTTCATGGGGAACTCGTCGAGCGAAGAGATAAATATCCCAGCCTTCAAGGCTTCCTTCTCTTCGTCTTTTACGAGTTCAGAGTTGAAGTTGAGGAGGCTGATCCTCGGGAGTGAAGCGTCACGCCCGTCCAAGTGCTCGAAGCTGTCCTGGTCAACGCCACCACCGAAGACATCCTCTAATCCGGCCATGTCGGATAGAGCGATCTCGTTCTTGCTGTAGGGTACGACCTGGTTCCCCGGTTTTTTTTCGGCCATGTTTAGCCCTTCTTCCTTGTGAAAGAGATCCCGATTTTCTCGTAAGTGCGAACGCCCTCGGGCAGGCTATCGCCATCTTCGTCTCGCTCCTTGTAGAGGGACTTCAACTTAGAAGCGTTCGGAGCGTAGATTGCGATGGCCTGCAAGTCGTTCGCTTCGCACCACGCTCCGAACGCAACTGGGTCTTCGAGGCTACAGTACTTCGTAACCCTTTGACCAGCCCGATACTCCTGGCCACCTATCTCCAAAGTTATCGAGCTTGCCCCCATCGCCTCGTAGGCTTCTGAGGCCTCATTGGTCAGCGCGTCGATAGCTTTCTGGGCCTCATTCGACTGCGCCTTGAGGGCGTCCTTTCGATCCCTGACCGACTTCAGCTCCCTCAAGATCTGCGCTAAGTCCCGCACCTCGTGTCCTTTCTCGCCGGAGAGACTGCAGCTCTCGCTCCAAACAGATCACTTGATCAATCAGCTCGCTCTTGCTCCTGCTCTCAAGGATCACCCTGTAGCCCGACTCCGTGAGAGCATAGCCTCGGTGGCTACTCACCGACTTCCGAAGCTGCTTGGGGGACCTGGGAAGGCGCCGACGGATCAACCCCCGCAAGGCACTGCGCGCAGATCACCTTCGCGTTGGAGATCGAGTTCGACTGAACCACGAGACCCATGCCCTTCTTCAAGAGCGCAACCTGAGACTGAAGGGCTTCGAAAGCCTCTGAAGACATCGAAACCTGGTTACCGTCGCGAGCGACTTCGTAAAAGCTCATCTCAAAACTCCTAAACTGATACCGCACAAAAATCTTTGGCTCGGGTGAGGGCGGTATACCTCCAACGAGACTTTTCACCGAAGGCCTGGTCCACGACCATAACGCGGTCCCACTCCGACCCCTGTGACTTGTGGCAAGTGATTGCGTATCCGTAATCGAACGAGTCAATCCTGAGATCGTCCTGGTAGGCACTGAGCTGGCTTTCGTACAGCTCAATCAACTCTTCCTCTTCCGCCGTGGTCAGCTGATCCCGTGAATGGAACTGCCCACCCCAGCAAGGAAGGGTGACGTCTCTGCCCGTTTCTGACTTGAGCCGAATCACGACGATACACGTTTCAGGATTCTTTTTGTTGCCGATAAACTCAACGACCTCTTCGACATCCATGATCTCGCCGTTGAAGACTCCGACGCTTCGATTGTTCTTTAGGCAGATGAGACGGTCTCCCTTTACTGGAAAACGTCCGCTTCGTCCTAGCTCCTGCCGAACAAGCTTGTTCGTGGATATGCGCGTTTTGTTGTAGCCGCAAATGATCTGGTCAATCTCATTCTCAAGGGCATACTCGTGGATCGAGCCCGAGTCGCCACCACGGCGGAAAACGTGTATCTCGCCGCCGTCCTCGCCCTTCTTGTGTCGCTGCTTGGCGCCGCTAAGCCAGTTCGCTGGCGCGTCACCTTTTCGAACCGAATGGGCGGCTTGAAGAACAGGGTTGCCTGCAGCTTGACGGTGTATCGTCTCAAGCTTCAAGTCTGGGGATTTCAGGATCTCCGGATCCTCACCAATCGGCGGGAGCTGTCCATGATCCCCAACCCAAAGGATTGGGACTCTGTGACGCCAAATGTCCCGAGCCATCTGAAGGTTGACCATGGACGACTCGTCACAGATAAAAATCTCTGGCCTAAGATTCACTTTCTCGCGTTTGCGGAACTGAGGCGTCTGGCGTCCAGACTCGTCTTCTGAGTGGCCTGTAAAGTTGTAGAACACCGAGTGAACCGTATGGGCCGGGACCCCCTTCCTCGAAAGCACCTGCGCAGCCTTGCCAGTCGGCGCGACGAATTGCAGGTCGCGTCGATCCCCCACCCGGTCGATCAGCTGGCGAAGAATGGTCGTCTTTCCGGTCCCGGCAAACCCTCCCAGCGTAAGGTCTGTCATGCTTTCATTGTTCAAGCACCAGTCTTCCATGGTGTCGAGAACCAAGCCCTGCTCCTCTGTTAGCTCGATATCCATCACTTCTTTTTCCAGGGGTCGACCACGGGCTTCATTCTCCCGATCTTCCCCATCAAAGTTTCCAGCCCGATCCCGGTCACCACTTTTGCGACGTCAAGCTTGCCCTCAAGGATCTCCATGTCCATTACGTCTACCGACTCGTCGACGACTAGGCTCGTGATCAAGCACGGCCTCTCCTGGCCGATCCTGTGAATCCTGTCTTGAAGCTGAAGCCAGTGCTCAAGGTTTGGACTTCTTGAGACCACAACAGAGTCAGCGGCGGCAGTCAGGGTTAATCCGTATGCGCAGATGCTGGTCTGGCAAATCAAAGCCCGAACCTCGTCCTTGGGGCCCTCCTGGAACTGGTCAACGATCGATTGACGGTCTTCCTTTGGCACCCCCCCGTGAATCGAATCGTTCGGAACCCCGCAGGAATCGAGAAGGTCCATAATCATCTCGGACTCCTCCCTGAAGATCGTCCATACCAAGAACGGTCCATTGAAGTAAGAGTCTTCAATCATGGACTTTAGCTCCAAAAGCTTTGGGGCTGACCGCATTCGAATGACAACCCGGTTATCACCTTCGCCCTCGTAGACGAATCCCGAAGATACCTGCCGGAGCTTCGTGAGCTTGGCGAGGACGTTCGGAACGGAGATCTCTCTAGACCCCGCTGAGGTCTTTACCTCGAGCAGAAGCTCCTCAGCCAGGGACTTGTAGTCCTTCCGCATCTGTGGCGGCATGGTGACCACTCTGACCGTTTCCGACTTCGGAGGTAGGTCGTCGAGGCACTCCTCCTTGTCGTACTTCACTCCAATCGAATAGGCTCGCTCGGAAAGCTCTTCAAGTCCCTGGTACCCAACGACTTCCTGGAACGGCTTGCGGCCAGGGATGTTAACAAGCCGAAACCTAGCGTACTTCGTCGAGAAGTTGACGAAGCTTGAGCCGAAAATGGATTTGTCCAAGAACCTGAACTGTGAGTAGAGGTCCAAAGGGCCCTGGGTGACTGGAGTTCCCGTCATGATCACACGCCGTGCCTCGGGGCAGTTGTCGGCAAGCTTGTGCATTGCCTTCGACTGCTTGCTCTGGCGGTGCTTGATCGACGAGCTTTCGTCGGCGACTACCCAGTCCCATTTGAACCGGTGGAGTGCGTCGCCGGACGACTCCATGCTGCGGACCTTCTCGTAGTTGACGATGTAGACACCAGGAGCCTGCTTCGCCAGCAACCTCTCCCGCTTTGGCTTAGAGTCGGGGACCACAAAAACAGAATCTCCGTAAACCCGACCGTGGACTCCGTACTCCCTGAGCCAGTTGTACTTCAGGGCATTCGGGACGACCACCAGGCACCGCTGAAGCCCTTTGCGCTCAGCCTCGAAGTCAAGATAGTCGATGACACACTTCGTCTTGCCGACGCCTTGGTCGCCGTTCAAGAAGAGATTTCGAACGTATCGAAAGTATTCAAAAATCACGCGCTGGTGGGGGAACGGCTTCAGCTTGAAGCCGTAATCCGTGCGCGGTTCGACCTTGCCCGACCTCACATCATGGAGGTACTGGCTAGTCCGCTCGTCGAGCATGCTTAGCTCCCTTCACGGGTTGGATAATGCCACAGTGCTACGGTACTGTCAAATCCAATCCACGAAAAAAGCGGCGCCCCAGAGCAACGGGACGCCGCAAGCGCAGACCAGCATTTTTTGCAGGCTAGGCGTTATCCGTACCTGGTTGGCGCTGCTTCCTGAATGTGAGGCACGGCCCCACCCACAGCTGATCCTGGGGCGGGTTGACCGTGGCCAACTTGCTGGAGCGTCCTTTTCCGGGTTGAGTTCCGGTAAAGGTGAAGCAGCACGCTGGCCACCGCACCACCGGTTCCGGCATAAGTTATTGCGTCTTCATGAGAAACAGACCCCCCGGACTGCTCCAAGATCGCATCTGTGATTTGATCCTGAAGAACGCGACCGGAAAGAGTCTCAGCGTTGCCCGAGATTGCTGCAGAAACCGCCGACGTTGCTGCCGACGCAAGCGCAGGGGACTGCAGGAGGCCACCAACCCCAACCTCGATCAGGCTGTTGACCGCCGTCTTGAAGTCTTCTTCCGACTTCTCTTTCCACTCCAAGGCGCTGCCCTGGATTTGCTCGTATTGCTCTCGAAGCTCAGCCTCGCGAGCTCGCTCAATCTCTTCGACGTGAGTGTCAGCTTCTGACCGCAGAGCAGCGAACTGTGCCTCAGCCTGCTCTTGGGAAATCAATCCCTCAGCCTTCTGCTCTACAACCCCAAGAACGCGACGCTCAAGCTCCTCACGAGCCTCTGCGTGCTGAACTCGGAACTCGGCAGAAGAAGCGTCGATTCGATCGAGTCGATCCCCCATATCCGCCACGAAACCATTGAATGCTCCGTTGCTGACGCAACCAGGCATGAGAAAGTATGCTGGTGCTAGCAGCACTAGAAAAACAAAACGCCTCATCACAAGTCCTTTCATCCTGAGTACCCGCTATGAACGGGCTGAACGACCATACCAACGCTCCAGGAGACTGGAGCCGGTATAAGCGTGCCGTGAAAAATCCGGTAGAAACTATTTGCCGGTTGGACTGTGTCTATCTGGTCCAGTGCTAGCGTCGGAGACACGAACGTCGGAGATCCAGAACCGCTACCGATGAAGTTAACTGGGACAGGCAGCATGTCTTGCGCGCTCCCTGGGTGTGTTCGCTCAATCTGAAACGTGCCCGCATAGGTAACGCCCGGCTCGTTCACGTAGAAAAACACCTCTTTTACAAGGTGCTGGTATGGAATCCGTATCACTGCCTCACGCGGTGTTTCGTCGGCGGCGAACGTCTTGAGGTATTCAATCCCAACCTCTCGCTCCATGATCCGTCCAGGCTCAGAGAAGAGGGTCTCTCGGCCGTTCGAATAGAGCGAGTACTTGTCGACCGTGAACACCGGAGAAGAGGTCACCGACGCGACGCTTACCTCAAGCCTGTGAACAGGGCATGGAACGCTCGCCTCCACCGTCGAGGCGATGGCGGAAAGGTCGGTGTCTCCAAACTCCTGGAGGCCCACATATACAGTCCCAGACCAATTCCCGCCGCCCTCATCGATGATCTGTCCAGAGGAGATCAGGCTGGTGAAATCCAGCGACAAATCCCCAATGTGCTGGGCTCTCTTCGTCCCAAAGTAAGCGACGATCGCCCCCGCCTCGTTGTCTCCGGTCAGTATCAGCATGCCGTCCGATGTCAGCCCGGGGGATGCAATCTGAGCCGAATCCCAGCCCACCCGGCGATTCGGGCTGTTTGATGAAAGCTTGCGGCGCAGGTAATCCGTGATGAACTGGATTCCCGCATCCTGAAAAACGCTCTCAAGGGCTGAGTCAACCGCGTTGAACGTGTCAATGATCGCAGCGTTGTCCGCGTCCAGCTGGGCCGGATATGCCCGGAACGTCTCCTTGGTCGCGTCGTAGTTCGTCTTCAGTCCCGGTGGTGTGATCGCCATTTAGGAGATGCCAATCGTGTC
Source organism: uncultured Microbacteriaceae bacterium (assembly GCA_937124545.1). Classification (GTDB taxonomy): domain Bacteria; phylum Actinomycetota; class Actinomycetes; order Actinomycetales; family Microbacteriaceae; genus Pontimonas. The sequence goes on along the minus strand of CAKZKU010000209.1, from coordinate 42,596 downwards.
TGCGGCTGACGCGGACTCTGACGTCCGAACCGTCCAATGCCTGGCGTTCTTGTGGATCACTCTCTGGAGCGGATTCACGCCCAGACCGACAAAGTTCCCCTCGCTGTCGAGCGCCAGCTCCTCCAGCGTCGAATGCTCCGACGAAAACTCAGTCACAAAGCCTACCTGCACCTCGCTCAGAGATGCGTCAGATGGGTCCACGATCGCCCCAAAGGGGTCCTGGAGCCCGTCGTCAGTAACGTCCAGCTCGGCCACAAAGTCAAGCCCTAGGGAAGCGTACGAGTACTCCTGAGAGGACAAGGTTGGTAGCTGGACCTTTGCTCGGCCTACGACCTGCAGCTGACCAGAGGAGCTCTTCTCAACCTCGACCGGCGTGTGGATAGAAGAGAGAGCGTCCCCAGACGCTTCCCTAGCCACCAGGACATTCTCAATGACCCTCAACCCCTGAGAGCTCCCGATCGCTATCGCCTGAGTCACGCCGTCTAAGAGCTGGATGTCGACTACGAACTCCAGGACTGAGTCGGGGTCGTCCTCATCTGGGACAGGAACGTACCGAGGGTCTGAAACCGTGATCGCCAGAAGCTTCTTGCCAGCCTGAAGCGCCTGAACCTTGGCAATCGATACAACATCCTCAATCGTTGCCGTCGTTGGCATCGTCGCCCTCCCACTCAACCATCTCGTCGTCCTTCAGTGGGGCCACCTCGTCAAGGCTAAGGAGGTACTCCTCATTTTCTATCGGCTCCCTCTCGACAAGCTGCCTGGGGTCACACCAACAAGATACACGAGTAAGCTTTGCTCTGGGGGCGAAGACGTTAGGCCCCTTCTCGAGCCAAACAACACGAACCTCGTCGCCCCTGACCTCTTCGACAATGGCGGGCTTGCCAAAGTTGCCATCCCTCGGTATGCCTCCATACATCAGGACCCTGTCGCCCTTGCTCCAGCTACGCGTCATATTCGCCAATCTTCCAGGCAGTGATCTCCATGAAGCCCTGGGTGGTTCCACGAGCAAGGGTCTTCTTGATGCCGGTCACGTAGAACTTCCAAAACCGATCCGAGGTCAGGCCGGGAGATCGGACCCCAACAATGTCGTCGACCTCAATGATCGGGTTTGAGACAACCCGGATTCTGTAAGGCTGCGACTTGGAGATTTCCCTCCGAAGAATCGACTTCGCGCGAGCGTCGGTTTCCTCGATCGTTGAAAGCCAGTGCTGAGTGACCTCAAGCTGGTTCTGCTCTGAGATCGGGACGCCCTGGAGGAAGGCAACCGACCGCAGCTCTTCGAAGACAAACTCGAAGGGGTTCCCGCGGATTTCTACTCGGTATCGCCCTATCCTTGTCATTGAGACAAGTAGGGCGACCATGAGTGAGGCCTTGGCGATTTGAATGATGAACCTGGCGAGTGGCGTCGACCCCCAGTCAGCGATACGACCCAGGGCGCCAGTCTCGCCGATGAAGAGGTCGAAGATATACTCGGCGATAGAGAGCAGCGTCCACACCGTGATGATCGCTCCGACGACCCATGGCGCATAACCGGTATCGATCGTCAGCTTCCCTGAGAACTCATCCAATTCTTCCCAGTCGACTGAAGACCCGAATCCTGCAGCATGAATAACGACTGCCCTGGTGCCCTTTGCGCGCCTGCCCTTGTCGTCCGAGTAGTAGATGACTTCTCGGTGGTGCGTGTCGAAGTACCCGATCGTAGTCTGGTACTCTCCAAGATTCGTATCTCCCGACACGACCTCGCTAAGTATGTGGTTCAAGCCTGTGACCTGGACAGCGTTCACTGTCGATCTAAGGTTCTGGACACGGTTGACAGAGATCAGCGCTGGGCTGTCGTCGTAGGTGACGACCGGGAGACGATCGAAGTCGGTCACATGGGCGACCAGTCGGCCGTAGCTGTCGAAGTATGGCTTTCGACCTACCGTAGCCATCAACTCATAGAGGCCCTGCATCTTTGAGATCTGCGTCAGGGCGTTCGATTTGTGTCGAGTGACAGCGTCAAACTTACCGAACCGTATCTCTTCGCGCTCAAGACCCATCTCGGTGATTGCTAGGTCAACAGCCGCGTCCCCGAAGTCTGTCCCGTACCCGAAGGAAAAGCCAACGATCGATTGCTGGCTAAACGTGAGCGCTCTTCCAAAGGCCGAGATCGACATAGTCTTCTTAGCATCGGTTCGGTCAGCGACCTCTGCGCCCGGGTAGCCAAAGATCACACCCGTGAAGACCGCAGGCCACTCTTCTGGATTTACCCTCTCGTCGCCTTCATAGATCCGAATCGGAGTTCCGGACCGGAATAGGCGCTCATTGAAGTCCAAGAACACCCCTCCGGTGAGTTCCAGCTTCCCGTTGCTAGGGTAAACAAGGGTCATATCCGCACGAGACGACACCGAGTCGTCTGACTGCTCGAAGACCTGGTTGTTCTGGAGCTGGACACGCTCAACAACGCTAGAGATGTCATAGGATGGCGATCCCGGCTCTCCCAGAACGACGTCCTGCACCTTGGCCAACCTCGGGTTGAAGATCTCAACCCGATATGCTGGCCGCTGGTCAGAGCTGAGCCATATCGCTTCCAGTACTGTCCCGCGTACGTCCTCAAGGGCCATTACTGAAGAACCTCGATTGCGCAGGCCTGGCACTTATCAGCGGTGCCATTCTGGAGCCGCACCACGATCGAGCCGCTGCTGTCACTCGTCACGTTGTACTCGTAGACCACCGCGTAAAAGTGCTGTGATCCAGCGTCTTCGTAGATGTCAACTAGCGGATCGACGACAACCCCGTCAATCTCGTGGCTGAAGATACGCCCAGCGATGCCAATCTGATCGTAGATCTCTGCTTGGAGTATCCGGACAGTAAGGGCCGTATTCGTAGGAACGTTGAGGGTGTACTCAAAGCCGAACGAGCTCCCGTTTGCGATCAGGGCCCGAGTCTGCTGGTAGAGGGCATCGTCTTCAGTATTGTCGATCGCCGTGGTGGTACTTTGAGTGACCGTTACAGACCCACTAAAGTCCCGGTCAGCGTCCCATGTGTTGCCGCTTGAATCGACTATGTCTGACTCTGAGCCACAGGATATCCGGTGCAGAGCGACACCGGTCCCTGAGAAGTTGACTAGGATTTCGTCGCCGGCGCTGCCGACGCTGTCGTCGAACGAAAGGTTGTAGTCGATCCCTCCCGAGAAGTTGATCAGCATGGTGTCGGTGAACGGCTGATTCTCTTCGGTCAGGGTGACAACGTGATCGATACCCGCCGAGGAAAGGCCGGTGTCGAATACCTCGATACCATTCACCTTGCCGCGCTCGACCGTGCCGTTTTCGATCCTGATCGTCAGCGTGGTGCTGTTTGATGGTACTTGGTAGGTCTTGACGTAGGCGGCGTCACCTCCGACGGCTTGGAAAATGTCCAGGTCGTCCTCGACCTGGTTTCCGTTCATGTAGACGTCTAAGAGCCTTGCCCCAACGGCTGAGGTCGGGGTGTAGATCTCGGCAAAATGGAGACGGACCTCAATGAACTTCCCATCGGGGACAGTCAGCTGGTACTCAAAGCCGACCTCTTCGCCGTCGACCGAGACGCCTCGCTCGGTCTGGTAAATTGTGTCGAGCTCGGTTCCTGATATCGGATCGGACGTCGAGAACACGCCGCTGGCGCCGGAGAACCCGAAGTCGTCAGCCCAGACGTTCCCGTCTGGGTCGGTGTAGGTTGTTGACCCGCAGTTGATCCGGTGCAGGGGCACCAGTTCTTCGAACTCCTCAGCACCAATATCGTACCCGTCACCTCGCTGGGGGATGTAAGACGGGTATGTGTAAATTGGGATCGACACGGCGTTGCTGATGCCGACAGATCCGTCCCTCAAGCGGAAGTCATTGTTCGCGTAGTCCACGAAGACTGTCGTCGGATCAATGAACCCGAAGTCGGAAGAGCCAAGGGTGTAGTTTCCATTCCAGTCCGCTGTCAGAATGTTTCCACCCTCTGAGACTGCCCCCTGGTCGGTCTGTGCAGCTCCGTCCATAACGTTGTTGGCCAGCACTAAGTTGGCCCCCGGCGGCTGGCTGTGAAGGTAGGCCGTTCCGTAGGGGTTCTTCATGACATTATGCATCCAGCGGACGTTAGAACTCGTCGACCACGTTGCGACCGTGAACTGAAAGCCTAGGAAGCTCTCGATCACGGAGAACTTGTTGTAATCTATCGTCAAGTCGTCGCCGTCGCCGATCAGCTGGATCGTGTACGCAATGTTTCCGTTGCCGACGTCGTTCCTGTGCACCCTCGTGTTCTTACAACCCGAATACGTACTGACACCGTTAGCGTGCGTGCCTCCATGGTTGTACACATCGTTAAACCATATGAAGGACTCTTCGCACGCAAACATCGCTATCTGCGTGCCCCCGTTATTGCAGAAGAGATTCTCCTCAACGTTGAAGTCTGTTTGGCCAGCGATCTGGGCAGCGTTCGTCATCTGGATCCCACGAGACTGCCGGTTCGCGATCACCAAGCTGTTCTTCAAGGAGAACCCAGTCGTGCCGACCGACATATAGATCGACGCCCTGGCCCCTGTGCTACGACAGAATCTAGCTGTACAGCCCTCTATCTTGACGTTGGTGCACCCATTTAGTGTCGCAGACCACGCACCTGCCTGCCCTAAGTTCTGCCCTGAGGCCTTTTGGCAAATCATGCCCCTAAAGGTCACATTCTCCAGCTCATAGCAGTCGATTACGTTGAATCTCTTCGTGGCCGTGACGCTGGTCGGAGTCGTCCCTGAGTAGGGTATGTAATCGATCGTCTCGTTCGTCGCGTTGTAGAAGTACGTCCCTGGCTGTGATAGCGCAGACTCAATGTTCATGAGGCAGAAGCGTGGGAGCGGCGTGCCAAGAGTCCAGTTGGGGGAAGACCCACCTATGCTGATCCATCTTTGCCCAGACCCAGAACCAAATGTGATCGTGTTCGTGACGGGGTCAAAAGATTCGATCTTGTAGAGTCCGACACGGTTCCCGTTGTCAAACGTTGCGATCCAGCCCTCTACATGAAAGTCAGACGGCAAAAGGGCAAAGTCGTCCCACTGCAGGAACGGGACGGCGTCGTCTGGAGTGCTTATCTGAGACAGGCTTGGGATCTCAGGCCAGCCACCCATATCATCCCAGAGCTGGAGATCCGGCTGGTTGACAGGCCACTGAGAAGGCGCCATGAGCTTTACGCCGGTCCCCTGCCCTTCGTACATATTCAGCGTGAAGGGGTTCCCAGGGAACACGACTTCAGAGTCTGGTAGCGAAGCCCTGAATACTCCTCCACCCTGGTCGGTCCACCCAGTCAGAGCCTCGGAGGCATCTAGGATAGCCTGGCCAACTCCAAAGGTTCCCTCGGTGTTCCCGTCTATGATGATGTTGCTCGCTACTGTTCCCGTTGCCCCACCGCCGAAAAGGTAGCCCCGGTAAACGACACCACCCTTGAATACAGTCATGTCTCCAGCGCCAAGGGTGACAAGGGCCGCTTGCCCCGTAGCGTTGCTGTCCCACGGGTGGTGCTTGAACGGCAAAGAAGAGGTTCCGTCGTTCGAGTCGCTACCACCGTCATAATCGATATAGTAGGTCGTCCCCGTTACGGCTGTTCCTGCCCCAACAACGAGGCGCACCGGTATCGCGAATACCCTTCGGTCATTCCGGTCCAGCGAATACACCGAGATGTACCCGTTGTAGTCCGCTTCAGGGAGGTTTTCGCCTTCGCGATCCGTTGACCTAATTCCAACCGTAACCTGAACCGAATCAAGGGGCCCCAGTCGGCCTTGTCGGTCATGGTCGGCGATCGTCATGAAGTCGCCGCAGCCCTTGAGGCGCCAACGGATCTGCTCGTCCGTCGGGTTGGAAATCGTGACCGTGATCTGCGAGGTGCTGGGCGTAGCGCCAACTGCAGACGTGATCTGCTGAATTTGACCGTCGTCTGGGCTTACAGTCAGATCTGTCTGCCCCACATTTCCAGCGGTCTGAATGCTGATCTGGTCAAGAATCGAGACTGCTTCACTCAGAATAACGTTTTGGCTTGTACCAGAACGAAGGAAGATCAGGGCGCCACCCTGGCCGGCAGCCGTCGAAGGCCGGACGATAACAAGGTCGGAGTCCTCTACCTCTGTCGGCAGATAGACCTTGTACTCTTGCTCGGTTACAGGGATAGAAACAGTACCGGCGCTCCCGCTCGACGAAATGGCGCCGCCGGATCCTTCATACCCTTGGAACTCAAGGGAAACAGAGGGCGCTTCAGTCCCCTCCCCGAGGTCCCCATTCGAAGTCAGATCAACCCGAACGTATCGACCACCAGAATCCTCTTCGATCGTTGACGGGTTGTCACGATCCTCCGGAGGTACGCCAGGGTTCTCAATGACTGGAGGTTGAGGGCATGGCGGGCAAACAATGTTCGTCCCCGTCGTCAGAGCTGTGCTAACCGGGCTCCCGCCATCCTCGCAAACCGTGAACTTGACGTAAGCAAAGCACTCGACAACAGAGGCCGAACCCAGCGCAGAAGTGAACTGAAAGCGAAGCTGAACAACTTCACCGTTCACTGTCGGGGTGTGCTCGAAGTAGGTGATGTCCCTGACTGGGGAGTTCGCGTAATCCACGAAAACCGAGTTCCGAATCATGGTCAGATACTCGGCGCCCCCGTACGGCTTGACAACGTTTGCCTCGATCGAGGCCTTGTCGCTGCCATGCTGACGGCCAACCTCGTCGTTCAGCGAGGGGAAGAACTGAAGAGCGACTCTTTGTGGGACACCAAGGGACTCGACGAGAATCTCAAGAGGATTGCCTGCTTCGGTCTGAACCCCGTTGACCAACACCTGGTTCGCCGGAAGGTTCGAAACCCAGAATTGATTCGTCTGGTGCCGGCCACGAGAGGTCTTCGCCTGGACCAATACCCGCTTCGGTGCATCAAAGCTCTCGAAGTCGACTCCCGCAACGAGGTCAAGTCTGGCTTCCATCTGGAAGGTCGACCACCGGTTCGTTATGTCGATGCTGGAAATTACCGAGCCGTCGTCGTTGAGGATCGTCAAGCTCGATCCGTAGACCTGCTCCATCTTGTCGACAAGGGGGAACTTCAGACGCATGGCAAAGCCGCCGGCGACGAACTCAGTGTCCGTGGCGTCTCGGCTGTTCCCAATGATCGGGTTTTGAGCTTCGGTGCCTGCTTTATTCAGGCGAGTCGAAATCCGATTGTCAGCTTCCACTGCCGATCTGATCGGCGCAGCTGCGGAACTGGGAAAAGCCACGTTTCAAACCCCTTCAGAAGTCATGATCGAAGGAACAAAGATCTGGGGCTTCGCAAGCCCGAACGTGAAGGCAACCTGTTGATCGACGACCATCTCCCTTGGGTCACCTATGTCAATTTTCGCTCGAACCGCTCTCAGATCGAAATCTTGACTCCCGACCGTAAGCGTTAGCGGGACGATCAGGTGTCGGTTGAAGGACAGGTCTCTTGGGATCCAGCCGACATAGCTGCCAAGCGGGACGTCCTCAACCATAAACGAATATAGCGTTTGCAGAAAGTCTACCGTGATCGAGGCGCGGCCTCCGCCACCTTCCCAGACCTCGGTGATCACTACGTCTTCCCACTTCTGGGTTCCGCGTGACCGAACCATTCCGCCAACGGTCCTCGTTGCCTGGGTGTCTAGCTTCCGGACCGGGCCTCGCCAGTAGTTTATCGTCCGGTCAGGGTTCTTCGGGTAGTGGATCGACTGGTTCAGGCCCGGGTGGTAGATCACCCGCATGGGGTTATGGGCGCTCCGGTCGCTGTGAAGCGTCCGGACACGCGTCACGCCGTCACCCCACTCGAACTCGACCGGCGATCCCTCGCGAGAGATGCCGGTCACCTGCTGGGGCACTAGCGGCCCCAGGCGCGACTGGTGCATCGTCGGGTTGTTCGAAACAAACCGCTCAGTGGCAGTCGCTGGGTGCATCAGTGGATCCTAACGACCCCGCTGGGGTCTAGCTCGTAATATCCGCTCTCAAGGGCGGCGTCGAGCGTGTTCAAAACCTCGGCGTTTTTTGCAGACGCGAACGGCTGCCAGAGCGGCCCCAAAAGCGGGTAAAGAACAATGTTGAGGGCGACGAACGTGCCCGACTGATCGTTGTACACCGCTCCGCCACCCGGCAGTAGAGACCACCAAGCTGCAGCTGACTTGCTCCGACCACCAATCTCCTGGTGATCGATGCCGGCCGCGTCCATGCGGCTTTCCCAAACCCTAAGGGTTGGAGACCCTCCGAGGCAACCCGAACAGAACAATGCTGCAACTAGCCCAAAAATCCTAAGCGCTTTCAAGCCCTACTCCTTCTAGATTACGGAGGAGTCGTCATAGGCCGCGTCAGCCGCGTCACCTGACCCTCCGTCTATCGTGCTCAGGCTGCCCAGGAGCTCCGTTCGAAGCTGACGAGCTTGGCTCTGAGACGTTTGAATGACCTGTCGAGAAAGCTCGCCGGGCGTCGGATACGCGCCAACCGGATCAGATTGGTTCTCGGTATCCGCCCACCGCACAGCCGCGCGAGCGCTCGCAGCAGTATCATACACCCGTAGGCGAACCTGGGTAATATTTGAGGCGTCGTCAAAAAAGTAGCCGTCAAGGACTTGGTTCTCACCACTCAAGCCAAGAAGGCGCCTTAGCTTAGGGCTTATGTTCTGGATCTGGTTTAGCTCCAGAGTTCGCAACCGCCCCATGACGGAGTTCGGGAGAGCTGTCACCGTCACGTCGGCTTGCTCAGATCGAAAAATATTCTGAGTATCCAGCTCGATGTTGACCTGACGGCCGATCGTGAACGTTCCGATAATCTCCCAGTTGTTGGCGTCGAGGCTCAGCCCTGTCGAGCTCTTGATCGTGACGAAGTAGCAAACGCCTTCGACGTAGCCGTTCAGGGCTGTCAGCGCCACCGACGTATTCAAGCGGCGGAGGTCGGCCTCGATCGTTGACCCGGCCAGATCGTTCATGATCAGGTCGGAGTCGACACGGGTCCCTGTTCGGGAATCCCAAACGTCACAGAACTGTGGGGTGAAGCCAAAGTCAGCCTCACGAACCAGGAAGTTGAAGTCGTCTCCGACGCCAAATTCTCCGAAGTTTGTTTGTCCGTACTGATTAGGCACTTTTTGATTCCTTCTAGACTATGGCGCCTTGGCCAAGCCCAATCGTTCCGGAGCCCGCTCCGCTCGCAATTTGGCGGATCGTCTCTTCGATCGACCCGAGGAGCCCCTCGGTTGTCCTGAACGCTTCCTTAAGAGAACTTCCGACTTCGGCTACGGGGATCGAGGACGGGCCTGCGACGACCCCCCTGACAACGGACTGGCTAGTCGCCAGGTCGTCGATATTCGCCTCCGTGAACGTCGACCCTGACTCTCTCGACCTGGCCACGATCGCGCCAATGATCCCGACCGCCGCCGAGAAGATACCCGAAAGGGCCTTCCCTGCCTCCTCCGAGATCCCCCTGAAGACGCTCTTGAAGGTTTCGGTCAAGCCCTCCCCGATTAGGTCAATCGTCTCCGTCAGGGCCCTTGAGAGCTGGGAAGCAAGCGACTCAGCGATAGCCCTCGTCACATCCTCACCCTGAGAAAGCGCCGATACGAGCGCCTGCCCAACCCCCTGAAGGGACGAGGTAATAGAGTCAACGAAGGGCTGGATATTCGCCTCGGTTTGCTCCAGGTCGATGCCCAGGGCAATGTTTGAGGCGAGATCATTCAGCTTGTTCCGGAGGGCAATTTGCTCTTCAGCGGGTATTTCCAGGCTCGTGATCTCGAGCTGGGCCGCCGCCAAGTCTTGCTGAAGCTGGCGGCGAGCCTGATCAAACCGATTCAGGTTGAACCCGGCAGCTTCGTTCCCGAAGTCCTGGAGTATCCCACCCCCTGAACGTCGAGCCTCATCTTGGCGCTGGCGACGCTCCAACTCTCCCAGTTCCCGGCGCGCGGCGACTATTTGGGAAAGGATCCCCCGGATGCGCTCCTCTTCCTCAGGCTTGATCAGCGAGATGTCTTCAATCTCCTGGTCGACCCTTCGGACAAGCTCCAGGATATCCCTCTCGGTCTGATCGTCGATGTTGAAGAACTCGGTGTCCAGCTCGACGCCCTTGAGCTCCTCCGTGAGTCGCTGCGTCAGCCTCAAGAGACTCTCAGCAGACGCCTCTTCCTCCCTCCGGGCCTTCTCTGCATCCTTGATCGCCTGAGCTCTCTCTTGCTCCCTCTGGTTGACCAGCCTTGAGAGCGCCAGGAGCCTCTGCATTTGCCGCTGAACGTTACGGATCGCATCTTCGTCAACAATGTTGAGATCCGCCAAGCGAGTGTTGAAGCTTCGCTCAAGCGCAACGAGGGCCGCTTCCTCTTTTGGGAGGTCAACAACAGACAAGGCTGTCGCCTGCGTTCGTAACTGGCCAACAATGTCGTCAAGGATGCCCTTCAGCTCCTTGTTGTCTTTAACCAGCTCCTTCGCGCGAGCGGCCTCCTCCTCGGTCAGCTCAACCCGCCTTTTAAGCGCGTTCTCGATGATCGTGGTGATCTCCAGAAAGTCCCGCGCATCAGCGCCTTCAACCGTGAAGGTGCCCGCAGACTGAGCTGATCGAAGAGTGTTGAGGAGGCCTCGGAACTTGACTAGCTCGGAACCAGCCTGAGCCAAGTCTTCTGAGGTTGTATTCAACACCTCGCTGATCTCTTCGAAAGTCTGGCGAGCTTTTCCTGCGCTAATGTCTGGAGAATTTGCTTGCTTGGCGAGCCCCGCGAAGAACTCTGCGCTCAGGCGGTCAATGTTCTCAAAGGTGCGGAGCAGCTCTTGGCGATCGTCAGGGCCGATGCCCAGGATCCCCTCCAGGAATGAGCTAGTCAGCCCTTGACCGGCTGCGGTTAGGCCTTCGTTCTGGAATCTGGTAACTGCGTCGGTTGCCGATTCCAGGGAGGACTTTATTGACGATTCCACCCCGTCGCCGATTCTTGGGATTCGGCCTATGGCGGAAGCAATCGCCTGTATCAGCGGCTTCAACGATTCTATGAAGACGCTTACGAATCCGGCCCCGACGGCCTTCCCCAGGCCAATGAATAGGTTTCGGATTCCATCCAGAAGCGGAGCCACGCGATTGGCAATCGTTGCGCCAGGGTCTGTGAACAATCCAAGCAGCAGCTCGGAAGCGCCACGGAACACTTCAGCTAGCGTTGCTAGGAACTTCGTCAGGAGGTTGATCGTCGCAGATATGAGCACGCGAATGCGCTCACCGTTATCTTCGATGAAACGCCGCAAGGTTCCGAAAACGGATATCAAAACCCCCGAAACAAGATTCGAGAGCCCGCCCATTTGATCGCCTAGGCGCTGGAATGAATCCAAGAGGGACTGGAGGGCGGGGGTTACCGCTGTTGCGACTCCGGAAGCGAAGTTTGCAAGCCCAGCCCTGATCCTCGCTACAGTGTCGGCAAACGTTACCCCGACGTCCCCTATCTGCTCTAATCGTCGATCGATACCTCTCAACGCCTCATTGAGAAACGCTGTCCGCCTCTCAGCGACGGTGAGGTCGTCTGTGGACTTGCCAATGCTCTGTGCATAATTCCGATAGGCCTGGTCAGCAGAAATGATGATCCCAAGGTTGTCGAGTACCAACCTTGACTGGCGGCCGATACCAACTGAAAGGTCTCTGAAGCCTTCGGCTGCAGTCCTCCCTGTAGCCTTACCCAGAATCCTTGCAGCATTGATCAGCTTCTCAAACGACTCTACGTTCCCAGCCACGCCAAGAACGACAGCTGTGTTTACCTGCCTCATGAGCTGCAGGTCGGATATCGTCCCCCTAGAAGCCGCCCGATAGCGGTCGAGGGCCTCTGTCGAATCGACCCCTATCGACCTGGACAGATTACGAAAGGCTACCCTGGTATCGTCGGCCTCTGCCGCAAGACGCACCAGCCGCACGCCACCAAAAGTCGTCGCGGCAGCAGCCAGGGCGCTTCTGAAGCTAAGGACTGATCGGCTTACCCCTGATATCCTGCTGGAGAAATTCCCAATAGCCTTGCCCGAGGAGTTTATCCTTGATGCGAACTCCTGGACCGACCTTCCGGCACGCTGGACCGGAGCCGGAAGCCCTGAAAATACACGATTGAAGACGCTCCCGAATCTTCGGGTCTCTTCCTTCGCTCGATCGAGGACGACTAGGTATTGAGTGCCGTCAAGCGTCAGCTTCCCGGCGATCGAACCTATGTTTTCAGTCATCTTACGACTTCTTCTTCTTGGGCGTTCCGAGCGATCCGAAGAGCTTCATGAAGTTTTCAACGTCCTTCTCTTTTTGAGCCCTCTTGCTGGACTCTGAGTCGACGCCGAAATCTCCAGACCGATTGGACAGCTTGCCGAGTTGCTTGTCCGTCGACTTGTTGAACTCGTCCAAGCCTTTTTTGCTAAAGAGGGCGCCTGCCCCAAGGGCGACCTGCTGCACTCCCTCTCTGTGTCCTTCTATCTTTCGCCTTCTGACGTGTAAGAACAGCCGAACAAGTCGGTCGAAATCCCAGCCATCATGCCAACCGTAAATGATCTCGCGGGGCACTCCGGCCAAGAGGAGATCAAAGCAGATCTCCTCAAGCTCGAAACCTGGGCCTATCTCCTCGTCATCTTCTGAAACAGGCCCATCCACTTTTTTCCGGACTCGACGAGGTTGTTGACCTCGACGATGACCCTCATTGCATCGGCCAGATCGTCAAGATCGAACTTGTCAAGGATGTACCCTTCGTCGACCTCTCGCTTGTCTCCCAAAGAGAGGCTTTGCCCAACTATGAGGCATAGCTCACTGGTGCAGGTCTCAAGGACCCCAGGTACGGCTGCAGCCATGTCGGTAAGAGTCATGGCCCCGTAAGCGTTCGGGTCTGGCCATCCCTCGTCTCCAGGGCCAAGGCCTTGAGCCACGGCCTCTGCCTCTGCCTGCTTATATTCTTCGCGAAGGTTGTTCGTGACGATCGAAAGTACTGACGCCACAATCTTCGAAATCGACTTGCCAAGCTTGGCGAACTTCCCGACCGACCACTTCTTGACCATGTAGGTCTTGCCGTCGCTCAGTTTAACTTCGCCAAGCTTGCCAAATGCGTGCTCTAGTACCCCGTCAAGGGCTTGCTGGTCTGCTGTCTTCATTAGGCCGCCTGGTCGTAGACTACCGCGGTTGCGAAGGCGCCGTTCGTCTCGCGCGCGGTAAGGATGATGGGGAATGCCTGAACAGAGTCCGACGAGATGTCGATGGTTCCGTTAGGCGCGATTTCGCAATCAGGAATGTTGATCGCGAACCCGATCCCACCCCCCTGTTGACGGATACGAACTTCGACTTCACCTTCGATCGTGGAGTTTTCCCCGATGCGGAAGGTCTTGGCGTTGTTCGCAGGGGCGGCGATCTGAACTTGGTACGTGACAACAACCTCGTCGCCGTCCGAAACCGAAGAATCTGTGATCGTGACTGCTGTCCCCGGACCAGAGAACGTATGGGTCAGGCTCGAGCTCTGAAAGTCAGAGGAGCTGACAACACGATCAACGACGCTTGCGGTCTCAGGGAGAGTTACCGCGCCACTTGCAACCGTGAGGGTCGCAGTCTCAAGAACGTAGCTCGGGTCAGACGCAGCGGTGATATCGCCACCGAGGAATGCCAGCCGGAGATTTTCCGGCGTCGACTCTTCGAGGCTACCCGATACTGTGAAACCTTTGCTCTGAACAAATCGACGAGTCAGCGCGTTTGCGCCACGTCGGTTTTGAAAGTACTCCAGGAATTCGGTCGAGAGCTCGAAGTTCACTCCCGTGATCGCTCCTAGATCGAGCCAGTTGGCACTCCCCTTCTCCTTGAAGAAGATACCAAGGCCCGCTGCGATCTGGACATTCGTTCCCGGATTCGCTGCTACCTTACCAGCCATCCCCAGCTCCTTACGCCGTTGGGATTACAAAAAACAACAGAGTCGCCTGCGACCTAAAACGGCCCGATTGATTTCGGGAGACGAATTCCGGTGCGCTCTCAACTCGAACATTCTTCACTGCAAAACCCGGGAGCGTGAACGCCCGGTCTTCTACAAGTGCATTTACTAAAGGCCGTATCGAGTTTATCGACTCCAGCCTCGTACTGCCGTTCGCTGTTATCAGCACCGGCCATTCAATCAACCTGTAGCCAAATCGAGGTTCAGGCGTGTCGTATGTCTCACTGTACAGGGAAACGATCGCTCCGGATGGAAGCGACTCCCCTTCGTGCTCCACCTCGACGAGTAGATTGTCGCCGAGCGTTAAATCGACGGCGCTGTAACCCTCAACGTGAGTCGCCAGCTCAGAGACGAAGTCTCCGACGTATGAGCTACTAGCACTCGTCATCGCGACCTCCTCGCCCGAGTCCGAATCATGCCTCTGATTGCGATTGCCATGTGGCGCTCAAACTTGCGCGAGTTGACCAGCTTCTTGACCGCTCCGCTGAAGTAGAAGTTTGGCCCCTTGCGCTCACCGTCGCGACCAACGTGGCCACCCTCTCTCGGGGCAGGGGTCACGACCTTCTTCGCTAGCACGAAGTCCTTGCCGTAGGCCAGCCCACCCCTTCCCGTCGAACCAAGCAGCCTTCTAGAAGCGCCCGAAGTAGAGCCAATCCTTTTTGCGCGCTCTGAGATCGGTATGAAGAGGCGCTTCGCCTTCTTTGGCCGTATGACCTTCGTCTTCCAGCCGCTATCCATGATCGAAGCATGGCGGGAGCTGAAGCCGAACCGGACCGAGATAATGCCGCGAGACCGCTCAACCTTAGCCTTCTCAACGAAATCTGAGTTCGCAAGGTTGCCAAAGCCACGGGGGGCACGCTTTTGCCCCAAAGAGGTTGCGATCTCGGCCGCGCCCTCAATGGCCCTCTTGTAGTCGCTGGAATCGACCATCTTCGAAAGCGCCCCAAGGGAGGCTTCGATCTTGCTCGTTTCAATCGATGCCGAGATCCTCAAGAAGCTGCCCCCCGACTTCTGTCCATGGAGATGGCGCAAGTCGTTCTCGTGTGGCGACCCGTCGCGTTTAGGATCGGCTCCACGCTTTCAATCTGGTAGCGGTGGTGCGAGCTTTCCCGGTGACCCTCAAGAATCTGCACAAGGTCGCCTTGCTTGACGTCGAAGTGAGAGTCTAGGTCCATGGTGCCGGAGATGGCGTCGAGAGTCCCATCCCCAGAGACGAGGTGGTCCCTGCGGAAGCTCATCCGGACCCAGGCCCGGGGGACCTGGACCACGTAGCTATCAGACCCAGACGAGCCTCTTCCGCTCACCCTGTGGATTCTGACTAGCGTGTTCGGACGTACTCTTCGCATGGCGCCTCCTGGCGCAAGATACTACCCTACTTCGCTTTGCGTCTCGACCTCTCCGATCGAATCGCTTGACGGACCTCTTCCTGGGCTGAAGAAGGGACCGTCGCCGAGGCAACCTGGGGATTCTGGCGCACAACTTTATCGAAACCGACTCGGCGAACGTCTTTCTGGACGTCTCTCCAACTCTTGTCAAGGTAGGACTTTGGGATTCCACCCTTCTCGACCTCACCTTCGCCCAGACCGTCCCGCTCGGCTATCTCTCGGTCCTCGTCGCTCTCGAACTCGTGGAACCAGCCCCTGAGGGTGTGCGTGCAGTTTGGATGGAACGGTGGGCCACCGTTGGGCAGCCTTCCCACGTACGGATACCCCGTTTCCTCTGCGCCTTCTTCTGTGAGAGCGACGATCCTCCCTGCGTAAATCGCGCACGCGTCTGGTGTTAGCGGAGGGTTTGGTGATATTTGCGCTAGCTCGACCCCCCGTTCGACTAGCCGTTCCGACCTCGCACGATTCCTCGAAGCAGACTCGTGAGTCTGAACAAGTGTTTGAACGTGATCGAACAGGTGTATTCGCGCCCCATTCGACTTCAGAAGCCACGGTGCATTGGCAAGAGTCTCCAACGCACCACCCGCACCCGTTCCTTGGAACCGTTGCAAAGCTAGCCAGGTTTCTGTCCTTTCGCCGGAAATGCTCTCCAGGATCTGATCGCGCACAGTCCTTGGCGAGGCTCCTCGAAGCGTGCCCTTCGCCAGCTCGCTTTGAACCGTCCGTATCTGACGCTTCAGTAAGCGCGCCGAACTGGAGAAGCTTCGAACGTCGTCCCGCATTTTGCGCGTCACGGCACCAAGGCGAGGGCCAAGGCCAGTCCTCGGGTTTGTCACAAGGTCTTGAATAATCTCCTCGTGAACCTTTGCGAAGCGGCCCTCTTCGAGGACGAACCGGCGAGAGAGGCCCCTCGACCTGATCTGACCGTCGACGAACCACAGATTCCCGCGGTAAACCTTCGTGATCTCCTCTTGGGCCCACTTAGAGGCCTGCTCGTCAAGTCTCCTGAGGACCTTGTTCGACTCCTGCGCGAGAGCCGTCAGCCTGGGTCTCTCTGAGTCTAGGACGCTTGACGAGACGATTGCCGCTGAAAGCTCCGCCAGGGCCTCTCGGTAGAAATCGACGAGCGCTAGCCGCGCCTCTTCGGAGATCGTGACGCTCACCCGCGACGGATCCTTCCACGCCTCTGTGTCCGGTACGGCTCAAGCAGGGCCGCAGCACGACCAGGTATCGCAGTGTCGAAGTTGCGGCCCTCGTCTACGCCGATAACGTCCTCTGGGTTGTCTGCGAGCTTCTCTATGTAAATCACGACAGCGATCTGAAAATCTCGATCGAGCTCTGCCCGCGTCGGAATCCACCCGCCAACGCCATTCGTCTCCTGGATGTCCCCATCCGGGTAGCAACTAGGGTCGATGTCGTACACCTGCTGGAGAATCCTACATGCCGGCCTGATCCAGAAGTTCTCCAGAACCTCAGGGGTTAGGTCCTGAAGCCTAGGATTTGAGATCATGGCTCGGGCCTCATCCGCGGACAAAGGAACATAAGATCGCATGAATCGACCAGACTGAAGGCCGAGAGCGCGGTTATGGGCATTCGACATCTTAGACCGTCCTCACGCGGATCGCTGACCGACCCGATCGGGTTTGGGAGTCGCCAAAGACCAAATCGAGCCTGGCATGATGCGGCCCGTCGGAAAGGGCTTCGGTCTCTGTCGCATCAAGGGTCACCAACACCTGCACCTTTGTCGGAGAGATCGTGTTCAAGCCCACGGTCTTATCGACGATCGCAGTAGCTGTGCCGTCGTCGCGAAACACCGAAATCGATCCCGATATGATCGTGAAGGCGTTGCCGTGGCGATCCAGAAAGTCCCAAGAGAGCGTGAAGACCGTCCCCCGCGTGATCACGAAGGAGTCCTTCAGTAGGATGTCGGCTTTTTCTGCCATTAATCATTCTCCGTACTGGTGATCGAGAGGGAGCTTGCCGTCCCAATGAAGCTCGGAGAAGACCCCAAGCCCTTTACTTCTACAGGGTTCGCCCGCCCTTCGATCATAAGCGAGCTTATCTCCCCGACGATAGAGAGTCGCTTGATGTCAGGCGAGAAGAACGAAAGAGCGATGGCATCCGAGACCTCCACCTGGTCTTCGAAGTCCAGGCGACTTGGCGAGGCTGCGTCTTGCACGGCGACGTCATCGGGCCTGGAAATATCGTAATCGATCGCAATCTCGTCTGAAGATCCAAATGGGAGCTCCGAGAAGCCTAGGCGGTAGTCGATCTGTCGATCGTCGGTCACGGGCGCCAGGTCGCTGAATGTTCTGTTCAATCCCAGGCTGACCTCTGTCTGGTCAGTTGCAGGGGAGAGGTCTTCGAAAAACCTCCCGTATGCTGCTTGGTAACTTAGCTCGTCCCTGACCGAAACCGTGTCAGAAAACACTCGCTGGATATCACCTGGGCCCTGAGAGTACTCAACCAATATCGAGTCAGAGACGCCAACCAAATCTTCGAAGGTTGGGGACTGTGGCTGATTCGTGTCGATCTGGTCATCTGCGGAAACTGGCTCTTCAAGGGTCAGAGAGAATGCCGCGCTGCGCTGCAGGTTGTCTACAGCGAACACAATGTCCACGAGAAAGAGGCTAATTCCGTGGGCCGGGACGATCGAGTCCACTGCCGAAATCGAATCCGACAGGGTGAGGTTGAAATTAGTGCCTCCAGCCGAAAAGTCGACCATGACCGAGTCGGACGCACCAGCGGTGTCAGAGAATGACCTGACGTGCTCCTGGACGACTGAGAGAGTGTCATCGGCGGGGGATGCCTCTCCGAACGCCCTCGACCACGTCATGGTTATCGAGAGGTTGTCGTTCGGAATCGACGAATCATCTAAGGACAGCGTTGAAGACCCAGACGCAGACACCGAAATCGAGTCCGCGGCAGATGATGCGTCTGCTAGGTCACGGACGAACGTTACCGTTCGCTCAAGATCGTCCGAAGCGCTCAAGCTGTCTGACAGGATTAGAATGTGGGAGTGGGCGGGCGCGAGATTGTCGCTTGCATCCACCGAGTCTCCGAGGGTTACCGAAAGGGCCACCTGGGGGGCCACTACGTCGGACGCGCTAACGGCCTCGGAAAACGTCCGGTTGTGCGCATGAAGTATCTCAAGCGTCTCGACAGCCCCAATCGCTGCCTCAGAGAACGTCAAAACTCGACCCAGGCTCACCGCGATACTGTCCTGGACAACGTCAAAGTCTGAGACTGATCGATCGTAAGTCGCTGAGGCAACCATGCCGTCTCTGGGGGAGACCGCGTCGGGAAGAGCTCGGTTGTGCTCGAGCAAGTAAGCCATGGAGTCGATGGCTTGCTCTTGGTCTTCGAACCCCCTGATCACACTGTGCGTGACCGTGATCGAGTCCGAGGCTCCTGAGCTGTCCTCGAACGTCCTTGCTGAACCCAGAGAGATGGTCACCGAGTCCGACGCAGGAGAGATATCCTCGAGCGATCGGTTCCTGCCTACGGCGATCGATATCGCGTCGCCAGCGCCAGAAGAATCTCCAAGGCCAGGTGTGTAATCGGTCGAAGCCGTAGCCCAGGGGTGAGCGTCGAATCCTGCACCACCCAATAGTGTCTGCCAGGTCGCCCCGTTCTTCCCGGTGTCGTCATAGTCCGCAGCGACCGACGCGTCTTCATTCAACCTCCAGTTCAGCCAGAGATTTTGAAGCGTCGCATCGCCAGAGTCGTAGGCAATGAAGGCATCTTTGTTGGCCTCCAGGAAAGCGTCGGATGGGGACTGGATCCCCCAGACGCGCATGGTCGACACGCCTCCAGGAAGGTTAAGGAAGCTGCTAATGAACCCAGACTGGTTCCCGGTACCAATCCCGCCGTAGTTCGAGATGGCATTGTTGATCCAGCCAAGCCCCCATAGACCCTCTTCTGAACCTCCGGTGAAGTAGCTCTGCGCAAAGCCTCCGTTCCCGCCGTTGCCATATGGAAACGTGTCCGCGGTCGAAGCGGTGCCGTCGTACTGACGGCCATGCCGTCCAATCCTAGCTATTACCAGTCCAGCCACCGGGACCTGAACAACAAGGTGAACCCACTCGTTGATCGGTACCGATCCCGCCGGCATGTCGATCATATGCATCGTTGCCTTGCCGCCAGCGGACAAGGCGATCCGACACGAGTTGTTGTTCAGCATCTCGACCCGGAATGTCGAAGGGACGAACGAGTTCAGGAAGCCACAGACCCAGCGACCTCCAGAAGAGGAGCTGCGGTTGTAGAAGCTCAGCTCGATCGCCTTTACTTCGCCCGCGGTCTGCCCCTGCGTTGCAGACGGGGGCCACTCGCTGCCGAAGTAGTTGCTCGCGCGGAGACCAAAGGCGTCTGCCCCTGCCGGAGTCGAGCTAGACTGACCGATGCACTTTGCCAGCTCTACAGCCATCTTAGACTCCTAGCAGATTCTCACGGACCTCGCTGAGGTTGATCCTCGTGTCGGTAACCTTCAGGTCAATAATACCCTGTTGGTTGATCTGGTTCCCACGTGACCATCGGAATGCGTTTGCCCAAATCTCCCCCAGGACGCCAAAGCTCGCCTGCGTCCCTGAGTACGAAGTCACCTCAAGGACAAGGCGACCAAAGTGAATGTCATCCTGAAGGTCTCCAGGATTGACCCTGTGGAACAATGGGAAGCTCGAAGTTCCACCGTATGACGTTCCCGTGATCGTTGACCATGTTGCGTCTAGATCGGGAACCAGGTCGTACCCGTCCGAATCCACGCCTGAACGCGTCGTCCCCTCAAGTCTTGCGTTCAGAGTAAGCTTCGAATCGCCCGAAGAC
This sequence comes from uncultured Microbacteriaceae bacterium, assembly GCA_937124545.1. Lineage (GTDB taxonomy): Bacteria > Actinomycetota > Actinomycetes > Actinomycetales > Microbacteriaceae > Pontimonas. The sequence continues at coordinate 22,476 of CAKZKU010000209.1, read as the reverse complement.
TCCGTTGGGCAAACCCTAAGCATAACGTCGACCAGGTGCTGCAGCGGCAGCGCCTGGCCGACGATCTCAATCGGGTAGGAGCCCGAAAGGTCAGACCCGCCATTCGTTCGGACGCGCGAGACTAGGGTCCTTGGGCGATCAATCCATCGGCGACCACCAAAGAAATCCATTCTCATAGCGCCCAGGTAGCGCGGCCTGACCTTAGCCATGAGGCTCCTACATGATTACGAAGGTGTCGCCGACTGCCGGCGCCTCTTCCAACTCGCTAACGGTGAAGTCACCGTTGGCGAGGTTGAAGTCCTCAATCACACACACACGATTCGCCAGGTTCCCGCTGAGCCATCGAAGCTCTCGATCCTTGAAGGCGTCGTCTCGACCAGGAGCGGTATCTGCAGCGTAGGTAGCACGGAACGTCCGTAGGGTAGGCGTCACGCCTGAGACAACCGTTCCGTTCTGGATCGTCTTCATCCCAGCGACCCACTTATCAGGGGTCAGGTCTGCCATCTGCTGAACCGAAGCCTGAACGTAACCGTTCGAGGGGTCCAAGTCGAGCGAGTGCATGTTGGAGGTCTGAGAGATACCTCCGTAGAACTCAACCGTGAAATGGCAATCCATGAACGCCTTGGTGGAGTCCTGGTCAACGACCCGGATCGCATAGCCACCAACGAGCGCAGCGAACTCTGTCGAAGACAGCTGTAGCTCGTAGATGCCGGCGTTGGTGCCCATCTCGACTGGTAGGTTGTCCGTGTTCGAGAAGGATCCGCCGCCACCAAGGGGGGCGATCTTGACGTCTCCCGATACGAACGTAACGCCTTTGGCTAAGTTCGTCGGGTCGTCCTTCTCGTGAAGCGAGAACGTTACGTATTGCTTCGCGGCGAAGCTCTGGTTTTGCTGCCGTAGAAAAACAGCGGTCATCTAGTCTCCTAAAACTCTGCGCACTGCCGCCGAGGAATTGCTCGCCTCGATCGGCACCGTTACAACTTGATCAAACCGGACCGTCACCGACTTCCCAGAAACAAGCTGAGCGTTTGCCAGAGAGATCACCACGTACAACCGGTCACCCGGTGTGAAAGTGGTTACCCCTGCAGTCGTGAGGGTGAAGGTGTAAACCTGGCTTGATGCCAATGATTGCGCTGGACTGATTGTCGCGATCGTCTGGAGAGGGATACCCGTCGTGTTCATTCGGCAGAGGTGAATCGAGCTCACGCTAAGATTCGAGTCCCCTGACACAACGTTAAGGTTCACAACCCAATCCCCTGCAGGGACGTCAAAGTTCCCTGCAAGGGTTAAGGCTTCTCCCTCGAGAAAGATTGCAGACGTTGGCGAGCTCCCCGTGAAGGCGTAGCCCGCCACCGTAACGGTGGTATCCGAGGTGTCTGCGGAACCACCTTCTTCAATCTGCCTATTCGCCGGACCGACCGTCGAAACGGTTACGCCCGAGCAAGCCGAAGCGTTGCCATGGGGCGCAGCTGTTGCTGTCTGTTGGTAATCAACAGCCAATTAAGTCGTCCAATCTAGACTAGGAGACCGAAGGCCTACGCTAAAGTTCCGATCGTCCAGGTGATCGTAATGGTCAGCGTGTCCTGGTCCTGCTTGGTCAAAGAGAGGCCCGAGGTGATTCGGGAGATCGCCTGCGTCGCTGCAGTTGCCTGCGACGGGCAGATCACAACCTCTTCGATGTTATGCGGGCCAGAAGCCGGGTCGGACGCACCCCAGAACGTGACGAAGTCGATCTGGTTTGCATTCCCACCGGCTGACGGCGGATCGGTCTGGAAGTCGTTGTAAGAGTTGGCAATCGCCGTCTGCAGGCCCGTCTGGGTCCCTGCAGCGGCAACAGCATTCGTTCCAAGCGCCATCCCGTTGACAACATTCGCCGGAACTCCAGCCGCACCCATCGAGAGTCGCACTGAATCCCGAATGTAGGTGAGGCCATTGTTAAGGATGAGGTTGTGCGTAACCTCCCTGCGCTTGAGGAAGGCCATGCCTTTCTCAACAAGTCCGTCGAGGACCGCTCGCGTCTGCTTCTTAGCGGCGTATCCGTTTTCCTTCAGCCACTGGATACCTTCGTTGGTGATCCGGTGAAGCTCGACCACGGCCTTGGCTTTCTTGGCTTCCACGGCTGGGCTAGCCAACAAGACATCACTCATTTCTTGCCTTTCATCGACTCGGGGTCGAGCAAATCCGAGGCTTTGTTCAGCAAGCCTCTAACGTGAGCAACTAATTTCTTAGGGTCTTTTTCGTCAAGGAGGCCCTGGACCGCGTCCATTTCTTCCCTGAGCTTCGCCTCGGCCTGCTCGCGTAGGTCAGAGGGCAGGCCCTCAAGCTTCTTTTTTACGAAGCTATCCGTTGACGGCATCTTGCCACCTTGCCTTCCTGAATCTGTCGAGCGGGCTCTTTAGCGATGTCTGTATGATCTCGCCGTCCCAGCCGAACCTCACAAGCCCATCTGAGAGAACGTTGAACGATTCAAGCATCCCCTCGTGCTGCTTGGTGATATACCCGTGCTCGAACTCTCGAACAACCGGACTCGCCAGCTTTGGATGGTTGTCGTAGTAGTAGCGTTCCGAGGAACCGTAGCAATCGACCCCCAAGAGAATGATCTTCTTGAAGCCCATCTTGGCGGCTGCAGCAACGGCCGGGACCGCAGTGGTCATCCCCATGGGGAGCCAGCTGTCGGTGAACTCCCACCTGGCATTCCTACGAGGCGTGAACCCGTAAGCTCCATCGGCCCATGTAGGGTTCTTGACGGAGATCTGAAGGAACACTTCGCGACGAAGGATCACCTTTGTCTTCGGCGACTTGAAGCTGTTTCGGATCTTCCCCATCCCGGGGGCGTCGTCGTGGAAGATCCAGAAATCAGGCTGATACTCGTCCTCGTGCTTCCAGCCCTCTTCGTTGATTGCAAAGGTGCAGAACCTTGAGTCATTCAACTCAGAAAACCGGAACCCCTGAAGTGAAGGACCCGACCCGATAACCACCGCAATCCGGGGATCCGCTTCCCTCTTGAAGAGTTCGCGGATGTCCCGGATTGTAGGTGGACTCAAGCTCGGAGAGCTTCGATTCAAGGGCTAGCCTTAGCCAGTGATTCGCTGCGCGAGGTTGCCGTTGAGGAGACGGAAGCCCCACAGGAGATCATAGGAGATCTTCCAGCAGAACGAATTGTGGTCCCAAGACATGACGACGCGCAGTCCGAGGCCATTCCGCTCAAGGTTCCCACCTCGGACGCCCATGCCATCCGGAGGGACGGCGAGCGGTCGGGTAACCAGCGCCATTGCCTGGCGGTGGAAAGCGACCGATCGAGCATTGCCCGAAAGGTCCTGGACGTTTTGAGAAGCGTAGTGGTTCATTCCCAGCTTGTTGCCGATGAGGCCGGTTCGGATGCCGGGCATCTCTTCGCCAGTGAAGTCTGCAGCAATGAACTCAGACTGAGCTGTTGCCTCACCCTCGTGGGTCGTACCCATGACGACGCTGACACTTCCCGGGTTCAGCGGGACCTTGTTCGCACGCATGTCTGCGCGGGTCTGCGCAAGCGTAGCAAGCCCGTAGGCCCCGCCAACCACGGCGGTGTTGCCGACCAAGGTCGTGTCGAGAAGTCCGTGTCCGTCTGTCGAGTAGCCTGCGAGGTCACCATTTAGCAGTCGCTGATCGACGAGGTCTGCGATCGGGTCGACGCAGGGCTCGATGTAATCTGACACAAGGGTGTCGATCGACGTGTGGATGTCTCGGTCAGTGATGTAGAACGGCGCGATCGTGTGGTAGCGCAACTCGATCGCAACGTCGGTCGCGTCCGGTGCTCCAAAAGTTACCGCAGATCCGTTGTTCGCCTTCTCCACGAGACCGATAGCAGCACGCGATCGAGTGTGGATGATGTCGCCCTGCTCTTTTACTTCGTCCTCGAAGTTCCGATCAACCAAGTTGGCGATGATCTTTACGTTCTCGAGGTACATCAAAGCTCGGGCTGCCCACATCTCCGGTGGGTAAACGGCGCCGACATTTGCCATTTTCTAATGACTCCTTCGGTGAAGAGGAGCCGTTACCTCTACTCGTTCGGGATACTAGCGCTCGACTGAAGGTACTTGTCGATCGCCGCAGCGTTCTTCTCGTACCAGGAAACGTCTTTCAGCGCTTTTCGCGTCACTCGACGACCGTCGATAACGCCGCTGCCAGAGTCTCCGGAGGCGCCTGCAGAAGCGCCACTTGAGGCGCCACTGCCTTCTCGAACAACTGCCTTCTTGAGGTAAGGCTTCTTCGTCAGTAGGTTTCCGATGTGCTCTTCGGCCGAGACGATGTCGTCGCCGAATTCTGTTTTAACCTTGAAGCCCCACTCGCCAGTTTTTTCGTCCTGCACCGCATCACCATTGGTGAGTGCAAGGACATCCGACGGGTCTGTGGCCCCAAGTTTCTGGGCTGTTGAGACGATCGAATGATCGCGCTCTTTCAGAGCAACACGTCTGCGTTCCTCTGCGAGTTGATCCGTCAGCTCCTTGTGAGCTTTCTGAGACCTCTTCAGCTCTGTCTCAACCAGTTGAAGGCGAACGTTCGCCTTCACGTCTTCGGTGCTGCTCGAACCAGAATCCTGAGATCCTGGATCTGGAGATTGCGCCTCGGAGCCTGTTTCGGCTTGCCCGCCCTGAGATCCCGCTTGTGGCGACAATCTGTCGACTAGCGTGTTCCCAAAGCTCTCAAGGGCTTCGTTCGTAACCATACTGCGGGTTGCCCTGCGAATTTGGTCCTTGACGAATCCCATAGCCTCACGAGACAGACTCCCGCCGCCTCCAGAATCCTGCCCACCGTCGCCGCCAGGAGATCCTGACGATTCCCCACCACCCTCCGAAGCCGTTGCGGTAGCGCCTTCGCTGGCAGAAGCCTCTCCGCCGCCGCCGCCTTCATTTGGGTCTCGGAAAATGATCGGCGAGCCCGATCGAACTGTGAAAAAAAGACGTTTAGTCATCGATTTCCTCCGATGAGAAAGGAACGAGGTTCTCGCGCCTCGGAACGCGGACGGGGATTACGCCCCCGTGGGCGAACGGGCAAATGCCCGGAGCAGCAAGGATCTTATCCCCTTGGCTACCATTGCCTTGTACCAAAAAAAGGAATCTCCAACGAGTAGCCCGTTGGAGATTCCTTGATTTTTCGAAAAAACTGGGTCCGCCGGGATTCGAACCCGGGACCAACCAAGTCAAACTTGGCTGCTCTTACCCCCTGAGCTACAGACCCGCAATCTGATCGCACTTAGGGGACACAGCGTGGAAATCGTCCGTCTCAATGGTTATCGACCGGAAGATCTGAACGAGCTGCCCCTTGAACCCTGAGATGTTAAACCCGATGTCGACCTCCCCATGGTCAATCGTGATTCCGACGTAAGCCGATTCGTCGAAAAGCCTTACGACAAGGGACCCAGATCCGACGTCGATCAGGCGCCAAGCTGAGTGTCCAACCATAGGGCTTGACGACCTGTCCGAGTAGACAATGCCCGCCCTAGGAAATGCAGCCTGGAAGGACGACTCCACCAGATATCGAAGTCGCTCAGCACCCATGTGCCTCCACAGGGGGACGCCTGCTTCGAGCGGCATCTCGAAATGCCACGATTGCTGAGTGACCCGGTAGCTTTCAGGCCCCGTCAAATCCGCCCGTCCTTTCTCGCCTGCTCAATCATGAGATTTGCCTCCCGTATCTCGTACTCATCCTGAAGGCCGTCGTTCGGCGGGGGGCTAGGTTCTTCCCCCATACCTCGGAACTTGTTGCGACGAATTTCCTTCAATCGCTCTCGATCCTCTGGAGAGAGGTCTTCATCGCTCATCAGGGCGCTCTATTCCCGACGATCACCGGAACGATCCCAACCCCCGGGACAAACACAAACTGAATCTTCGGTGCCTTCTTCTGCGACACGACGACCGTCGGAGAAACCTGGCCGATGCAGGTCTCAGAGATCAGTATCAACACCCCAAGGAGGGCAAAAACGACCGTCAGGAAGCGGATTCGAGACTTAAACATTCACATTCTCCTTAGACACGTACCGCGGCAAGACCGTCACGTCCTTTTGCAACATAGCGGAATCCCCGGCCCGTTGCCTGGGAAAATCGCCTCAAGCCCTCGAGCTGACCCCACTCATAGCCGTCGTAGCCCCATATCTTTGAACAGATTACGATCGCCTGAGGGAGCAGGGCCCCAGAGTTGTGGAGCTCTGTTAGAACCCTCTCAATCGTCGCCTTGCCCTCTACCGAGACATAAACGCAGCCGATGCCGGATCCCCGATTGGCGATATAGCCCTGCGCGAACCGCCCGATCAAGTCGTCTGGGGAGCCGGCAAAAAACTGCACCTGGTGATGGTTCTGGTAAGCCTCGCTGATCCCTGGGCTGATCTGGAAGATCTGAGACCCCGGCTGAACCGCCCCCACGCTCACGGCTGTCGTCGGCTCATCGCCATTCCCAACCAGGAGGAAGTGCCCACCCTCAGGCTTGACCGAAGCCACCTGGCGCACCAACTCATCCCTTCGTGGCATTTGGCCCATCCGCATAACGACGCCGTACTCGTCAGACGACGAAGAGTTGGATGGGTTCACTCCCAAGGGGGCTGAGCCTGCCCCAAGGCTGAACTGAGGCATGGGAGCTTCGGTGGCGATAGGGGCGGCAACCCCCCTCTCCCCTTTGTACTCTGGCTGGGAATGGCCGAAGGAGACGAGCATGTCCGGCTCGCCAGGCCTCGTTGCCGCTCCAGCTACGTTTGTCCCGGTTGGTCCGATTGCGGCTTGCTGCTCTTGGAATCGACTTCTTCTTGCCTCTTGCGAGTCAGCTCCTCCGCCTTGACTATCGCCTGCAGCTCCACCCGGCGGGCTTGGAACTCCAGCATTAACCGGTCGAGCTTCTTCTGCAAAGTCAACGTCCAACGGCGGGATAGCCTCGACTCCAGATAGCGCTTCTTCTCGATCAAGCGCTCCATGGTCAATCGGGGACGGCTGGCCGCCTTCTTGCGTTTCGAAGGCTCCGAGATTGTTCTCTCCAGCTGCTTCTTGCGTTTCGGCTTCCTCGACTTGCGCGTTTGCCAAGTCGATCGCCGCTGTCGGCGCGACGGCATCTGGGCCTGCCTCCTTCACGTCGACCTCAAGCTTTACGGTTGCAACCACCATTGATCCGATTTGAGGATTCATCATCAGAAGGTCTCTGAGCTTCATGCCGAGCTTCGCCGCCAAGGCGTCGCTTACTTGCCTCACAGACAGCATCCCGCTGCCACCCATGATCTGTTGCTGGTCTGTCAATTCCATGTTCGGGCTCTCACCCCTTCCTTGCTGTACTGATCCCCGTCTTCGACGAGGAAATTCATGAGCTTCAGCCACCAACGCTCGTTACGTACTCTCTTCAGGCACCAATCCACTGCTCTCCGAATCATCGCCAACCCCCTCGGGCGTCTTCGCCCACATAAGCTTTGCGAACACCGTCACCATGTCGTCGCAGAGAAAACCCGAAAGCTTCCAGCGCAAATCCGTGTCAGAAATCACAACCTGATCCTGGCTGACCATATCCGCGCAAATCGTAGAACGCAAATTCTTGAGAATCACCACGACCGGGCGTCCGTGGTAATCAATTACCTGCCCTCTCTTCAGAAGGACGTCCCCCGTCACGTCATGAGACGCCATGTAGCGCTGTAGCTTCGCACGGCTCCAGCCCAAGGACCTTGCTGCCCTGGCCTTGTTGCCCACGCTATCACGAAGCTTCATCGCTACGAACGAACGGTGCATTTGGTCTAGCTCTTCCTCCGGTCCGATCAAGAAAGGACTACTCCACTGGGAAGCTTGGGTGGTGAGTACGGGATCTCAAACACCTGACCTTCGGTGGCGAAGATTCGGTACATCTTTAGGTCTCGACCAACCCTGTCAACCACGATGATAACCTCTCTCCTTTCGGTGAAGGAACAAAGCTCCTCCAGGAAAGTGTTCCAATGACTACCCCTTAGCTCGCCCTGCATGAGTAGCTCCCAAAGCTCATGAGAGATCTTCGAAGACTCAAATTCTTGAGTTAAGTCTTCGTCTTCAACTGGGCGTGAAAACCGAGCGTCAACACCGGCCTCGACGCCGTCGACCACCAAGAAATCCATCACAGCCTCCTCTCTCAGGCCCAAGAATACAGCAGTACCGCGGTACTGCAAGCGCATTCCCAAATAAAAAGCCCAGCGTGTTCATGTCGAGGAACGGATCACGCTGGGCAGCTAAACAGGAATCTCAAAAAAATCCGTAGCACGGGTTTTCTAGATTGCGGTACTCCTCAAGAATCCGCCGCAGGGCCTTCACTCCCTGCACCGTTTACTTTTCCCCCTCCGAAGAGGGTTGTCGGCCCCAAGCATGGAGCCAGCCTGTAATCTCAGGCGCATCGTCTCGGGGTCAGGTTTCCCCGCACGGTTGACGGATCCGGTTTCAACAGATCATTGAACTGGCTTCAGCCCGTAGTCAATGAGCAGCGCGCCCGTTCCCGGGTCTCTGCTCATCGAAGTCCTGAGCGCAATCCCAGCGACCTTTCCGTAGCAGTAGCTCTCGATGTCGTCCGGCCATGTCTCGCTGCAATGTGCCGCGTCTTCTATGCCCTGCTGTGCCGCATCCCTCGCCTCTTCTTCCGTCTCGTGGATCTGGAATCCGTGCCCCTCAGCGCCGTCGTAAGAAAACCACATGCTCAATTAGGCTTCCTCTCTCACTCTTAAAAGAAGGTGCCCTCGGCGGGCTCTTCCCCCGCTGTATCTGAAGCCTCTGCAGAGGCCAGACGGTTCTTGCCTTGGCCGGTACCCAACCAAGCCCGGCCTGTGCCGCCGGCAAGGGCAATGGTCTAAAAGAGGCGAGGGCAGGATTCGAACCTGCGTCCGGGTGACGTTGCGCGCGCGCCCGTCCAATGGCCACTATTGGTACCTCGCCAGGCCCGCCGAGATGGTTCCCGACTTCTCGTCTTTCCGAGCCGTCATCGACTTTTTTTGAGCTGGCCGCAAGCTCAAGGCTAGGTGGAACCCCGGGTCTTATGGCACAAGTGCCTGCACTAGGGAACTCAGCATCACTTTTCTAAACGCAGGCCAAGGTTACTAGCGCTAGCTCGTCTTCACCTTGGGGCGGCCACATTGCCTCGAGTCGCTAGGGCCTCGGGTTGCGTCCTCCTGCGAGTTTTCTAAAAAGAACCCAGGAGCTTCGAGCGTCCAGTCGCCCCGAAGTCTTTCCTACACTGCACGCGTGCAGTCGCCCCAGGCTCATCCCCTAAAGCCAAGGCCTGGCGACCTCTTCGTGTCGGCGTCCGTTATCGACCCGACCGCGTCCCCTCCAGGCCTTGGCGTTTTCTAAAATCGCGGGCCGGCGATCCGCGCCCCCGCCAGAGCACAGAAGCGACGAACCCGCGCAAGGAGTTCTACGGTACTCAATCGCCTACGTCAACATGCAGTTTGCGATTCCGCTAGCGTTTCCCGTAGCACTCCGCCAGCTCCTTCAGCGTCCTTGGGTCTCTGAGCTCAGACTCTATCCGATCCCAAGACTCCCACTGAACCGGAGTCATGTCAGCCAGGATCTCTCGGGGTAGGGTTTTCAAAAACTCCCAGACCACCCTGACGTCCAAGTTGAATTCGTCCGTGTGCATTGCCTCGTGAATCGGGCTCTGTATCGAGATCGCCTTCTCAATCGCTGCCCTGAGATCGTATCAAAGTGCGTCCGCAGAGCTTTCGGCAGCTTCTATCGCATCGATCACCTCTTGAAGCCTAGTCATTCAGGGTCCCTTCGAGCTGGCATAACTTCGTCAACGATCAACTCTAGCGATCCGACAATCAAGGACTCTTCGTCGCAATCCCAACACCGGACAACAGCTGAGTTGCTAAAGCCGATCCCCTGATCCCCGAAGGCCTCAAGCAGCTCCTCCTCGGGTATTGTTTCCTCGCAGAATGGGCACTTCACCTGATCAGATCTCATCCCGCTCCCTCTCCCTGATTGAATTCGTTGGCTCGCTCCCTAATCTCCTTGGCCTCCAGGTCTATGTGCCTAGACCAGCCAACGTGACCACATGGACAAATGTACTCTCTTGTCCGGTCCGAATTCCTTGACCCGCCACCCCCAGGAGGGCAGGGTCGACTCTTACCGGTTAGCGTAACTAGCCAAGAGTTCCCTCGCCCCATCCCTAGTCGCCCCTTTTCTCTTCGGCAAGACCAGCACTTAAAGGCCAAGGGCCTGCCGGTTCCATTGTTCGCCCCCAACTAAGAGTCCCGAGTTGGCGAAGCCGTAGGTATGGAAGGCAGGGGAAAGGACGGTTTTTCGTCGGGAACCTCTTCGTTGTCATTGACGGGAGCCGCCTCGCTATCCGGCTTGCCCTCGCTCAGATCGTTCGGGATCTCGTACATGGACAGAATCCTGCACAACGCGTCGTAGCACCTCGGCATGTCCTTGCCCATGGACGCGACCAAGAGGTCCATCAGCAAGCCGTTGTACACTACGCATCGAGCCCCCTTCACGCCTTCACTGTCCGAAACACTCCAACCCAACTCCCTCGGAAGCACCCCCTGGAACGATGCACCCCAGATCAGATCGGAGTCGAAGTGGGCCCGGCAGAAACTCTCCGAGTCAGAGAATATGTTCCGGTACTCCCATTTAGAGCTTATCCCGTTGCAAACAGTCCGCCCGATCGTCTCAAGAATCTTCGAAGCGTCTTTCATCAACTTTGGCAAAACTCTAGAGCCCATTGCCCAGCCTCTCGTTTAGATCTTCCAACCGCATCGCGATGCGGTGAATGTTCGCCTCGTTCTTCGCCACAACTTCCTCGATCGCCTTGACCCTTTCGATGTCGATACCCTTCAATCTTGGATAGACACTGGGGTTGTAATCCCCAAAGAAAACCGAAAGGCAGTCCCCTGGGCTCACCGAGACCCCGTAGTACATGATCCAAGGGGGTTTGTCTGTGGGCGCGCCCAAAGTGAAGGTCTGCAAGCTCTGCCAGGCTTGAGTATGTGTCTCTGTCTACTGTTAGCCATACCTTCCCAAGGTTTAGCTCCCTAGAGAAAATCCTGAGCCTCTCGCACATGGCTACTATGGTTTGCCTGGTAATCGTCATCGCGCAAGAACCAGCGCCATGTAGATGGCCCCAACAATCCCGAAGAACAGCAAGGCGGCCTTTGCCATCTTCGCCAGGCTCTCTTTGACCCTATCCTTGCGCTGCTCCCTAAAAATCCGAGTCATGCTTCTTCTGACTCCCTCCTCAAGCTCTCTGTCGAGGCGATCCAACTCTTCTTGGTTCATTGCGAACTCCCTTCTAGCCCAGAGGCTAGCTGCGGTACCGTGGTACTGCAACCCTGTTTTCAAAAAAAGCCGTGCGTCCCGAAGCCACTGCAAGGCGACGGGATCACACGGCCACGGAAGGGGGGGCGCAACAAGCACCCCCCAAGTTTAGAAATCTATGCGTCGACGCCGAAGCCCCTGAGCTGGTTCCTCAGCTCCTGGTTCTCTTCGATCAAGATCCTATTTGAGGCCTTCATCTCGTCGATCCTGGACTCGAATGTTCTCTCAACGCTGGCCCGCACATCCTCCGTGTCAAGAACTCTGGTGTTCCACGCTTCTGCCGCCTCGGCCCACCACTCGCGCCCGTCGCTGTAGTGGGTGCGGACGTCTGGGCCCTCGCAGCAGCAAACCACCGCGCCCCACTTGTGGCCGTCAACAAACTTGAAGCAACGCTCCGGGTCTGGCACGGATCCGCAGAATGGGCACGGCTTGAGCTTCACGAATCAGAACCCGTCTTTGAGTCGATGTGGTCAAGAGAGCGTTCTTCGGGTTTTGAGCTTCTCAAGCCCCACGCCGCCATAGCCGCCCTCGACCTGGACTCCGCAAGGCGCCCCGCGTCGGCAAGCCTTTCGAGTTTATTGCCAGCATACTCGGCCAGGGCCCTGCAATCGCTCGCCTCTCTCTCAAGCCGCACAGCCTTCTCGATTAGTTTCTGGTGCCTAACTCGCAAAACCTTTGGACTTTCGATCTCATCAACTTCTCGTGCGTCTAACACTTAATCACCCCTAACTTCTGCGACAGACATGGCCGACCTCAGCGCTCTTAGCCGGTGAATGACAAGGTCTAGCTTCTCAAGCCCCACCCTCCGTGAGGTCTCCGTGTCATTCCCTAGATGGATCTTGATGCTCCGCTGACAGTCGCCAACCTGAAAGAACGATCCGCGAGGGTCAACCTTGGTCTCGAGAGCAGCCAAGCCCTCGTCGGTATTCAGAAAGTCACGGCTGTGGTGAGTGACGCCTGGGAACTTGGAATCGTCCACCACGGATTCGTCCTTGTCGTTTGACCGGCTCAAGTTGACATCTCGCTTATCCACGACCACCAGCCCACTTTTCGATGCGCTCCCGGGCCGCCTCTTCGTTCTCGATCGCCTCCTCCATGAGAGCTACGGATGCGACAATCGTCTCGAAGCTCCCTCGCTCCACCATAAAACTGAAGAACCTATCTAAAACCTTCTTCTCGAAATCGCTCTCTGCGGACAGGACAAACTCATTGCACAGATTGTTTTCGTCGAAACTCCCGTTCGCCTTCACTGTTCCTTGCCCTCCTTCAGGCGTGCCCACTTCTCACGGATCTCATCGGCTGCGGCGAGGAAGTCCATGATCGAACATCGAATCGCTGATCCTGGCGTCTCGTTCACTCCATGACCGGTCATGGGGCTATTGATCGTCACGACGCCTTCACCCTCGACGCCCTGGCCGTTCTTCGTGGCTCGGGGAGGGCCAGGGCGACAGCTAAATTTGATCCCGCCTGAGTCGAACTCGAACCCCTGATTAGTTATCGCCACTAGCTCGCCTTCCTCTTGCCATTCTCGTCGTAAAGGTCTCGGACCTCTCCGAACGGGTCCTCGCCTTCCTCGACAAGGCTGAAGTACTCGCTTAGGTTTAGCAGTCCAGCGAAACCCAGTACGTCAAGTTGCGCCTGATGCTCCACCTGACCAGGTGGCTCAAAGTGCCACTCCTTACGCTTCCAGCCCTCACCCTCTGTCTCGTGGCAATACCAGCAGTCAACACCACGCTCAACACACAGGGCTGCGATCGGGCAGAGATCTTCGTAATCAGGTATCTCTCCCGGAGCCGCAGTGTTCGGCCTCAGGTAATCGTCTTCGCTGAAGAACCCGGCCCTCAGGACTGCCTGGACTTCGTTTGGTTTCAAAATGTCAATCCTTCCCACGACGACTCCATTCGAACTCGGTCGAATTGCTTGCAGCGCTCACTGCAACCTCAAGCTCATCGCTCTGCCCAAAGTATCTCCCGTTGACGAAATACCAATACGTCCTGCCCTCCTTGAGCACGTCGAACACAATCCACCAGAAATCCTCAACATTACCTGAAGCTACGGCTTTACTATGCTCGTTCAGATCTGCGATCTCTGACATCTCAGCCCTCCCTTCACCCGGAGAATCATATCAACAGTACCGCGGTACTGCAAGGGCTCGTCGCTGGAAAATCCTAGGATCTTCTACTCTATGGTCGCCGCTCAAAACCCTGCCCTTTGCTGCCCACAAAAAATGGGCCCCGAAGGGCCCAAGTTCTGCCTACTGCTCGTGATGTTTGGTGACGGAACGAGCCGCAGGTATTGATCGGAGATCGAGGCCAATGCTACATAGTCCCCACGATCTGTCAAAGATCTAAAAAAAGACCCGGCGGGGAGGGCACCGCTATGGTTCGGCCTCTTCGCTCCGTGAGTCCCTCAACGGAGCGTGGCGCACCCTTTGTCCCTCGCCGAGGCTTCGCTTAAGGCTTGTTTCTACTCTGTAAGCCTAACAAAGCTGCCCACGGTTCCGGCGTTTGCCCTATTAATCTCTACCTTGCTCCAGCCCGCCTCAAGGTAAAGCCTCTCCACCTCTTTATCTAGGTGGCCCTGGAACCAAACGTGAGCTATGAAACAGCCTTCCCCTTCTGGCGACAGACATTTGTCGATTGCGTCGGTAACGGCCTTCAATCCAACTGCGCAGCTGTCAAACCCTGGGCTCACAACCACGGCCTAACCCCCTTGCTTTACCATGTCCTTGATTCTTACGTGGTCTCTGGTTGCGTCTGAGGTGTACGAGTTCGGCAAGATCTCTGCCCAGTCTGAGCCTTCGCAAAGTCCGGAAATGGCCTTCATCAGCTCGCCCCTCATCAGCCTCCTCTCCTCTCCCAAGGCGTGCAGAACAGCAGTGATCGCAAGCGACGCGGATCCGTGGTCGTTCAGGCCTTGCGTCTCCCCGACCATCTCGCCGATCTGTCCCGATATCGACTCGATCTCAGAGGCGCAAAAGATGATCCTCTTGACGATCCTCAGCCCCTGGTCTTTCTTCGCTTGTGCGCTATCCATCTAGCTACCCTTCGCCTTCCGCTCTATCGAGCTGATCATGTTCATTCGATGCCCACGGTAGCCGCCCATCCTATCCCGAACGGCATTCTCGAATTCTTCGAAAGAAGATACCTTAGATTCCAAGTCCTTCACCTTGCTGCTTGAAGCCTCGAGCTGGTCTTCCAGTCTTAGGACCTTCTCCACTAGTCGCTCGATTGCTGACCCGTTCACCATCGCTCCTCACTTGCTATTTCTCATTTATCGTTCTAAGAGACCCACCATACCTGTCGTGAACCTTGGTCATCCTTACATCGCTCTTCTTGATGTCTTTCGGCACCCCGCACACCTCCCACCACTCTTTCCCGTCGTGTCCTCCCCTCTGCATATACCTACCATCCGAGAAGACGATTTTTAAATCGTAAGCGATCTGCTCAGTCCCGTAGCCGCTGTCATAGTACAAATCGGCAGCAATCTCTCTGAATCTCCTCCAAGAGCAAGAGATCCCAGACGCAAACGACCCCACGAACACAACCTCAGAAGCCTTGATGTAGTGCTCGCTCATCACGCCCTTGGTTTCCTCTAGAAAATTGACAATGTCGTCATCTTTCATGCGCAATCTCCCTTCACCCCACCCAAGATACCGCGGTACTATGGTACTTCAAGCCCTTCTTGTAAAAAAATCCGCGCCCCCAAAACTGGAGCGCGGATCAGCGCGGTTGTAGTTACCCCAGCTAGAAGGGCTTACTGCTTCGGAGGGTACACCTTCTGAAGGTCCGACACGGCGTCGGCGTGCCTCTGAATGAAGGCCGTATTGCTTTCGTTCAGAATTCTTGTCGTTTCCACCGTATGCGTGACTCCGTGCTCGTCACACCAACTGGCTTTTAAGGTTTGCATTGTCGATCCCTTCCTCAGGACTTCTCGAATCTCCGAAGCGGTAATCGGTGCCCGCTTCTCGACAGAGCTCGAGATGTTATCGATCATCGCGATCATAACCAAGCACGCAACCAGCATACCTACGATAGCGACACCGAGCGCGAGCTTAACGGACCAGGGCATTCCCCAACCCCCTTGAGTCCGAAGCCATAGGCCCTTCTCTCTAGCGGTTGGACATCATTTTGCGCCTTCTCGAATTAATTTCTCAATCTCAATCATTTGTTCTAACTGAGACCTTGAAAGCTTAGCTTCGAGCTCGGCGTTCTTCGAGTTCATGATCATCTGAACGTCACCAGCCGTAGCGAAGTCGTTCAGCCTGTCTTTGATCCCCTTAACCTCTGAGGACAGCGCATCGAAATCCCTGCGAGTAACAGAGATAGCCATGTGGGCGCGCAGCTCAGATCTTGTCTCTGACAGGGTGGAGGACTGCGTGTCAAACGCCGCCTGAAGGCTCCAAAGCTTGCTCCCGGCCGTGAGTAGCCCCCCAAATATGAGGGTCGCAACTCCGACCACAAAGCCAAGTTGAATCGGTGTCGACCTTCCAAGGGGGCGCTTTTCGGCCTCGCTATCCTCGCTCATGCGCCGGCCTCCCTGCCTGCTTCCCGGACCTCACGCTCAGCGTCGGCCTCGACCTCTCGGATCGCAGAGCCAGCGGAGAATGCATCGTTGGGCTCTAGCAATGGGTCCTCTTTCAAGAGTTCGTTGTTCTTGATCTCTTCCCCAACCAGAGCTCGGAGCTCTGGCGAGAGATCTGGGAGGATCGTATCGACGATCCGGTTCTGAAGCTCTCGATCTAAGGTGTCAGAGTTAACCCCGAGGCGGATTTGCTGCCACTGATCGATCAGCTCGTCGCCGCCGGAAAGGTCGAATCGGGTCGAGTAAGAAGGCGGGCTAGCGAACTCAGCAACGTTCGCCGGCGGCGCTTCGCCTTCAAGGTACCAACGTGTCGCGATCTCGAAAATCCTGGTTTCGCATATCTGACATGCGTTGGCAAGGTCCGCCAGGATCGGCCGGTCATTGACCGAAAAAGCCATGGCCCGGGCCCGACCAGAACTTGTATTCATTACGCCCGACTCGCCCTCGCCGGCAGAACTTGTTCCAGCCGCCCGGTTTACAATCCTCGAGTACTCTCTGCAGTTCTCCCTGAGCTGCTCAGTGGCGCCAGATGGGTACTCCATATATCCAGCCTCCTCTTCCCCCTCCCAGTAGACCCTTGAGTTCGGCCCCATGGTCCCGATCTCATGCTTCTTGCGATCAGACCTAAACCACTGGGTCGGATGGGCATGCAGGTGCGTGTCGTACCGGATGTCGGCCCAGTCCTGATAACGCTCGATATCGGCGTGGTAGCTGTCTCGAATCAGGCTCTCGAACGAGAACTCCACCCCGTCCCGGACTGGCCCGAGGACAGCAATCGGGACCATGCCCAGATTGTGGTCGCCGCTGCCGACCTCAACCGCGTCGAGTTCACTATCGCTGAGTTCGGAAAAGTCGATCTCGTTGCCGTCCTCCTTATCCTTTACCTCTGGCGACTCGCCGTCTTTCTCGACGACCTTGAAAATCCTCCAGGACTTCCTGTCGAACTCCCGATAAAGCGTCTCCATTCGAGCCACGTCTTCGGGTGAGTCCTGGCGAATCTTCTCGTCCTTAATCCGGATCCAGTTCAGCTCACCACGCGCATCGACGCTCCAGTTGATGACCTGGAAAATCTTGTACCGAACAAGATTCACCTGGTTTTTGGACAGCTCCACGCTCTCGACCTCGGCGACAAACCCCTTGGACGTCTCTTCCACTGAAACGTTCAAATCGGTCTTAGAGCCGTCCTCGTTTTTTACGACCTCGGTTTGCGGCTTCTCGACCAAAATGATCGATGCGCCATACGCCATAGCGTCCTTGAGGCGGTCTCGCATGTATCGATTAAGGCTGACGCCGGTGCCGTCTGCGTTCGCGATCAGGTTTGCAAAATCGCGCTCCGTGTCCTCGTCCCTGGTCGGCGGTATCGAGAACACTTTGGACGCTGTGTTCGTCAAAATTCTTGGGATTTCGGCCTTAAATCGCGCCAACGTTTTACGAAGCTGATAGCTGTCTTCTGGCTCGTCCGAGTGTTTGGGTAGGTAAACCTCCTTCTTTCCGACGCGATTCATGAGCACATCGTCGATTTCTTGCCAAACTGGCATAATCTCGTCGTGCCTCGGGTGGCAAGTTTCTAGCCGCTTCAGGAGTGGTGACTTTTTTCTCAAAATTCTGACGCCTTTCTGGGGCCGAATGCTTGTCTAGGATTTCGCCGAAAATCCTAAGTAAGCACTTTTTCGCTCAGATCGAACACAGGGGGCGGAGACTCTTCCAAAAAGGCTCTGAGAAGGGCAAACGGCCTTTTTCGAGCAAATTTCGCTAAACTCGCCTGGTTTAACGACTTGGATTTTGAGCGTTCTAGACATGCAACGACTTTCGAAAAAGCGATCGGAATCGATCGATTTTTTTCGAGGGCGAGTTTTCGACCTCCAGAAGAAAGAAACTATAGTAATATATATAAGTCATTATTTTATTAGTAGTTAGTAGTAGTAGTAAAAAAGTGTGGATGGGGGTTAAAAAAAGTGGCTGAAGCAAATCCTTCGTGCAAGAAGAGCGAGCGATGCTCTCCGCGCAGCTAAAAACCGTTTTTTCAGGCATTCGACTTGCTCCCGCATATCCTGCGCCAATGAAAAGCGCTCGATTTCGATCGACATGACATTTTCGCAATTTGAGATAAACCCTTAAACTGCAAGGGGTAACCCCACGTCTCAAATGCATATCGTTTTGAAATTGACTTTTCGTAATCAAGCATCTTCTTCGCCCTTGTCAATTTTGCGAACGCCCAAAACTGGGGTTGACTAAATGACTCCCTGGTCAACTTCGAGGGCGTTTAGGCACGTGATCAGCTCGCTTTTCAGGCGCTCTTTGTTGCCTCTGATCGCCGCTATGAACTCAGGCATGGTTTCGTTGAGGGACTTCACGTGCGCTTTGATCTGAGCTTCCTCCGAATCCCCGGACTCCCTGTCTAAGCGGCTTGATAGGTAGCACTTAAGATATGCCCGCATGATCTCGCTTGGGGTCTCTTCGAAGAGGTACATAGCTGCCAAGAAGCAGACTTCTCCGCCTTCGTGGTCGCCTCTTCGGCCATACTCTCGTCCCAGCTCAAGCCACTTCGGGAGGTTGAACGGGTTTATCCTCAAATCACCCACCAGGCGGGTCAGGGACCCCAAATCCAGGGTGTCTTTGCGTAAACTCAATTTCTTGACTGATTCGAAAGAACTTTCCATTAGCCAACGCCCTTTCAGGCTGCTCTTGCGATCTGCTTCAAAACAGGTCGCTTGCTGGTCTGTTAGCCTCAAAATGAGGCGCGATGTGCCCTATTATGCATGGTGCTCGATTTCGATCGATTTTTCGATGCTTGTGCATGTCTAGGACGGAAACGGGCATTTTTTCCATCCGCAATCGACCACAGAAGTCAAAGGTTAATTTAGCCAACGTCGACTCCCTGAAGCCCGCCCCAGCGGTCGGAGGTGAGAGCTCTAAGGGTCTCGTTGTCTTGCCGGCCGGGCCTCCGGTACGGGAACTCCTTATCGATCAAGTACTCGTATGCGTCGGAGGCGTGCCCGATCGAGACGCCGTTGACGACCTGCCCCTTGTCCTTTGACCTTGGGTTCTTCTGATCCCACCTCTGATATTCCAAATCGTTCAAAAGAGCCATGCACCGACGGCTGATTTCGACGTAGGACTCTCGCTTGGCGTTGGCCAGGGCGGTGTTCGATGCAAGGACGCGGGTCTTGTGCGTGGGGTTTGAGTTCGGAACGCGCATGTGGATCTCGCCGGGGAAGTGGCTCTCCAGCATTTCCCGGATTGTCTCGTAGTCGGTCTTCTCGGCGGTCCCTTTGTCGCCGTGCGCGTCACCGTAAATGTAGATATCCCCGCGGTGGTTGAGGCCCCTGGCGCCGTAGCGCTCGATCAGGTGGCGGCAGACCTCAGGCGTGTTCGAGTTGTTGATCGAGAATTCGTCGATGAACCTGATTCTGCGCCGCTCGTCGCGGTGGTTCGTCTTGGCTTTGGCGATCTGGGCGACCAGGCAGGTCATGGGGGAGAGGTTGAAGTCCCAGGTCAGGCGCAGCGGGAGCTTTGGGTTGTAGTTCTTCGACAGGTTGCCTTCGATCATGTGCTTTTCGCGATCGAAGTTGAAGTGACACCGCCCGCTGCCTATATCGATCCACTGGCCCTCGATCAGGGCGTCGCGGAGGTGCTCGGGGGTGTTCATCTCCAGGGTCTCGAGGAATCCCTGGTCGGCGCCGGGGTTCTCTCGGGTCGAGGCCTGGACGGTGTAGACCTTTTTAAGCCAGCGCTCGCGCTCTACGGAGTCCTTAGGGACGCGGAAGAACTTCTCGTAGACCTCGTCCAGTTCACCCTCGGGAGAACCTGTAATGCCGAGGGTGAACATGGGCGAGCCGGTGTGTGGGTCCTTGGCGGTGAAACGAGAATCACGCAGGCGCGAAGAGACTGAGGTAAGGACCGCCCCGAACTTTCGGATCAGGGTTGCTTCGTCAATTAAACCCCATGAAAGGTTCGGGCCACGCAACCGGCTCGGATTTTCCCCACTTCTCAGCAAGAAGTAGGACCCGTTCGGCATGGTGAGCTTCATGTCAGAGATGTTTCGATCGACGTGGTCGGAAAGCTCCAGGTCGTCGAACAGCTGCTCCAGAGTCACCATGACGGTGTCTTTGAGCATGGCGTAGGTGGGCGCGACGATGATTCCGCCGTTCCCGTGGGGGTGGAACAGCGAGAGCATGATCGCCTTGAGGCAGTCGATCCACGTCTTCCCCGAGCCAAGGCCGCCAACAAAGGCGACCATGGGCATCATGCAGTACAGGTAGCCGAGCTGTTTGTCGGTCGGCGTAAACGGGAGCTGCCTAAGCATTTAGTGAGATTCGGGAAGAGTGTCCACAGTGTTTGCGATCTCAGCGATCTCAGAGGACTCCCTGGCCAAATCAGCGATCTCAGCGATATCCATGAGTTCATCCTCGTCCAATTGTTCCACGTGGAACACTGAGTCGGCGATCCCATTTGGCGTCAGGCGGTCGCTCGTGCTTCGGTCCAGGAGGAGAGTCCCCGGAGAGCCCGAAAGCATGTCCTCGACGATTCGATCGGCCTTTGGAAGAACGCGCTCCGGGGTTCTAGCCCCCGGAGCCGTTTGTTCCGTTGCCCCCGTGGTTTCCGTTGCTTGATCCATTGCTGGCTCCGTTCGTGCCGTTCGTTGGCAGTTTTGGGTTTTCGACGTGCGTTACGTCGATCGTCGGGCGCGTGGTGAACACGCGGTTGTTGAAATCTGGGAGATCGATCTTGATCGATGGCGGCGCCGTGACTTCTGCCACACGCTTCTGGACACCTGAGGCGACCACGCGGATCTGCATGAGCTTCGACATGGCGTTGGTGATCGAGACGATGTCCCGGGTGGGCTGCTCGTAGGTGACCGTCCGCTTAGTCTCAGCACCCTTGTCGTCCTTCTCGATCTTTATGACGGGGACGCCATAGCCGCTCGACTCGGCAACGAGACCGTCGATCCGCTCCATCTCTTCGAAGAGGCGCCGCTCCATGAGGTCGAGCTTGGCGAGGATCACGTCGGACTGGGTGGCGACATCGGTCCGGTTCCATGAGGCGGCAACCTTAACCATGTTGCTGATCACCTGAGGGGAGAGGATCGACTTCCCGAGCTTCTGGCGCCTCTGGCATATCTCGGAGAACGAGAACCCGCGAGCGGCGTGGTCGAGCCAGACCTCGAGGATTTCGTTTACGAGCTCTGGGCCCATTTCGTCCCAGGTCGGGAATCGGTCGTCGAGCCGGTCCTCCATGAGCATTGGGAGGACGTCTTTGAACTTCTTGGGGGTGTATTCTTCCACTATGGGCCTCCCTTCCATGGGGAAGGTTAGCCATAAGTGGGCTTGAAGTCCAATTTTGGGGGATGTCAACAAGAAAAGAGAGGGAGCGCCGCGCCAACGGGTCCCTCTCGATCGGCAGAAAACCGCCTCAGCAGGTGTCTAAAGAAAAAGGGACGCCGGGGGCTGGGCCGGCGTCCCTTCGAGCGAGAAGGGCGATCGGGGCAGATCGCGAGGCGCGGATCGGCGGGCCATGGGCGTGGCCCTGAGGCTGAAAGCGCAGAGGAGTTACGACGAGCAGCACCTGCCAGGGATCTTAGCTGAACTCGCTCTCGTCGAAAAGAGAGAGTTGCTCGTCATTCAGAAAGTGACCGACGACGGGTATCCCAGCGGCCTTAGCGCGCTCGACGCAATCGATCGTCCCAGTCGACCCCTTGGAGGGAAATGCGATGCAGAGGTCGGCGCCGCTATCGACCATGGCCTGGTTCCGCTTGGGGCCGGCAGCCTTTCCGAACGTTTTCCAATCAGCGATCCACACCTCCGGCTCTATTAGGCCGCGCATATCCCACGTGATTTCGTCGACCCCGCTCTTGCAGTCTCCGACGACGATCCGAACACCCGCCTTGACGAGCGAGTTGATCACCGGCCTAACGATCTTCTCGGCATCATTGGTGCTCACGAAGCGGCACCCTGTGACTATGACTCTCAAGATTTCTCCCTCCTCAATGAAAAGAACAGCCAGCAGCAAAGTGAAACAGCAAGGCCAAGAAGAAACACCTGTGACGCCGTCGAGGTGCTGTGCAAGTCAAGAGACATCGTGATTGCAAAGTAAATTGTTAGTGCTATGAAAACGAAGTCAATTACCGCGACTATCACACCCAAGCCTCCCCCGCCTCTAAGCGGTCCGCGATCTCGGGGAAGGTGAGGAACTGAAAGTCGTTCCATCTCATGCAAAGGTCAGCATCAACCGAAAAGAACTGAATTGTGTTCCTGGATACTGATGCGCTACGGCCGATGTAGAAGCCGATCTCTCGTGCTGCAACCATAAGAGCGCACAGCCTGCCTCTCTTCTCGAAGCTGCCGAACCCCTGCTCGTGCTTGCCAGAACGCAACGCTGCGATCCACTTCGCGCGGGCCTCGTCTCGGGTCATTGCTTCTCCCCCTTGGGCTCTTTCGAAGATTCAGGGAACTCGCCACCGAGAGACTTGAACAGCCAGAGGGACAGCGTCGGATCGCTCGCTGAGGTACCGGACCCCGGATACAGGGTGTGCCGTGGCTCCGATTCGTTCATGAACCTGAGCTGCGCTTCGTTGGGCTTGAATTCAGGCTCGCTCATTGCGCACCAACGT
>CAKZKU010000208.1 GCA_937124545.1 uncultured Microbacteriaceae bacterium | reverse complement strand
GCCATCGCTGTTATTTCGAGTTCCACAATCACCGGATAAGCCTAGGAGCTTTCGGGCAGAATGGAGCCACACCCGATTTGAGGAGAATCCCATGGATGTTCGCGCCTACGCCGTGCTCGAAGAAAAAGCCCCCCTTACCCCGTGGAACTTCACGAGAAGGGACCTGGGCGCAGGTGACGTCGCCATTGAGATTGAGTTTTCTGGCGTATGCCACTCCGACATTCACACGGCGCGAAGCGAGTGGGGCGACATCACTTTCCCTTGCGTACCGGGGCACGAAATCGTTGGTCGCGTCTCGGGGCTTGGAGAAGGTGCGTCCAAGTTCGAGGTAGGACAGCGAGTGGGTGTGGGTGTCTACGTTGATTCGTGTCGGACCTGCAAAAACTGTCTTTCGGGTATGACGAACTACTGCGAAGAAGGTTTCACCGGCACCTACAACACCCCCGAGCGTTCGGGGGAAGGAATTACCCAGGGCGGTTACGCAACCGGCATCGTGGTCAACGAGGACTACGTCGTGTCAGTTCCCGAGTCGCTCGACCCCGCCGGGGCTGCGCCCCTGCTCTGTGCGGGAATTACGCTGTACTCCCCGCTCAAAGAGTTTGGTGCAGGGCCCGGCGTGAAGGTTGGGATTGTGGGACTCGGTGGACTAGGACACATGGGCGTGAAGTACGCCGTGGCGATGGGTGCCGAGGTCACGGTGTTCTCCCACTCAGAGAGCAAGCGAGAGGATGCCTTGGCGATGGGGGCTCACCACTTTGTGGTGACGAAGGACGAGACCGTTTTCAAGACCCACGCGAAGGAATTCAGCCTGGTAATTAACACGGTCTCGGCTCCCTTGGATTTGAACCCTTACCTCGAGTTGTTAGAGCTTGATGGCACCTTGGTGATGGTGGGAATTGCGCCGGAGCCCTACGCCATCAAGGCCTTCTCGATGTTGCCCCAGCGCCGGCGTATTGCCGGCAGCACCATCGGGCCGGTGTCGGAGTTGCAGGAGATGCTCGATTTCTCCGCGGAGCACAACATCGTCTCCGACATTGAAGTTATCAACGCCGACTACCTCAACGAAGCGTGGGATCGGGTCGTGGAGAGTGACGTTCGCTACCGCTTCGTGATTGACGCGTCGACGATTTAGCGAGAAGCGGCCTCGATGAGGCCCTGGAATATGCGAACATCCTCGAGGTTCTCTTCGGGGTGCCACTGAACAGCGAGACACCAGGGTTCGCCGGCGCGCTCAATGCCCTGAATTGTTCCGTCGAAACCGCGAGCGGTAACAGTCAATCCAGGTGCCAGGGCGTCAATGGCCTGGTGGTGGTAGACGTGTCCGGCGGTGTGTGAGCCAAGTAGCCGGTGGAGTTCGGAGCCCTCAGAAATGGTCATTTCCTCGGGATGAAAGACCCCGTCGCCGACACGATATCGGTCATGGTTGACAACTTCGGGGAGGTGTTGGTGCAAGGTGCCGCCGAGGTGAACGTTGATCATCTGCGCGCCGCGACAGACGCCCAAAACGGGCACTCCGGTTTCCAGGGCGGCGCTCAAGAGTGCGTCCTCAAAGTTGTCTCGCAGATCCTCGGGTTCCGCAGTTTCGGGGTGGGTTTCCTGGTCGTAACGTGCTGGGTTAATGTCGGCCCCGCCCGTTACGAGGAGACCATCGATACGCCGGATAATCCCTATTGCTTGGTCGGAGGTCAGCTCTTGAGGCGGGAGCAGAAGAGCGAGGCCTCCGCTGCGGGTGACCGCTTCGACATATTGTGCGGGCAACACCGCAAGCTCGCCGTCGTAAATGGTCATCTGACCGGGTGTGCGGTACGTGGTGAGGCCAATTATTGGTGCGGGCATAATCCCTATTGTGCGGGATGGGGGCGCTGATCCGAGCACATCCTGCTCAGCTTTGTGGTCTAGCGTTATCAATGTTCCAACAGCAGAAAGATGGTCGCGTGACCAAAGCATTTATTGAGGCCCACAACCTCGTCAAGACTTACCAGGCCGGCAAAAATACAGTTACTGCCCTTGACCACTTGTCACTGAGTGTCCCCAAAGGCAGCGTCCAGGCGCTGTTGGGCCCCAACGGGGCGGGGAAAACCACGACAGTCAAAGTACTGACGACGCTGATCGAACCGGATTCTGGCTCAGCGCACATCGATGGTGTTGATGTTGTCGCGCACCCGGAAGACATCCGACGCATGATTGGCGTGAGCGGACAGTATGCGGCGGTGGACGAGAACCTGACGGGTTTCGAAAACCTTGACATGGTCGGCAGGCTCTATCACCTCAGCCCGGCGGCATCTCGCGCGCGGGCGCGAGAACTGATTGACATGTTTGACCTGGTGGAGGCCGGTGACCGGGTCGTCAAAGGGTTTTCCGGTGGCATGCGTCGCCGTATTGATCTCGCCGGAGCCTTGGTGGTGAATCCTCCGGTGCTGTTCTTGGATGAGCCCACGACGGGGCTAGACCCCCGCAGCCGTCTAGCGCTGTGGGATGTGATTAAGAAGTTGGTGGGAGAAGGAACGACGGTCCTGCTGACGACCCAGTACCTGGAAGAAGCGGACCAGTTGGCGGACAACATTGCGGTGATCGATGAAGGGAAAGTTATTGCCCAGGGAACGAGCGATGAACTGAAGCTCCTGGTCGGCGGACAGCGCGTGGAGATCACCATCCACGACGTGTCAGATCAAGCACGCGCCCGGGAAGTTCTGCAGAAGCACGCCCAGGGCGAGGTCACGATCAGTGCCGATGATCGCACCCTGGTCGGCCCTGTCGAGAATGCTGCGAAGACGTTACAGGTAGTGCTCAAAGATCTTGCAGACGCTGGCATCGAGCTCAACGATGCGGGGATGCGCCGACCAACGCTGGATGACGTCTTCCTTCAGCTCACCGGCCACACGGCAGAGGAGGTTGCCGCATGAGCAACACCACGATGTCCCCCTCCACCCCTTTGACGCGGTTTCTCTCCGATGGTTGGGTGACAACCCGGCGAAACCTTCTCAAAATTCGGCGCGTGCCAGACATCCTGGTGTTCACGCTGATTCAGCCGATCATGTTCGTGCTGCTGTTCACGTATGTTTACGGCGGGGTCATCGACATCCCGGGAAGCTCCTACGTCGAGTTCTTGATGGCGGGAATTTTTGCCCAGACGGTGGTCTTTGGTTCCACCTATTCAGGCTCGGCGATGGCCCAAGACCTGAAAGACGGAATCATCGATCGCTTCCGGACTCTGCCGATGAGCCCTGCCGCAGTTCTGGTCGGCAGAACGAATGGTGACATGCTCATCAACGCCAGTTCCATGGCCGTAATGATGGCAACCGGATTCATTGTGGGCTGGCGGGTGCGCTCGAGTTTTCTCGAGGCTGCCTTTGCCGTCGTCTTGCTTCTACTTTTTGCGTATTCATTTTCCTGGGTGATGGCCTTCATTGGGATGAGTGTTCGAAGCCCCGAGGTCATCAACAATGTGTCGTTCCTGGTGCTTTTCCCGCTGACCTTCATCTCGAATGCCTTTGTTCCTTCGGAAACGCTGCCCACGCCTTTGCGGGTGTTTGCCGAATGGAACCCGGTGTCCTCGCTCGTGCAGGCGGCCAGGGAGCTCTTTGGCAACGTGCCTGCTGGGGTTCCTGCGGGAGACACGTGGACGGCGCAAAACCCGGTACTGACCGTGTTGATTGGCATGGCAGTCATGCTGGCAATCTTTGTGCCCCTGTCCATTCGAAAGTTCCAGTCCATTAGTTCCCGGTAGGAGGTCACTGGTGAGTAAACCCCGGATTGCTCGGGTCAAAAACTCTCATCCACCTAAGGTGTGCGAAAGCTGTGGGCGAGAGTTCGAGTGGCGCAAGAAATGGGAGCGTGACTGGGAAAACGTTCTTTACTGTTCAAAGGCTTGTCGAGGAAAGAAGGCAGAGGCATGACGACCATCACCCAAACATTGGCAACGTCCGTTCAGCTGTCCAAGGCCGAAGCACTGGATGTTCTTTCCACTGCTCTTAGTGCACCGTGGGTGACGGATGACCCCTCTGAGGTGACCCTCGCTTTGCCGGAGGGGGTCGTACTTTCGATCGAGGTTGCTCACTATGGTGAGGAGCTACCGCTCACCCTGGATTGCCACCACGACGACGCCCAGGTGCTGCAGAGGGTCGTTTCTGAAGTTGTGGCAACCCTGGAATCTCGTCTCGGATGGACGGTGACCTTGATTCCCTAAGGGGTCAGACGGTTGGGCCCGCGGAACAGGAACGTGGTTTCCCGAATGCTCGAAAGGTTCAGCATCAACATCATCACCCGGGCTAGTCCCATACCGAAGCCACCGTGTGGGGGAACGCCGTGGCGGAAGAAGTCGAGGTAGCTCTCCAGCTCCTCGATGTCCATCCCTCGTTCTGTGGCCTGCTCTAGCAGGACATCGATACGGTGCTCGCGCTGGGCACCAGTCGAGATTTCTGTCCCGCGATACAGAAGGTCATACGACTTCGTCAGTGCCGGATTGTCCTCGTGGCGCATGTGATAAAACGGCCGAATAGAGCTGTCGTAATCGGTCACGAACACGAACGGGTGACCAGTTGTTTCTTCGATGTGCGCGCATAACCGGCGTTCGGCTTCGGGGTCGAGATCTCCATCGGCACGGGGGATGTCATACCCACCGGCCGCCACAATGTCTCGGGCTTCCGCCAGCGTTACGCGGGGGAATGGGGCGTCAGGGATGGCCACCGACAGCTCGAGCGTTTCTTCAATCGCAGCGCCGTGCTTTTGGACAACCTCGTCGAAACCTGCCCGAAGGACCGCTTCGTGCATGTCCATAACATCGTGGTGAGAGGTAACCCAGCTCATCTCGGCGTCAACACTCGTGAATTCTGTGGCGTGACGAGCCGTGAAAGAGGGGTCAGCGCGGAACGCGGGGGCAATTTCAAAAACAGCCCCAAAGCCTGCGGGTTGCGCCATCTGTTTGAAGAATTGGGGGCTCTGGGCTAGGTAGGCGGTGGTGTCGAAATACTCCACCTCAAAAAGCTCGGCGCGAGACTCACTGGCGCTGGCCATCAGTTTCGGCGTGTGGATTTCAATCCAGTCGTTTCCTACAAACCATCCACGCATACCGTGCTCGAACGCCGTTTGTGCCCGAAATGTCAGGTTTGCTGCTGGCCGGCGTAGGTCAAGGAAACGCCAGTCCATTCGCTTATCGACCGAAGAATCGTCGGCAATCGGGGGCTCTTCCTTTGCTGCGCCGGTGACCTCCAGCGAAGAAATCTTGACTTCGAGGCCGCCGAGCTTCACTCGCTCATCCAGCTTCAGGGTGCCGGAGACGGTGAGGAAGCTGCCACCGGTCAGAGCAGAAATACTGTCGGTCACGCTGCGACGCTCGGGTTCGTCCGCGGCCCCCTCGTCTTCTGCCCGTAGTGCCGGGTTGACCAGTTGGACCGAGCCGGTTTCGTCGCGAAGAATGACGAACTGCACCTTTTTTTGATCCCGAACAGTCTCGACAAAGCCCCCCAAAGTAACGGTCGAGCCATCGGCCGTGGCGGAAAGGTCAGCAATACGAGTGCGAGAGGTCATGAGACGAGAGTCTATCTCCCGCCCCAGCTCTCCCCCGGGTGCGCTCTCGTAGAATAGGGACGTGCCTGCTGACCTGCTTCATTTCGTGCGACACGGCGAGGTTCATAACCCCGATCGGATTCTCTACGGCCGCCTGGAAGGCTTTGGCCTCTCGGAGCGCGGCCAAGAGATGGCGGGCCGCGCGGCAACGCTTCTCGCAACGCGCGATATCTCGCGGATTGTGTCCTCTCCTCTGCAGCGAGCTGTCGAATCGGCAACTCCCGTGTCGGAAGCGACGGGCGTAGCCATCGATACCGATGAGCGCTTAATGGAGGGTTTCAACCGGTTCGAGGGGGGGAAACTCAACATCAAGCGCGTTGCCACTGACCCCGGCGTCTGGAAGTTCCTGTACAACCCTTTTCGGCCGAGCTGGGGAGAGCCCTATCGGGACATCGCCGCGCGGATGCTCGACATCGCCGAGGACGCATGGAATTCCGTGGACGAAGGCGAGGTGGTGCTCGTTACCCATCAGGTCGCCATTTGGATTCTGCACCGCGCTGTCGCTGGAATCCCTCTTCCCCACATGCCCCATCAGCGACGGTGCTCGCTTTCCAGCATTACGACGATCAAGAAGGTTTCCGATAAGTGGAAAGAGGAAAGCTATCGGGAGCCTGCGGCAGACCTTCTCAGTGACGCCATCGATCTGGGAGCGGTGTAGGTGAGAGCAGCCAAAGCGGCAGGAATTCTTGCGCTGGGGCTTGTATTGGGCGCCTGCTCATCGGGTGCTGATTCACTCGCCGAGCAGTATCGCTCGGGCAGTGGGCAAAACTACATCTCGGGCGAT
The DNA here is from genome assembly GCA_937124545.1 of uncultured Microbacteriaceae bacterium. Taxonomy (GTDB): domain Bacteria; phylum Actinomycetota; class Actinomycetes; order Actinomycetales; family Microbacteriaceae; genus Pontimonas. The sequence goes on along the minus strand of CAKZKU010000208.1, from coordinate 9,749 downwards.
GGGGCGATTACGATTCTCGCCCCCGACTCCAGAGGAGAGCCGGTCGCATTTGAGGGAGATCTCGACACCGGCGGCTTTTTCTCGAGCACCGATATTGCGGGCGATGTTGCCATCGTCAATTTTTGGTACGCCGGTTGCCCACCCTGCCGAATTGAGGCAGCCGACTTAGAAGCCATCTACCAGGAGTACCGGGACCAGGGGGTTTCGTTCATCGGGGTGAACATCCTTGACCAGGCACCCACAGCACTCGCTTTCGCGGATGAGTTTGGTGTGACGTACCCCTCGATCATGGATGCCAACACGGGAAGTGTCCGCTTGGCGTTTTCCGGAACGGTAGCCCCCAACGCCGTCCCCACCACTCTCGTGGTGGACAAGCGCGGACGGGTTGCTTCACGAATTTCTGGGGTGTTGAGTGAGCCGAACATTTTGCGCGAAATGATCGAAGACGCGCTTGCAGAGGGCAATGAGTAGCGTCGGCGAGCTCGTCTTCTCCGGGCCGCTGCTCGCCGCCTTACCTATCGCTATCGCCGCAGGGTTTGTGGCGTTTGCCTCACCCTGTGTGCTTCCGTTGGTGCCGGGTTACCTCGGATACGTCGGCGGTTTTCGAGCCGGTGATCAAACGGCAAAGCCGACCCGACGCCTCGTGATTGGCGTGCTGCTCTTTATTGTCGGCTTCTCGACGATTTTCATCAGCTTTTCGGTGGCCTTCGCAGCACTCGGTGCAGCACTGGTGAGTTGGATCGATGTCATCGTTCGCGTGGCGGGACTGCTGGTTATCTTGATGGGCTTTGTCTTCATCGGCCAGGTGTCGTTCTTGCAACAAGCGGTCAAGCTTCCTGTCGCCAGCACCAGCGGTTATGTTGGCGCGCCCGTCCTGGGAGTGGTGTTTGGTCTCGGCTGGGCCCCCTGCATTGGCCCCACCCTGGTTGCCATCAACACGTTGGCGCTCACTGTGGGCGACATTCCTCGTGCGGTCACGTTAGCGATCGCCTACTGCGTGGGCCTGGGGGTTCCGTTCCTGCTGATTGCCCTCGGCTTCAGTTGGGTAACCGGTGCTGTGGCGTGGCTGAAGCGCCACATTCGTGCCATCAATATCGCCGGTGGCGTCATGCTCATGGCGATTGGAACCGCCATGGTCTCCGGACTGTGGCAAATCTGGATGTCGAGCCTGCAGGCGGTGATCAGTGGAACCACTACGCCCCTCTGATTTTCACGACAGTGAACCGGAGCAAAAAATCCAGCAGCCCAAGTTAGGGCTGGGCGGGTGGCGACGATTCATTTGGCGCCAACTCACCAGCATGCGAACCGCGTTGGTGTTGTTGTTGCTGTTGGCGCTGGCCGCTATTCCGGGTTCCCTGGTGCCGCAACGCTCCAGCAACCCGAATGGTGTCATCCAATTCAAGCGCGACGATCCTGAACTCTTCGCGGTTCTTGATGCCCTTCAACTTTTCGACACCTTCACCTCGATCTGGTTCTCGTCTATATATTTGTTGCTTTTCGTGTCCCTGATCGGGTGCATTCTGCCGCGCACCAATCACCACCTGAAGGCGCTTCGGCAGCCACCACCGCCCACCCCGAAAAACTTGAACCGGCTCGATCACTTCCAGAGCGAACAGTTCGAGGGCGATGCTGCGGACCTTCAGCAGCGTGCCACCGCCGTTCTCTCGGGTGCGGGGTATCGGGTTGCCGAGCAGCCCGATGGTGGCGCGGGCGAGCGCGGCTATTTGCGGGAGACCGCCAACCTGGTATTTCACTTCGCACTTGTGGGGATTCTTGTGGCGCTGGGCCTGGGAACCGGGTTCAAGTACCAGGGTCAGCGCGTGATTGTTGAAGGCCAAAGCTTCACCAACCAATTGACCAGCTATGACAGTTTCAACCCGGGACAGTTCTTCCGCGAAACGGCACTGGCGCCCTACTCTCTGGGACTCGAGAGCTTTGTCCCGACCTATCAGTTTGATTTAGCGAGCGGGCGTGCGAACCCTCTCGATTTCGTCGCAAACGTCACCCTGACCAGAGACGGGGAGTCCCAGGAGAAACAGATTCGCGTAAACGAACCTCTGGCTGTTGCCGGCACCACGGTGTACCTGTTGGGCAATGGATTCGCGCCGTGGGTCACGGTTACCTCGGCATCCGGCGATGTGGTGTTTAGCCAGCCGGTGGCTTTCCTTCCCCAAGATTCCAACCTCACCAGCTTGGGCATTGTGAAACTGCCCGACGGTCTGTCCGAGCAACTGGGCTTGGTCGGCTTCTTTTACCCCGCAGCTGTCGCATTGGAATCAGGGGCTTTCACTTCGGTCTATCCGGAACCGGAGCAGCCGTTGCTGACCTTCAATGTCTTCTCGGGCGATCTTGGGCTTGACGAGGGAGTGCCCCGCAATGTGTATTCGTTAGACACCGAGGAGCTGACGCAGCTGACCGGTGGAGACACGGGGGAGACATCCCTCGTGATGGGTCTTGGCCAAAGTGCTGATCTGCCCAACGGCATGGGAACCGTGGAATTCACGGCCCTACCGCGATTCGTGAGCGTGGATATTCATCGTGATCCCACCCAGCTTCCTGTGGCTATTTCAGCACTGCTCATCATGGCGGGCCTCGTGGTTTCGCTGTTTGTCACCCGTCGTCGGGCGTGGATTCGAGTGGTTCCCGGTAAGGGTGGTTTCTCGACGGTGGAGTTCGCTGTGCTTGCCCGGGGAGATGATCCGGGCCTCGATCGCGAATTGGAGCGACTCGTCGCTGATTTCTCCCAGGGACCAAAACCTAAACTGGCATCATCATGACCGACATTGCTTCGCTCTCACTACTGGGTGTGTATTCGGCGATGCTGGTGTACACGGCGTCGTTCCTTTTCTTCACGTTTGATCTTGCGAAACGGTCCGCTGCCACCCCAGCACTGGTGATGGCTGGTGGGGGCGACGCTCCCGCTGAGAGCGCATCGGAGTCGGCGAGCCCGGAGCGCCGCGGTTATCAACGCATCGCGATCGTTTTGTTGGTGCTCGGTTTTGTTTTCCACCTCCTGGCCACTCTTGCTCGAGGCATTGCGGCAAACCGTGTCCCCTGGGCAAATATGTTCGAATTTGGGCTCACCGCCTCGGTCCTGATTGTCGCGGTTTTCTTGGGCTCCCTCCTGTGGAAGGACCTCGCCTACCTGGGTGCTTTCGTATCGGGGTTTGTGCTGTTGGCCTTGGGCATTGTGACCGTCAACTTTTACGTCGACGTGGTCCCGCTTCCCCCGGCTCTTCAATCGGGATGGCTCGTCATCCACGTGTTTGTTGCCAGCTTGGCGACCGCATTCTTTGCTCTCGGAGCGGGTCTGTCGATCTTTCAGCTGATTCGCGCTCGTTTTGAAGCGCGTGAGATGGCTCGCGCGAAGCTGATGAAAACCATTCCCTCTTCCAGTGTTTTGGAGTCGCTGGCCTACCGACTAAACGTGATTGGCTTTGTTCTTTGGAGTTTCACGTTGATCGCTGGTGCTATCTGGGCAGAGCGTGCGTGGGGCCGCTACTGGGGTTGGGACACCAAAGAAGTGTGGACCTTCATCATTTGGGTGCTGTTTGCCGGCTATATCCACGCTCGAGCCACAAGGGGCTGGCGCGGTTCACGCTCGGCAATTCTCGGAATTGTGGGCTTTGGTGCTGTGTTGTTCAACTACACCGTCGTGAATATTGCCTTCACCGGTTTGCACTCCTACTCCGGGCTCTAAAGCAATTTCCAGCAGCGCTCGAGGCGCTCCAGCCACCAGCGTTCACGATCAGGCGGTGCCGCTCGCTCGGTGAGGTCCTGCGGATCCAGTTCAAGAGGCTCCAGGGTGAGCTCGCCCCCGTGCGCGACGAGTGGGTTCTTGACTACATCGTGAGCAAGAAAACCGGAAGTGCCGAGGCCTGCGTCCAGAGCATCGGGGTGTGAGCTCTCGCGCCGTGCCTGCAGAAGCGCTGCCTGATGGAGGCCAACACTGGTGTCAAGGGCGCTGGAGAGGACAACGCCCACCCCCGCGTTGTCCGCTTTCTCGAGGAGCTTTTCTGTGGCACGCACTCCTCCGAGGGGTTGAACTTTCAGCACAATAAGGTCGCACGCCCCCGCGGCGAGTGTCTGTTCATAATCTGACCATCGCCGGATACTTTCATCGGCTGCAACGGGGATGCCCATCCGGGAGATGCGCTGGCGAATCTCCACCATGTCCTCCAGTGATGCCACTGGTTGCTCCACGTATTCCAGATCCAGGTGCTCCATTTCTCGGATGGCGTGTTCGGCTTCATCGACGCTCCAACAACCGTTGGCGTCGATGCGAACACGCCCGGTGGGCCCCAATACTTTTCTCGCTTCGGCGACGCGCGCAACATCCTCCATCAATGTCGTGCCGGGACCGCCCACCTTCACTTTCACCGTCCGCGGGTGCCCAGCTGCGACGATGAGCGCTTCGACCTCCGAGGCTGCGACCGCGGGGATGGTGCCATTGACCCGAATAGTTGTGGGCAAAGAAAGATGGTGTGCCACAGGGTTCCAGCCTTGCTCGCATGCACTTTTCAACCACAGCGCCGCCTCGTCATCGTCGTATTCGACGAAAGGGCTCCACTCGGCTGGGCCGGCAGGACCAGAGAAAATCATTGCCTCTCGGTGGTGCACACCGCGAAACGGGGTGGTCAGAGGGATCGACACAACGTGTGCGCTGGCGCGTAGTTGTGCAAGGTCGGGACCACTCATTCCCTCAGTGTTCCACGCCCTCTTCCCCGTAGGCTTAGAACATGGCAGACACACCCTCACCCCTCTTTGACACCGCGCTGTGGCGCGCGGTGGACGGGTTCGAGGATTGTGAGGACATCACCTATCACCTGAGTGAAGACCGGGCCATTGCTCGGGTGGCCTTTGATCGTCCCGAAGTCAGAAACGCCTTCCGCCCGCAGACGGTCGATGAGCTTGCGAGGGCTCTCGAGCACGCACGGATGCAATCTACGGTGGGCGCAGTGATTCTCACCGGGAACGGGCCGAGCCCCAAAGATGGCGGATGGGCATTTTCCTCCGGGGGTGACCAGCGGGTGCGCGGAGCGGACGGTTATCAGTACTCCTCGACCGAGGACGCGTCCGGTATCGATGCAGACCGCTCCGGTCGACTGCATATCCTCGAAGTCCAGCGCTTGATTCGCTTCATGCCCAAAGTCGTCATCGCAGCCGTGCCCGGCTGGGCTGCGGGCGGGGGTCACAGCCTTCACGTGGTGTGTGACCTGACAATCGCGAGCGCGGAGCACGCGCGCTTCAAGCAGACCGACGTGGATGTGGGCTCTTTTGATGGCGGTTACGGAAGCGCCTATTTCGCCAAGCAGGTGGGACAAAAATTTGCCCGCGAAGTGTTCTTCCTCGGTCGTGAATACGATGCGCAGCGCGCATTGCAGATGGGTGCCATCAACGCGGTGGTGCCCCACGCGCAACTGGAAGAAACAGCGGTCGATTGGGCGCGAGAAATCTTGAAGAAGAGCCCGACGGCCATCCGGATGGTGAAGTTTGCCCTCAATGCCAGTGATGACGGAATGGTGGGTCAGCAAATTTTTGCCGGCGAGGCCACCCGTCTTGCCTACGGAGCGGCGGAAGCTGCCGAGGGGCGCGATGCGTTTTTGGATAAAAGGGATCCCGACTGGTCACCGTTTCCCTGGCATGCATAGGCCTCTCTAGTGCGCCCGCTTTCTGTCGTTGATGTTGGTGACCCCCGTTCGCTCTTAGAACCCTTGACGAAGGCTCTGTTCGGCGGAGGTCCCGCAGTACTGCCGAGGCCTGGTGGAGCCCGCATCTCTCACACAGCCCCACTCGAGGTCGATGACCAGATAGCGCTGGTGATTGAAACCAGTGGCACGACCGGTGCGCCCAAGCGTGTGGGCTTGAGCGCAGAAGCTGTTCTCGCCGGGGCAGAGATGACCTCTCGGGAGCTCGGTGAGGGGGGCACGTGGCTGCTGGCCCTTCCCGCGCACTACATTGCCGGTGTTCAAGTGTGTGTCCGAGCGCATCTGGCAGGAGGGGAACCTCTGTACCTTCATCCCGAACCGTTCACCTCGATCGCTGTGGCCTCACGGGCCGACGATGTAGCCAAGGCGCGTGCTGCGGGACCCGTTTTCACTTCCCTCGTGCCCGCTCAACTCCAACGGTTGCTTGATGACTCACGGGACATGCCCACATTGCTGCAAGTGCTGCAAAGTTTTGACGCGGTGCTGGTCGGTGGCCAAGCGGTGCCCTCAACGCTCTTAGAGCAGGCTCACCAAGCGGGGGTGAAGGTCCGGCGGACTTACGGGTCCTCAGAAACAGCCGGCGGGTGCGTATGGGATGGTCGCCCACTGTCCGGGGTAACGCTGCGGGAGCATGAGGGAAGAATCGCCATCGCCGGTGCCATGCTCGCTGAGGGGTACATCGATAACCCCGCGAAAACCGCGGAGCACTTCATTCAAGAATCGGGAACCCGTTGGTATCTCACCGATGATTCGGGTTCCCTCGATTCGACCGGGACATTGGCTATCGATGGTCGAATGGATGACACCATCATTTCCGGCGGAATCAAAGTGTCTCTGGCTCAGATTGAGCGGGTGATCCACGACACGACCATGGCAAAAGACGCCGTCGTGGTGGCAAGCCCTGACGACACCTGGGGTCAGGTTCCCGTGTTGGTCTCGACCACAGCTGTCGATCGGGACTCCGTGCGAGCAGAGTTGGCGAAACAGCTCGGTGTTCACGCAAGAATTGACCGCGTGATGGTGGTGGACACGATGCCGATGCTCGCCTCCGGAAAACCAGATCGACGAGCGTTGACAGCGCTGGTCGCGGGAGTGCGCCATGGGTAATTCAGCACCTCCGGTGTGGCGACGATGGGTTCAAGGCGCCCGACTTCGCACGCTGCCCCTGGCGTTGAGCCCCGTCTTCCTTGGGTCCTCTTCGGCCGTGCAAAGCGGAAATTTCAGTGTTGTTCTGGCGGCGCTAGCCGCGCTGGTAGCTCTGGGGCTTCAAGTCGGCGTGAATTATGCCAACGACTATTCCGACGGGATTCGCGGAACCGATGATGATCGCGTGGGGCCCGCCAGGCTCGTCGGCTCCGGGGCGGTTGAGCCCCGGAAAGTTCTGCGGGCGGCCCTTCTCTCGTTTGGTGTGGCAGCCGTGGTGGGCCTGGTGTTGCTGGTGGTTGCTCGCGTCGACGTGCTCGCCACTGAGGGTGTGCTGGGGTGGTTGGCGCAGGTCTGGCCTGTGGTGGTGGCGGGAGCGCTTGCGGTCGTCGCTGGCTGGTACTACACCGGGGGATCCAAGCCCTACGGATATAGCGGCGCCGGCGAGTTAGTGGTTTTTGTTTTCTTCGGGCCGGTGGCCACCATCGGAACGGCCTGGGCAATGACCGGGTTCATTCCTTTTGACGCGGTGTTCTCGGGAGTGGGGGCCGGTTCTTTCGCGGCTGCGGTATTGATGGTGAACAACCTTCGCGATCGGGAAAAAGATGCTGTCGCTGGAAAAAATACGTTGTCGGTTCGCTGGGGCTACCGAGCATCGCTCTGGTTGCTGGTGGTGCTGGTCGCTGTGCCGTACCTGATGGTCGGGGTTCTCTCCCTGTTCTTCATTTGGGCCCCCGTTGCTTACCTGACTTCTCTGCTCACCCTGTGGGTCTTGATTCAGGTGTTCTTGGCGAAGAAACCGACACAGTTGATAGGCGCACTCGGGGCGCTCAGCATGAACGCGATTGCCTACGGTCTGGTGTTAGGAATCGCTCTCGCGTGGTGACCCGAGTGCTGCGTCTTCACTGTCAGCATCATCGTCAGCCGTTCCACGTTTTTCGACGCGGGCTTTGATGTCAGCTGCCAACTCATCGCGCTGGCGGCCCAAGAAAATGTAGGACACGGCGAAAGCAATCACTGTCGCAAAAAGCGCGGCAATCCACCAGGCGATGTCGGCGAAAAGCAGCCCCGCAAAGACAAGCCCAAAGAGCCCAAACCGAATCACGCTGTATCGAATCCACCTGGTCACCTTCACAGTCTAGGGACGTAGGATTAGAGAATGGTCCGCTGGTTAGTCATTGCTGGGGTCGCGGCGATCGCCTTCACGATCTACGCGCTCGTGGATGTGGCGATGACTCAAGCCCCAAGAATCCGGGCTTTTCCCAAGGCCGTCTGGATCGCGCTGATCGTGGTTTTGCCGGTGATCGGGCCTGTGTTGTGGCTGCTTATCGGGAAATCAAAACCGTCCCGCTCTAAACCCACGAACACCCGAAGGGCGCCCGATGATGACCCCTCGTTCCTCGGAACGATTGACGGGGAGTCTTCCGACGAGCGGATCAAGCGACTTGAAGAGGAACTTCGCGCCCTCGACGAAGAAGACCAACCTTCCGACGAGAAAGACGACGACCAGGACCCTAAGCCCCCGGCGTCATGACGTCTCCGGCGACACTGTTTGCCCGGTCGTTTATCGGAGCTCTCGTTGCCCGCGGCGTCACCGATGTGGTGGTGTCACCCGGGTCCCGCTCGCAAGCACTCGCACTAGCCGCCGCTGAGGCGGAGCAATCAGGCCATCTCACGCTCCACGTTGTGGTGGATGAGCGAAGTGCAGGGTTTCGGGCATTGGGTATCGCCCTGGAAACGGGTCTACCCGCTGTGGCCTTAGCCACGTCCGGATCTGCTCCCGCACATTTCTTGCCCGCCGTTATGGAGGCTCATCACGCGGGCGTGCCACTCATTGTGGTCTCGGCAGACCGACCCGAGTCTCTCAAAGGCGTGGGGGCGAACCAAACCACGCAACATTCGGGACTCTTCGGATTTGCCGCCTCCACTATTGATGCGGTGGCAGAGGCTAACGCGGCGGAAGGGGCCGGTATCGCTGCCGCCCTCGAGGTTTTTGATCAGGCGGCTGCCGGCGGCGCAGCACACGCCAACATTGAGTTCTCGGAGCCTCTGAGCAGCTCTGAACCGAGTGAGTTTGTTCTACCCACCCTGTCGGAGCCGCTACCGACTCCGGAGGAGACGGTCTCCCTGGTGCTGGAGCCGGAGGCTGGGACCCTCGTCATCGCCGGGCACGGGGCGGGAAGCCGGGCAGAACAGTGGGCGCTCGAGTTGGGGGCTCCGTTGATCGCGGAAGTCGCGAGTGGCGCCCGGTTTGGCCCGCACCTTCTTCCCGCTTACCGGGAGGTCCTGAACGGAGAGCATTTCCCGACCCCACTGCAGCGCATCATCACCGTGGGAAGACCCACCCTCTCGCGGGAAGTGTGGGCACTGCTCAGTGACAGCTCGTATTCCCACATTGTGGTCCGGGGGCCTGAGGCCGAGCCCGCAAATCCCAGCGGACAGGCGCAAATCGTGGACTCGCTTGATATTTCCCATCCAGCAACGAGCGACGAGCGAAGCCAGTGGGTAAAGCCGTGGGTGATTGCTTCACGGGAACACCACCGCGCTGCTCTGGAAGCCCTCCAGCCGCACACACCCGAGCTGGGCGAGGGCGCGGCAGATGACTCAGCTGCCCGCAGTGCTTTTGCGAGGGAACAGATGGAAATTCTGCGCCGAGCTCCCACAAGGCAGGATGTTGCCCTTTCTGTCTGGGAGGCGTCGTGGCCTCACGACCGCCTTGTGCTTGGCGCTTCGCGCATGATCCGGGAAATGGACCGCATTGTCGGACCCAAGAACATCCCCGTTGTGAGCAACCGAGGCCTCTCCGGCATCGATGGAACCATTTCTACGGCTCGCGGGGTGGCGGTTGCAGCCCCTCGGTCAGGCGCCACTGGCGTGACCCGAGTGGTCTTGGGTGAC
>CAKZKU010000207.1 GCA_937124545.1 uncultured Microbacteriaceae bacterium | reverse complement strand
TACGGTGTCCTCATGAATGAGGCAATGGAGCGATCATTCAGTCACCTTATGGTGTCTTTCTTTAATGAGGCAACAGGTGATCTAGGGTTCGGCATTGGTATAAACCCCCGGGGCGAGTGGAGTGAGCCCGCTGCCAAGATCGACAAACAAGTTGCCCTCGCCGATCACTTCATTCACACCAGGGTCAAGGCTGAGGAGACCGTTGTTTCCAATTTCCAGGATTGTTAATTCGTCATCAATGGCACCCTCTCCGCCGATCGCGTTGCTCGTAATGCGAAGGGAGGCCTCTCCGGTCGCTGCTCCATTGGTCGCAGCAAGCGTCACCGTCGAAGCTCCGCCAAATGCTCCCACCTTGTCGGCAACCCAATAGCTGGGCTGATTGCTGCTATCGTTAAAGAGCTGAATTGCTCCCGTGATTGTGTTGGGGCCACCACCGGTGATCGTGATAAGTTCATCCGAGTCCACTCCATCAGAGAAGCCGCCGCTACGTGAGAGACGGAGGCTGCCCGGACCTCCAATGATGCCACTGATTGTGATATTTTTATCCCGCTCGGCGCGAATGTGAAAGGGCTGCCCTGATGGTAAGCTCGTCAAGTCTCCAATGGTAAAGTCCCGTGTCTTGAAGACAATATCCTGATTGCCTGTTCCGGTTCCTGTAATGGAAGAAATCGCACCGAGGGTGCCGGGGGAACCCTCGGTGGTTAGGCGGGTGCTGTTATTCGCAAGCCCGGTCCGGTCAACAATAATGCTGTCTGTGGCATCTGGATAACCATTGGCACCATCATCGGCACCACTTTGGAGGGTCCAGTTGTTGGGGGTTCCCCATTGTTGTTAGAAGGTTTGCCCGTCACTTCCTGGTCCATTGTCACCGGCGGTGTCTGTTCGAAAGACGAAGACAGCGGCAGGGGCAATCTGGGTGGAAACCAGAAGGGCGGAGAGCGCGAGGGACGTTTGTGGAGTTCATCATATTTGTCAGGGTTAAAAGTGGAGTGCCTTTCTGAATTTATCGAGGCATCGGACCCAGAGCATCGGTCGTTCCATGACGCCATTTTCCAAATAATTTTTACTTCTTAGGCTATGACCCAAAAGGGTGACCTTTTCCTGTGGATCTTCCCCTGTTTACTCTAAAGTCGGCTTCTACTCAGGTCGCCGAATTCCTTCGCGAGGCGATTGAGCTCCGTGTGTTTAGTGACGAGATTCCAGGGATTCATCAGCTTGCCTCTAACCTGGGAGTTAATCATAAGACGGTGACCAAGGCTCTGGGGATTCTTACCGACCAGGGAATTCTCGAATCTTCGGAGAAGGGAAAGAGGCGACGAATCAGGCGGCCAAAATCCAAAGCGGGGCATTCGTTACGGATTGGTATTCTTTGTATCGAGTCGGCCGATGCGAGTATTGACCCCATGATCGATGTTCAGTACCTGCTAACGAAATCGGGTCATGTTCCATTCTTTGCTGATAAAACACTTACTGATCTTCAGATGAATGTGAAGCGGATCGCAAGCTACGTAAAGGGAGTCGAAGCTGATGCGTGGGTCGTGTTAGCCGCCTCTCGCGAGGTTTTGCGATGGTTCTCAACCCAGCCCTTGCTGGCGTTCGCTCTATTTGGTCGTCGTCAGAGTGTTGATATTGCCGGAGCCGGGCCCACGACCCTTCCAGCCTTGGTTGAAATCGTCGAAAAACTTGTCGACCTGGGGCACCGACGGATTGTCATGTTGAGCCGGGAGATGAGACGAGTTCCCGAGCCTTCGGAATTTGAAAAGACCTTCCTGAAGTGTCTTCGGGATCATGGCATTGAAGTCGGTCCTTATCACCTGCCGGCTTGGGAGGAGAGCCGGAACGGATTTCAGCAGCTATTGATCTCGCTCTTTAAGGTGAGTCCTCCGAGTGCTCTGATTGTTCACGAACCCCATCAGTTGGTTGCGATCCTGCAATTTGTCGCGAGTCAGAGGATTAGAGTGCCAGAGGACCTTTCGCTGGTCTGTCTTGATTTCGATTACAGCTTCCGCTGGTGTAAGCCAGCGATTGCGCACATTTCGTGAGATGTCCGAAAAGTCGCGGGCTGCGTGGAGCAGTGGGCGAATGATGTGAGCCGGGGTATCGACGACCGCAAACAGATCGGAATTCAGGCCAAGTTCGCGGAGGGAGGAACGATCGGAAAGTGTTGAATTCCCCGAGAGATTTCTGGTTTTAGCCGAAGTGGGTGTTGATAAAATTATCGGCATTCTCGCGATGAACCTTTCTTTTTTCATCGGGCATTTTATCGAGGAGGCGGACCATCATGGAGAGTCGGTATTGCGAGGCGAAAAAGTCCCGGTGGTCCTCGATAAAGGTCCAGTAAAGCCCGTCCCAGACCTCGCACCAATCGCCCTTGGGAAAGTCGGACATTTTACGGATGTAGTTGGAACCGGAAATGTAGGGTTTGGTCGAGAAGACTCCGCCATCGGCGAACTGGGACATGCCATAAACATTGGGAACCATGACCCAATCGTAGGCATCGATGAAGAGTTCCATGAACCACCTGTAAACCGCGTCCGGATGGATGCGGCAGAGGAGCATGAAGTTACCAAGGATCATGAGGCGCTCGATGTGGTGGGTGTAGCCGTCTTCTAGGAGCGCGTGAATGGTGTGGTCGATGGGTGCGATCCCGGTGGAGCCATCGTAAAAAGCAGCGGGCATTTCGCGTTCGAAATCCCAAAAATTTTCCTTCCGCTCCATCACGCCGTGGCGGAGGTAAATGATGCGCATGAATTCCCGCCAACCGATGATTTGACGAATGAAGCCCTCCAGTGAGTTAAGTGGAATATTTGGATTCTTTTCGGCGGCATCGAGAGCGGCATCCACGATTTCTTGCGGGGTGATTAGTCCAATGTTTAGTGGAGGGGTGAGCACTGAGTGGAACATCACGCGGACCCGGGTCGAGATGGCATCTTCAAAGTCGCCAAAGAGCTCAAAGCGTTCTTCGAAGAACAAGGACATCGCGTAGAGTGCTTCTCTCCGGCTCGAGGGGTAAGTGAAATTTTCGCGCATTCCTGGGGCTTCGGGAAATCGCTCGGCGACCCATTTTTGAGCATCGGCCACTTCGTCGTTCGGTGAGGGCGAATAGGGCTCCGGGACGGGTTGTTTCTTTGGAAGCTTCTTCCGGTTCTCTGCGTCGAAGGACCATTTGCCACCCACCGGGGACTCATCCTTCTCAAGGAGAATATTCATTCGTTTTCGCTGGGCCTCATAGAAGGTCTTCATGAAGGGCTTTTTCATGCCGTTCATGGTGTCCTCCATCCATTCATCAGGAGTGAGGAACATCGGGGAAGGGAGTTTTTTCAGCTCCAGACCGCGTTGGTCTGCAAAGCGGTTAAGCCGACGTTCGAGAAGGTAGTCGACGGTATCGACATAAACGAGAGTCTCGATTTTCTTCGGAACGTTTTTCTCAAGAAGCAGGTCGGTCCGCGTCGGTTCGGCCGGGAGTTCGAGGTAGGTAAGATCGTTCTTTCCTTCGGTCCAGCGTTTCATGCTGGCGCGGTGGAGGATGAGCTTTTTGGCGTGGAACTTAAGCGGCTGTTCAGAATCAGTTCCAAAGAACAGGGGGTCCTCAATCAGGAGGATGGGGCGTCCCTTGCCAAGAGCAGGGTGGTTTTGAAAAAGTTGATGGGGAAAGACGAGGGCGAGCGTTTCGGACACAGGTCGAGCATCGTGCTGATGGCGCAGTCCGCAAGGAATTCGCTTGCTAAATTTGTTGGCTCCCAGAATACCTCAGCTATGAAATTAGCGGTCGTTTTGCTTGCTTCATTATGCACTTCTTTTGCCTCGGCTCAGCATGCTGAGCGCTCTCCATTGACAAATGATCAAATTGCAGAGCATTTGGGACTTGGATTCAAGAACCTAACGCAATTCGGGGTGGTGAAAATGCCAGGGGCGGTAGAGGCTTCTGGTTCAATCACCAA
>CAKZKU010000206.1 GCA_937124545.1 uncultured Microbacteriaceae bacterium | reverse complement strand
TTTCCGAGTGTGGTGCTATGGGCTGGCTTATCTCACGCTGCTTTCGCTGCAATCGTCGGCTTTTGGGCAAATTCAGCCGCAAATTGTTCATTTCCATCGCGTCTCCGCAGTTTCCGACTCGACGCTTATTCCGCAATCTGTCGTCGACTCGTATAGCTCTGTAGGGCTCGTCACGAAGCGAGATGCCACCGGCCAGCAAAAGGGGTCGGCAACATACTTAGGCGACGGACTTTGGCTGACAAACGCTCACGTCGTTCTATCAAGCGCCAAAGGCACGTTCACAGTCACGCTAAAATCAGGCCAAGTCTTGGCGGCCAGGGTGCTTCATTGTGAGCTCGACAAAGAACCGGACTTAGCAGTTGTCGAAACATCACCGGTTAATCTCAAGCCGGTAGCAGTTGCGGACAAACCGCCAGCCATTGGCGACCTAGTTTTCCCGTCGGGATTTGACCGAGGGCGTCTTGAGTGGCATACGATCTGGCCAGCCAGAGTTGACGAAATTTACAGCGGTGGTGATTTCGCTTCGACGGGTTTGGGGGCTCGAAAGGGCGCAATCTCGGGTAATTCTGGTGGGCCAACGTTCAACGAATCGGGTGAACTAATTGCCCCTCTTAACGCCAATAATGGACCATCAACATTGACCGGTGGTGGCGGGACTGTTTCGGTGTGCTTTCGAAACACTCGCATTTTTTTACTACCTTGGCGGAATCGCGTAATGCGAGCTCTGCAACAGAACTGCCCACCGAACGGTCAGTGTTACCCACAGCAGCCACCACAATACAGCCCACAGCCACAACCATCTCCGGTTCCGCGTCCTGTTTTGCCGCCTAATCAAGACATCCCTTCGTTCAAACCAAGCCCGACGCCAATTGCTGGCACTTGCCGGGGGGTGCATTGTCCTGGATGCACCGGAGGGCACCAGCAAGATCCGCCGGTTTCCCAGGTTGATATTGACTACGATAGGCTCGCAAAAATCGTGATCGCAAAAATTGCCGACGACGACCGTTTCCGTGGTCCTGCTGGGCCGAAAGGCGACAAGGGCGATACCGGCACAGTTAGTGATTCGCAGTTGAAAGCCATGAGCTTAGCGCTGCTCGACACGATGCGAAGCGACCCCGCGTTCCGAGGTGCTCAGGGGCCAATTGGGCCAGCGGGTAATTCCGCAAGCGTCGATGTTGCCAAGCTCAAAGACGAGATAAAGCGTGATTTGAACCGTCGTTTCATTGTGCTAAACGGACAAGACGGAACCGTCATTGACGATGAAAGCTACGCTTTTGATGAGCCTTTTGTTTTGGATGTAACCCGTCTCCAAAAGGCTATCCGTGAGTAGCGGAGAGCCAGTGATTGGCGACGGTTTTGTAACCCTTCCGATTTTAGATATCGAGGAAATTATGGCCGAAGGAATTGATTTGCCACCAACCGTGGCGCAGAGCATGTTGACGGAAACTAGTGGCAACATCCAGGCGAACAACCGGGAAGGACGCAACACGTTTACGCTCGCGTCCGGAGCTCTGCAAGCTGGGGTCGCGAAGACCTTGAACGAGCTTGGTCCTGTTGAGTCTCGCGCTGTGTCGGGCGTCATGGCTACACCAGTTGCTAGCCCAACCACGCAGCAAGGTGGATAGTGACCCCGAAGCGATAATGCGGCGTATTATCGCGGAGAATCAAAAAGGTCGAGCGGAGCATGCCCAACTTTCGGGAATGCTCGCTTCTGTGCTTGCCAGAGGAAATAGCCTGGATGTCTGGATCCGAGAACTGGAAGCAGCAGTACGCGACGTACCTGAACAATCGGGGAAAGATTCGCAACTGGATCGAGATGACGGAAGCGGAGAACTGGGCAGCGAATCACGAGGAACAGCAGAAGAACCGGGAAGCGGAAAGCGCTTGGACCCGGAGAAAACTTTGGGGCAATGATGGCGTGAGCAGTGGTGAGGAAGAAATGCGACAAACGGTGCTAGGGGACATCAATAATCCTGCGCCTATTGTCGTTCCGCCAGCACCACAGCCAACCAGCGGTTTGGCTCAAATAGCGTTGCCGTTAGCTCTTGGCTTAGCTGCCGGCGGAATACCAACTGCGGCAATTGGCGGGGCGGCGTTGGCGACATATTTGAATCGACCGCAGTCAGAGCAACCATCGAAACCTATCACAGACGAAACGGTCGGGATTGGGCTCGGGAAAATCGAGGATTACCTGAAACCGGAATCGCCCTGATGGCTTGGTTCTGGTGGTCGTTTCAGGTCGGGCTCGGATTCGGGCTGGGCGTGCTACTAGTGCTAGTCATTGTTCACTTTTTAATCGAAATTCGGGACCGCTTTGACGAGTGGTTGTACCACCGCGATAGCAAGGGCGAGTAAACATGGATGAGTTGCTATACGGCGATGCGTCGCTACCAGAGGTGCTCATT
>CAKZKU010000205.1 GCA_937124545.1 uncultured Microbacteriaceae bacterium | reverse complement strand
CACCACGATCACGGCGTTCATCTTGCTAGGACTTGGGTTACTGATGGGAATCGGCGCAGGATTGTTGGGAATTGGTGGTGGACTGATTGTGACACCCGCGATCATGTTGTTTCTCGGCGGAAGCGATGTTGCGGCAAAGAGCATTTCGCTGCTCGCCATGGCTCCTGGGGCACTCAGCGGAAGCATCCTGCATATCCGGCGCAAAAATGCACTGCTTCGTGACGGAGCCTGGGTGGCACTGGGCGCGGTAGCTGCGGCGCCAATAGGCGCCTACACCGCCTTTGCGCTCTCGCCCCGGTTGGCGGCAGTCCTGTTTGGGCTGTTAACCGCTTTTGTGGCGGTCAGTCTGATCATCCGTGCTGTGCGGGAGAGCAGAACCTAGCGGGCTGCTGCGACAATTTCTGCGATTTGCACAGCATTGAGGGCTGCGCCCTTTCGCAAGTTGTCACTGCTGATGAACAATGCGATTCCTCGGGAATCGGACACTCCTTCATCCTGTCTCAGCCGGCCAACCAGGCTGGGGTCGACACCCGCGGCTTTGAGTGGTGTGGGGGTATCTTCCAGCGCAACTCCGGGAGCCTCCGCTAGGAGCTCCCGAGCACGGGAGACCGGAAGCGACTGGTCGAATTCCGCGTTGATTTGGAGCGAGTGGCCGGTGAAGACTGGTACCCGAACACACGTGCCGCTGACCAGGAGGTCGGGAATGCTCAAGATTTTGCGGCTTTCATTACGCAACTTCTTTTCTTCATCCGTCTCGTTTGCCCCATCATCAACGATGCTCCCCGCCAAAGGAACAACATTGAACGCGATGGGCTCAGGAAAAACACTCGGAGCCGGAAGATCGAGCGCAGCGCCGCTGTGGACGAGAGCGAGCAACTCTTGCCCAGCACCCGCTCTGGTCTGACTGGCTAATTCTTCGCCGCCTGCGAGACCAGCACCGGAAACGGCCTGGTAGGTGGAGATGATGAGGCGTGTGAGACCAGCTTCATCGTGCAGGGGCTTCAATACCGGCATGGCCGCCATCGTCGTGCAGTTGGGGTTAGCAATAATTCCCTTTGCGGGGGACAGGGCCTCCTGAGGGTTCACCTCGGACACCACCAGCGGAACATCCGGGTCCATCCGCCAGGCACTGGAATTGTCGATGACGGTCACTCCTGCTTGTGCAAACCGCGGAGCCTGCTCGAGGGAAAGTGCGCCACCTGCGCTGAAAATGGCGATGTCCAGGCCTGAAGGGTCTGCGGTGGCAACGTCTTCGACTTCGATAGATCCCTCACCCCAGGGAAGGGTGAGACCAGCACTCCGAGAGGAAGCAAAAAACCGCACGCTCTCGGCGGGGAAAGACCGAGCAACTAGAAGGTCGCGAACGACCTGGCCCACCTGACCAGTCGCGCCAACTACACCGAGGGAAACCACTAGCGTCCTGTCCCGGCATACACGGTGGCATCAACGTCACCGTCGAGTCCGAAGGCTCGGTGCACGGCTCGAACGGCGTCAGGGAGAATATCCGATCGCATAATCACCGAGATACGAATCTCACTGGTCGAAATCATTTCGATATTGATCCCTGCTCCCGACAGGGCAGTGAAGAGCTGAGCGGAGACTCCAGCGTTAGTGCGCATTCCGGCTCCAACGACCGATAGGCGGCCGATCTCATCGTCATAAATGAGCGATTCAAAACCTGACTCTTCTCGTGCGTCCTCGAGTGCCTGCATGGTCCGCTCGCCATCTTCAATGGGCAGCGTGAAGGAAATATCGGTGCGACCCGCTTCATGAACGGACACGTTCTGAACAATCATGTCGATGTTTGCACCGGCACCGGCCACAATCGTAAAAATCTCTGCGGCTTTTCCTGGAATATCAGGAACACCGACGACGGTGATCTTGGCCTCGCTCGTATCACCGGCAACCCCAGCGATGATTGGCTCTTCCACTGCTTCTCCCCCATGTTCTTTCGAGATGAACGTTCCCACATCTTGCGTAAAAGACGACCGAACGTGCAAGGTCACGCCATGTCGCCGGGCGAACTCAACGGCTCTGATGTTGATAACTTTTGCCCCCGCAGCCGCCAGCTCCAACATCTCTTCGTAGGTTGCAGCAGCAAGCTTTTGCGCGCGCGGAACTACTCGAGGGTCTGCGGTAAAGACACCATCAACATCGGTGTAGATCTCGCAGACCTCTGCACCCAACACGGCGGCCAGCGCCACAGCGGTCGTGTCCGAACCACCTCGGCCCAACGTGGTGATGTCACGAGAATCCGTATTAAAGCCCTGGAACCCCGCCACAATCGCGATGGCGCCCTCATCAAGCGCCGCACGCACACGAGTGGGGGTGACATCCACGATTCGCGCGCGACCATGTTGCGCATCGGTCATCATGCCCGCTTGGCTCCCGGTAAAGGAGCGGGCGTCAAAGCCGAGATCTCTG
>CAKZKU010000204.1 GCA_937124545.1 uncultured Microbacteriaceae bacterium | reverse complement strand
TTTCGGTATTTCATAATTCAAAAATGGAGAACAAGTCAGTGGTCACAACGGCTATCGCCGTGCGACACTTCGGCGTTCTCCAGAAAATTACAATGCCAGCGCTCACTGCATATTCGAATACCGAGAACACGGCTTTAGTCATCCTTCAGCGCAAGGGGTATCAAGTTTGGTTTGATCAGGATACTGAGAGTTTCTGGTGCGAAAAAGATGGTTGGGATTTCTCTGCTTCCGGTGCAACCGAACTTTTGGGTGCCGTCGCTTTCCGTGAGTATCACGAGCCTAAGGAATTCAAGGAATATTGGTGGAGAATAGAGGAACCTTGGTTGCTCAACAATTTGCCATCCGAACCACTGCCATTCGAACCTGTCTGGAAGCGCCGGGATGACTGATCGGAGAACAAGTCGGAGCTGGCAATCCGCTACCCGCTCAGTAGTTTAGTTTTATGATTTTTAGAACCTTAACCCCTTCGTCGAACTGGCGCCGCCGGTAGCGGATTCCAGTCCTTTGACGTTCTCCTCAAAAAATGAAGTGCGTGACTGACAGCGAGATTGACGATTGGTTGCGGCAGCGATCGATCCACAAGGATCCCTATCACGGCGAGTCGTCACCTGCGTTCTATCTTCAGTTCTACGCACCAACGAATCATCGGAGGGTCGACGCGTTCACTCGCCACTACTACGAACGGATCATTCCCGATTCGGACTCCCTGATTCACATGACGGATTGGGGGCTTTACCAGCAGAGTGAGATGATCGCGATTGCCGGCATTCGTTCGAGTCGCCAGGAAGATCGGATGCTGATCGATGCACCTGGACACATCCTTACATCGGCACAGAATGAGATCGGGATTTCTCTCTTTAGCCTTTCAGCTTCGTTCGCTTGGAGTTCATACCTGTATTCGGCACAGGGTCACTCGATTCTCTTCAACTGGGAGGGCGAGGTATTCGACTTTTGGACGGATAACGAGCAAGTGATGTCAGAGATGGAGCTTATCCTGAAGCAGTTCGACCTCACCGAAACAAACAAAGGAGAATAAGGCGGCGCTGACCAACCCGCTACCGCTCGAGAGTCGAAGCCGGAGGGTGAGAACAAAACTAAACCAGGGTCGGAGGGGCGCTCCCAGTAGCGGGTTCCAGGCCTTTTACGTTCTGCTGAAAGATTGACGCGAGGATTGAATCGCCGCTGGACTGATTCATTTTTACAATCTCCTTACAACAGGGATCCGATTCTGTGGCATTCTTAGATCATGAAAACAAGAATTGCCCTACTAGCTCTCCTTCTATCGATCCCTGCGCACGTATACGCCGAAGAGTTCATGAAAGCCCCGGCAGAGACTAAGACGACGGCAGAGATCGTCGTGGCTGCGGAGAAAGAAGATGTTTCCGGTGGGTTGCGGAGTGATCCCAACGTTTCCTCTGTCGAGTATCGAAGCTCGGACGTTACAGCCTTTGTCGCTTGGTACAACCCCTACTCCGGCAGGGCGGCATGCCATGCCTACATTTACGTGCTCGACGAAACGAAAGGGGTTTGGGTGCGCAAGCTAGCAAAGAGGTATGACGGCACTCCCACGCTCTCGGTCGAGTTCGGCCGTGTGATCACGATACGAGACTATGCAGGGAAGGCAGTCCAGAGCTATCCAAAGAAAATACCGGCAGAACAAGGCGGCGCACGCCAACCCGCTACCGCTGTGGACTCGAAATCTGAGGGCAACGAAAAACCCAAACCTAAATCGGAGGGGCGCTCCCGGTAGCGGGCGGGTGGCCTCAAACGTTGCCACATAATTCCAAGGCCGCCGCTGCTTAAGTGTCTCTCTATTATCTATGAAAACCAGATCATCTACCAAG
>CAKZKU010000203.1 GCA_937124545.1 uncultured Microbacteriaceae bacterium | reverse complement strand
GATGAATCCGTGAAATTGCCTGCAGGAATCGGGATGAGGGATTGAGAGTTCGCTAAACCTCGCATCGAGTCGGGTGGTATCCGATAAGGGTCTGGAGCGTCGGTCGGTGCTACCGCGAAGATGATCGCCTTACACACTCAATTGGAGTAGACGGTCGGTGATGTCTGGCACAAGGAGTTCAAAGAGGAAGGGAATATGTCATTTTGTATTATATCTGCTTTTCAGCGGAATTTGTTTCGGCGATCCCGTCGCCAAGGCACACCAAGGGTTAGCTGGTGCTAATCAACAATATGAAAAGCGGTGGAAGGCCGTGCAGGAGCGTTTTAAGAATGATGCTGAGTTCATGACCCTGTTACGAAGCGAGAAGAAGCGGCGAGATCACTTTCTAAATTTTCACCCTATTGACCCGAATAATGCTGCTTCGATCGACAAACGCGCAATCCTGATGCGTGACAATTCAAAGTGGTTGAATGGAATGTTGGTCAATCCAGCAACGCCCACTGATTCTGACGGGGTTTATTGGGATGGGATGGGAAACTCCCTACGGATCAAAAAGATCAAGGGGGGGCACCACTTTGCTATCAGAAAGTATGAACCTAGCCATGGCCACCAAGGGCAAGTGGCTGGATCTCTCGGTGAATGGAAAAATGGAGGAACTTCATTAACGGGAAAATTTGGTTCTGAACAAGCAGCCAGCACGATAAAATTTGAATTCCGTAACGGCCTTCTGGTTGTCACTACGAGCGGCTCGATTAGGTCGATAGGAGGACTAAGGGCCTCCTTTGCATCTACCTATTCGAGAGTGTCAGCCCTTAAAGAGAGAGATCATCGGCTTATCAAAGAAGGGCTACAATATGACGGGCCGCTCGGCTTCGAGTCTCCGCTGAAATAGAGCCAAAGAAAACGCAGCTTCTCTCCCGATGAGGCAATAGTTGAACCTACCTCCGCGCCTCCAACCTGCACCTCGAACCCCTGAATCCCGATTGTTTGTATCTCGCATCAGTGGCTAGTGCTTCGGGGTTGAGGGATAAGGGGGGCGAAGAGTCGCCGGCCGAGAAGGCCATTAGTCGATTTCGGGAAGCAAGTGCCACCATTTACTCTCCAAGCTTTTGATGACCGGAAGGTCTTCCGAGTAAACCAGATTTTTGCCTGTGGTGGTCGATGTGGCAGCTTTCAGGTCGCGCAGGAAAGTTGCGGGTGAACAGCCAAGGGTTACCTCGAAAGGTTTCGAACTTTCGAACTTGGATTCACCGCGAATTTCACAGTCGAGGTAGCTGGCTTGCTGGTTGTTCCAAATCAGACTGGGGGGCAGGGAACATTCGATGTATCCACAGTCAGTTAATCGGTTCCAATGGCGATGGTATGCATCTTTGGCTGAAGACTTCGGATTGGTGTTTAGGGTGCGATCGGGAAAGGAGCATTTGTAAAAAATGGTTTGTTTGAATTGGAGTCCGTAGTTTTTTCTATCAAGACTTGCGAAGTTGGATTTTGCGACAAGACAGTCCTCGAAGGTCCATTTGCTGCTAAAGCCGCCATTCCACGTCCAACTTCCTGATTTTGTGAACTTGCAGTCGATGAAGATAGTGTTTTTAGCTACAACCGCCGCGGTGTAGTCACACTCGATCCGGACATTGTGGAGAATGACGGGTCGCTGAGTAGTTCCTTGGAACTCGAGCTGACCATGGGATGCTCGAATGGTCCCTCCCTGCATGTAGCAGCCGTCTTTCACGATGACTTTGGCCGTCTCCCAGCCTCCTTTCCGGTCGTTAGCGCAGTTGCCGGTTTGCAGCACCCCGTCAATTTCCGTTCCTCTGCTTTGATCGGACCAAGTGTGATCTCCTTTGAGGTAGCGGTCTTTTGTCATCCATTTCAGTGGTGGATCCTTCTTTTTCAGGTCACCGAATTCAGCTTTGAGCTTGGCTGCGGTTTTTGGATCTATGGCACTGTGTTCGTTGTGCAGATAGCTTTCGAGTGCGTTTGCAGCCATGGATGGATTCCCGAAACGGAGGCAGCTCAGTGTGTGGTTGGCGAGCGATTGCTCAAGCAACCCTGACGCGCGGGAAAGTTCTTTTGAGTCCAAGCTAGCGGTTGCGAGTATTTTTGAGATAACACCAGCAGCTCCACGGTGGTAACCAAGCTTCAGGTAGTGAGTAAGCCGCTCCCTCTCGGCGGATCGCGTAGCTGTGTCGTCGGATGGATCGTTGATA
>CAKZKU010000202.1 GCA_937124545.1 uncultured Microbacteriaceae bacterium | reverse complement strand
AAGTTACTGGTAAACGAGCCCCGAGGGCACGCTGACATGTACGGCGGATTTGTGACAGCACCGGACGACGCTGGTGCTGATTTTGGAGTGCTGTTTTGGCACGGTGACGGCTATTCGACCGCCTGCGGGCACGGAACCATCGCGCTGGGAGCGTGGGCAGTCAACTCTGGCCTCGTTGCTTCAACTCCCGACTCGGTTACTCCTGTCACCATCGACGTCCCCTCCGGCCGGGTTCAGGCCCTGGTTCAGAAAGAACAGGATGTCATCACGGGAATTACCTTCCGGAACGTCTGGTCTCACGTCGTTGCAACAGACCTCTCAGTCCAACTTGATGACGGACGAACGGTCGTTCTCGACATCAGCTACGGGGGTGCAAACTACGCAATTCTCGAGGCTTCTCAGCTCGGCCTTGAGGTCATTCCCGATCACTTGGACGAACTCGTTCGACTCGGTCGAGAGATCAAGTGGAAACTCAATAGCTCGCCTGAATCTCAATCGCAGGCCGATACCCGGCTCAACGGCATCTACGGAACGATTTTCTACGACCGCCTCGCGACAACCCGCACACAACTTCACCAGCGCAACGTCGCCATTTATGCAGATGGCAGGGTTGACCGCTCGCCTTGCGGTTCAGGAACCGCGGCACGGATTGCGCAGCTCGCAGCCAACAATGAGCTCCAGGAGGGCATGACGCTTGTGCACGAGTCAATAATTGGCACGCGATTTGAGGGTCGCATTGCTGACACATACGAAGAACACTCGATCTCTGGGGTGATTCCCGAAATCACCGGTAACGCGTGGCTGATGGCCGAATCGAATTTTGTCCTGGTTCCGACGGACCCTCTTGACTCGGGTTTCTCGTTGCGATGAAACAGATTCGGTGGGTTGAGGCTTCGGACCTCTTTGACGGTTTTGGTTACGTCAAAGCAACATCGGCCCTCGCGTCGTTGCTCGAATCAGGATTCGACCCGACGATGGACCATCCCAGGCTTCACGTAAATTTTGACAACGGCCAAGGGCTTCTCATGCCGAGTGAAATTGGGGGCAGGGTTGGCCTTAAGTTCGTCACGGTCGCACCGTCAAACCCGGCCCAGGGCCTCGATCGCATCCAGGGAATCTTTTCGCTGCTCGACTCGGCAACCCTGACCCCTCTCCTCCAGTGTGATGGTGCCGCACTAACGCTATTGAGAACCGCCTCCATGACCGCTGCCACCGTGCAGAGGCTGAGTCCTCCCGAAAAGCCCCGCACAGCGATTTTTGGCTCAGGTCCTCAAGCCGTGGCGCACGCTCTAGCTCTTCGGCATGCAACCTCGACGAATCAGATTCACTTATTCGCGCGAAACCCCACTACCTCCCAGGCGGTGATCTCAAGGCTCGTCTCCGAAGGATTTGACGCATCAATCGGAGACTCAGGGCAGCTCGCAAACGCCGACATAGTCATCACCGCGACCAGCTCGGCACAGCCGCTGTTTGCTGCGGACGACCTAAAAGCGAACGCCATCATCGCGGCAGTAGGGTCTCACGACCCCAACTCGCGGGAACTGCCCGGGGAGCTGATGGCGTCTGGTTCGGTGTATGTGGAAAGCCGCGACTCTGCGCTGCGAGAGGCCGGTGACGTCGTCATGGCCATCAGCGAGGGACACCTTGCCAAAAGCTCCCTGATCGAACTGAAAGACCTTTTTGGAAGTTCGGTTGATGTCAACGGAGACGAGAGACGAATCTACAAGTCAACCGGAATGTCGTGGCAGGACTTGGCCATTATGGCCGCGGTTGAGAAAGAGCTTTAAGCACCAGGCCTCGCCTGCAAGTCACAGCCAGGCACCGGCTACCTGATGCGGTGCCCGAGAGTCTCGTGAGCCTTCCTTTCCCCAGTGGCTACCTTCTAGCCGCCTGAGGGTTCGTACCGGCCATCCGGGCTAACGGTGGGGAGCTGGAATCCATGACGTTCCAGAGGCCAACGAACGCGAGACTCGATGACTATGCTGAGCGCATGTCCTGGTTTCTTGTGATGGCAGCGATCGGTGCGTATCTCGCCGACGGGGGGTT
>CAKZKU010000201.1 GCA_937124545.1 uncultured Microbacteriaceae bacterium | reverse complement strand
AGGTAAAACCCAACGAAAATAAAAGCGATGACGAGAATCCATTGGCTCAACATGGTTTATCCCTACCTAACGATCAAATCAATCAAAATATTGATGGAATTGAGCAACGACTGGCCCTTTTTCTTCGAATAGTCGGTGTACAACACTTCCACGGGGTATTCCCTCCATGACAGCCGTGACTTAGCCAACTGGTGAACGATTTCGCTGGCGTGAGACATCCCGTTTTGCTCGAGGCGGACTTTCCCGAGCGCCTCACGGCTGAGCACCCGCAGGCCGTTGTGAGCGTCCGTCAATCGCAAGCCCGTGAAGACGCGGGTCATCAGCGCTGCAACCTGAAGCACAACCCGTTTTTTGAGACCCGGCTTTGTGCGCTTATCAAGAAAGCGGGAGCCATAAATCACAGAGATACGTTTCCTCGAGGCAAGTTCCGCCATTTCGACAGCGTCCTTAACACGGTGTTGTCCATCGGCATCGAAGGTAACGACGTGGCTTGCCTCCGTTTGCGAGACCACGTAATCAAACCCCGTTTGTAGCGAAGCTCCCTGCCCCAAGTTCATCGGGTGCTGGAGGACTGTTGCACCCGCCTTTCGGGCAAGCTCTGCGCTGCTGTCGGAGCTCCCATCATCAACGCACACGACGTTGGGAAAGGTCGCGTGCACTTCGGAGACAACGTTGGCGATGACCTCGGCCTCGTTGAAGAGGGGAATGACCACCCACACTGAATCGAGATCAGTCCGAGGAGAACTCTGTGAACTGTTCGCCGACGACATAATGACATTCTGACAGAGTGGCCGGTTGCGGTGAGGTGCTTGCTGGATAGTCGGGAATAAACTCATGTCATGTTGTTCCCGCTCCAGGCCCCGATTCGCGACTATCCGTGGGGGTCCTCTGGCGAAATTTCGAGGTTTCGCGGCTTGAAAGTGTCGGGTCAGCCGGAGGCAGAGCAATGGTTTGGGAATCACGCTGATGCGAAGACCACGGTTGAGGTGTCCGGGGAACAGCACGATTTTCACCAGTGGTTGGGGGAGACCGGCGCTGACTTCCCCCTCCTTGTGAAGCTGCTCGCCGCAGCGAAGCCACTCTCTATTCAAGTTCACCCCGGGCACGAACAAGCTCAAGTCGGTTTTGCGGATGAGCTGGCGCGAGGAATAGCCGATGAAAATCGCACCTATCGTGATTCCTCCGCCAAGCCCGAGCTTCTCATCGCTTTGTCTCCGCGCTTCCGGGCTCTCGCGGGATTTGTCGAACGGGATGAGGTCGAGCGGCGCCTGATGCTGTGGCGAAGCCGGGGGCTTGATGCCTCTATCTGCGATGTGTTGGCCAGCAAGCTCCTACTTCCCCTTGCAGAAAGTGTTTCCTGGCTCGTGGAAGGAGGAACCGAGGTTCAGGAGTGTCTCACTGGAGCGCAGCAGTGGCTTGACAGCGCACGTGGTTCCAGCGAGGGACCAGGTCGCGGCGACGACGACCTAGCCCTCGTCCAAGAGTTAATTTCCCTGCATCCCGGAGATCCTGGTGTTCTATTTGCTCTCCTCATGCATCAGGTCGACTTAGAGCGAGGTGAAGCGGTGTTTGTCGATGCTGGAGTCGCCCACGCGTACCTTGCTGGTTTCGGCCTCGAGGTGATGTTGCCCAGTGACAACGTTGTTCGGGCGGGTCTCACGAACAAGCGTCGCGACACCACAGAATTTTTGAAATTAGTGAACACGACAGCTCAGTCGCACCCGCCAGTAGTTTCTCCGCAGTCGAGCGGGTCCAGCGCCCGCTACCAGGGCTTCCCCGCAAATTTCGAGGTGACGCACATCACCGACCTTGACCGGGTCTCGTTGCGCGGTAGCTCAGCGGTAGTCATTGTCGAGAGCGGTATTGGCACCCTGGCCGGCCAGTTCTCTTCGAAAACCGTTGTTCCAGGTGACGTAATGTTCATCACCCCAGACGAGGTCGAACTCACGACACGGGGGGTTTCGTCGGTGTGGGTGGTTCATCCGACGAGACCTGTGGGCTAGACGGACCGGACCGAAGATTCGTTCGCGAGAAACCATTCGTACGCATCGGCAATGCCCTCGCGCAAGCTCCACGCGGTCGTCCAGCCCAGCGAGTGAAGCCTCGAGCTGTCCAACATTTTTCGCGGCGTCCCATCGGGTTTGGTCTCATCGTTGACAAGGTCACCGCGGAATCCCACGACCTCGGCAATTGTGTGGGCAAGCTGTTGAATTGACACCTCGTGCCCCGAGCCAATATTGATGGTCTGCGGGTCGTCATAGTTCAGCAGAAGGAACTCAACAGCTGACGCAAGATCGTCGACGTGGAGGAACTCACGAAGTGGCCTGCCGGAGCCCCAAATTGTGACGGTGTCGGCACCCTCCGTTTTTGCCTCGTGAAACTTTCGAATCAAGGCTGCTAGCACATGGGAGTTTTCTGGATGGTAGTTGTCGTTCGGGCCATAGAGGTTCGTGGGCATGGCAGAGATCCAACGGTGGCCATGTTGCCGCCTCATCGCTTGAACCTGGAGAATTCCCGAAATTTTGGCAATCCCGTAGGCATCGTTGGTTTCCTCGAGAGGCCCGGTGAGAAGAGCTGATTCGGGAATCGGCTGTGGCGCGAATTTTGGGTAGATGCACGAAGAGCCGAGAAAGAGCAGACGGTCCACCCCCGCCGCATGCGCAGCGTCCATCAGATTGACCTGAATCTGCAGGTTTTGGCTCAAAAAATCAGCTGGGTAGGTGTTGTTTGCGTGGATGCCGCCGACTTTCGCGGCTGCGTCGATAACGACTTCCGGCGAAACTTCCCGGATCCGGCTCATCGTGGCTTGACGGTCGGTCAGGTCGAGTTCGTCAGACCGCAAGCCAACTAAATTCGTGTAGCCAGCTTTTTCAAAGTGGCGCCAGATTGCTGAGCCGGCGAGTCCGCGATGGCCTGCGATGTAGATGGTGTCCGTAAGCTTCATGGTGTCCCTAATTGACGAAAATATAACCCCAGCCTAAAGCGCTGGTTAGAGGTGGTGGCAATGAATACGGTCAGCGTAATGGTCGTACTTCCCACCTTGGGGACCCGGCTGGAATCACTTGCACTGGCGCTTGAGTCGTGCGCAACCATTCCCGCGCACATAGAGACCACCGTTGTTGTTGTAGCGCCAAAGGGCGCAACGGCAGCCCGACAACTGGCGTTGCGCCACGATGCCACTGTGGTTGACGATCCGGGTTCTGGGATGGCCGATGCGATCAATGCAGCGATCGCGACCCGGGGGGATGAGAAGTACTACATCTGGGTGGGCGATGACGATGTCTTGGTGGGCGCAGGAATCGCTGCTGCGGTGGAAGGGTTAGAGAGCACTCCAGCTGCGGTTGTTGCCTATGGCCACTGTGAATACATTGATAATGCCGGAAGTATCATCGGCAAAAACTCTGCCGGTAAAGTTGCCCAACTTCTCCTGCCGTGGGGCCCCAATCTCATCCCGCACCCTGGAACCGTTGTGTCTATGGATGCCATCGCGAACACCGGGGGTTTTGATTCGAAGCTTTCGTACGCTCTGGATCTCGACCTTTTCCTTAGGCTCCGACGCGAGGGCGTATTCATTCACGTGAACCACGTGACCGCTCAATTCCGCTGGCACGCACAGTCGCTCACGGTGGCTGATCGGAGGGGCTCCTCGCGAGAGGCGATGAAGGTCAAAGCCAGCCACCTCCCGAGATTGCTCAAGCTCTTTGCGCCCTTGTGGCAGTGGCCGGTTGCGTGGGCTTCAACGATCGCAGCCAGGCAGGTAAGCCGTCGCGCAGCGAAGGAAGGTAGCCTCGAGACATGACGTGGTTAGTGACAGGCGGCGCCGGATACATCGGCTCCCATGTCGTGCGCAAACTGCTGCAGGCATCGGTGGACGTGGTCGTGTTCGACGACTTTTCCACCGGGGTTCGATCCTTTATTCCAGATGGGGTCCCCCTCGTCGAAGGCACGCTGTTAGAGACGCAGCTTGTTGAAAGGGCTCTGCGTGAGCATTCGATTGAGGGTGTCATCCACATCGCTGGCTTTAAGTTCGCAGGAATTTCGGTCGAGAGGCCGATTCATGCATACGAACAGAATGTGACGGCGATGATGT
>CAKZKU010000200.1 GCA_937124545.1 uncultured Microbacteriaceae bacterium | reverse complement strand
CAAAAGCCGCTGGCGTTGATGCGTTGGTGTTTGTCGTTGGTGCCGGAGGCACAAACGGTGCTTGATCCGTTCATGGGTAGCGGGACGACGTTAGTCGCCGCAAAACTCGAAGGACGTCAGGCCGTCGGGGTTGAACGTGACGAGCGATATTGTGAGGCAGCGGCCAAAAGATTGTCTCAGGGGACGCTGTTTTAGGTCGTGCTAACGTCTGCGATAACCGGTTTGCGATTTACCCGAAAGAATTACCCAAACGAAAGAGATCAAATGTCGAAAAAACTTGACCAACCGAACGATGAAGCGAATCCGTGTTCATCGCATTGTTCCACGGCTGTCGAATCACCAATTAACCGAACAGTGGGATTGGTGCGAATGCTAGATGGAATGAAGCGATTTAACGAGGGCAAATCCAAACGTGGGTGGGATTTGAAGGTCATCGAAGATGAGCTGAAATGGTTTCGTGATTACTGGAATGGGCCACGTGAGGCGAAGCCAGGCTTGCAGGTCACATCCGTTTTCGGTCACAGCGAGCTAACGGTCACCGACGGCGAGAACGTCGTGTGCTTGCAGATCACCAAACCCGGCATCCAGCAGTTGATTGACGAATTGCAAACCGTGTTAGACATGGCCGATTAAGTCCGTGGAACGCCAGCGGTAACCGGGCACGAACGGTGGACAGTGCCTCGGATTGCCGCGTGTTTGAGTGCTCCGTGTTCACCGCTTTGTTATTTGGGGATGTGATGCAGGCATCAATTGGTGAGTATCGTGACGTTTCCGTGGGCGCTGTACCGCATCGGATGACGATTGTGGAAGGCGGCGTGCTATTCAGTAACAAGTCTGGATTCTACGGATACACGGCACGATACATGTTCAGCTATCGCTCGCATCTTTGGTATCTGGAACATACCGAGTCTACCTTCGGTTCAGTCGCAGCGTGTCATTTAGTGAAGATGCACAAGCTACTGGGTGAGTACATCGGGACCGATCATACCGAAGCGGACGGTTCGGTTTTTGAGTTGAGTTTCAAGAAGTGACTTTACCAAATAACGCTGGCCATCACGTGGCCGCGACCAAAAAGGATTGAAGTAGGAAAGATTCATGGAACAACAAGTAGACGCTAACGCGGCTCACGTGCATGGCATTGTTACCATGCCGTTCGCTCCATTCTACGATTCGGATGGCATCACGATCTACAACGCTGATTGCCGCAAGGTTCTGCCATTCCTAGGTAGGTTCGATCTGATGTTGACCGATCCACCATACGGAATCGACGCTGGTAATATGAATATGGGAGGCTACGCCAGCTCAAGATTGGAACGAAGTGATTGGGACAAAGAGCCGCCAACGCGGGCGACAATTGAAAACGCGATAGAACACGCGGACAAGTCAATAATTTGGGGCGGGAACTATTTTGAACTGCCACCAACTCGAAACGTTTTGGTGTGGGACAAGACGCCTGAGATTCAGGGGCGAAGTTTCGCCGAGGGTGAA
This sequence comes from uncultured Microbacteriaceae bacterium, assembly GCA_937124545.1. Lineage (GTDB taxonomy): Bacteria > Actinomycetota > Actinomycetes > Actinomycetales > Microbacteriaceae > Pontimonas. The sequence goes on along the minus strand of CAKZKU010000200.1, from coordinate 3,345 downwards.
ATGGCGTGGTGTTCGTGGGATGCGGTGTTGAGGATTTACCGTTTCGCGCCGACACAGATGAAGAAGGTGCATAAGACGCAAAAGCCACTGGGGTTGATGCGTTGGTGTATGACGCAGGTTCCCGATGCTGAAACGGTTCTGGACCCGTTCATGGGGTCGGGCACGACATTGGTAGCCGCAAGGCTAGAAGGCCGCAAGGCCATTGGGATCGAGATCAGCGAACGATACTGCGAGGCAGCGGTCAAACGCCTTGCGCAAAAGACGCTGTTCTAGGTCATGGTAACAATTTATTACCTGTGTTGGAACACAGTTGATGCGCAACGGAATGTATTCAGTGACTTTGGACTGGTGATTCTGTGAAGCTGAAAGAGCAACTTTGGAAAAGGATTCGAGCTCAGGGAAAGAGTATTCAAACGGCGAAGACATATTGGGGATGGTTCGAGCGTTACTTGCGGTTCGTGAAAGAACGCGATGGGAGGTGGAGGCATCCAAAAGAGTTGGGGCGGGATGATGTGCAAGCTTGGCTGTCAAGTTTGGCGAATGAGCATTGGGTCAGCCCAAATACGCAGAACGTAGCGTTGCAGTCAGCTTTGTATGTGTATCGGGAGGTACTGGGTAAACCTATCCAGGGTGTGAATGCTTTGCGGGCGAAGGCTCCGCAGCGTGTGCGTGATGTGTTGGATGTCGAGGAAGTTTCGGCGCTGTTCGACGAGCTGGACGGCCTGGAGTTATTAGTCGCTCAATTGATGTACGGGTGTGGTTTGCGGATTGGAGATGTCGTCGGTTTGCGGATCAAGGATGTCTCGTTTAGCCGGAAGCAGTTGCATATTTGGGATGGTAAGGGCTACAAGGACCGGGTGACGCAGTTCCCCGAAGTTTTGCATGAGCGGATGAAAGAGCAAATGGAAGTCATGCGGGCGCAGTGGCAGCGAGATAGGCACGAGGGCAGAAATGGCGTTTCGCTGCCGTTCGCCTGGGGGCGTAAGTCGCCGAGCTCGCATCTGGATTATGCGTGGTGGTACGTGTTTGCTTCGGACAAGTACAGCCGGAGTCCTGAGAATGGAAAGTGGCTGAGGCACCATCGGGACCGATCGCATTTGTCGCGAAAGATTAGCCAAGCGTCGAAGCGGGCGGGAATCGGCAAGCGAATTACGTCACACAACTTGCGGCATTCGTTTGCGACGCATTCGTCCGAGCAGGGCATACCGGTCGCAACACTGGCCAAATTGCTGGGCCATAGCAGCATTCAGACGACAGAAACGTATTTGCACGTTTCGAAAGATGGTGCGACGGCTAGTAAGTCTCCGTTGGAGCATTTGCTGAGGCATCCACCGCGAACGACTAGAAATCTAGCAAGGAAAACGGGGTAGATTCACGGATGGCTGGCGATTCATAGGAACTAAATCGGGTAGGGACATGCCAAGGATCAGGACAATCAAGCCAGAGTTTGCAACTTCGGACCAAATCGGGCGATGTTCGCCGACTGCGCGACTACTATTCGCCGAACTATGGTGCTTCTGCGACGACGCCGGGCGGCACAGTCGGAACGCCATGAGGATGAAGGCCGAATGCTTCCCTTATGACGATTTCGATCGGCCTACCATGGAAGGCTTTTTGGCCGAGCTTTTCGAGGCCGAATTGTTGGTCGAATACGAGTTCGAAGGCCAAAAGTATGTCCAAGTGACCGGCTGGCATCACCAAAAGATCGACAAGAAATCCTACAAATTCCCTCCATTCCTTGAGGATAACGCAAAAAACGGTCCAGCTGACATTCGGCCTTATGTCGTCGAGGCCTCGCCGAATGGTAGCCGAGGCCTTCCCGAGGCCTTACCCCCGGAAGGGAAAGGAAGGGAAAGGAGAGGAGAGGAGAGGAGTCTACCAATTGGCCGAATGGCCGAAGTCTCGGCCGGTGTCGAAGGCCAAACTAGGCCGACCAAGGCCGAAGGCCGAAAGGAAGGCCAAGGCCAAGATGCCTCGACCGAAGGCCAGGCTACCGGTCGTTCGTCCGACGACGAGTTCGAAAAGTTCTGGGCTGCGGTATCCCGCAAGGAAAAGAAATCGACGGCTCGCTCAGCGTTCTCCAAAGCGAGGAAGCGCTACAGCCTGGAGCACATTGTGAGCCTCGCCAGGCGGTACTACGCGCCGGATGTTCCAGCGTTTTTGCGGCAGTTCCTCTGCCAGCCAGCGACCTTCCTGAACAATCATTTGGACGATGAGCCCGACGAATGGGATAGAGTTCGCAGCGAGCGAATGGAGCGTGAGGGCAGTGGCGGTCGTGGGGGTGGCCGCAAAACGTCTGAGGAAATTGCCGAAGAGCTTGTGAGTGATTTCGGTTTGACTCTCGGCAGTCATGGGCAAAAGCCAATGGGACTCTTGGAGGGGTAAGCGGGTGGACAAGGAACAAATTCACGGATTCACGAAGTTGATCCAATCGATGTATGCGGCTTTCGGGCGGCAGTTCGACAAGAACGCTGTCGTGGGCTGGATGATGGGCTTGGAGGGCCTGACGGAGGAGGAAATTCGATTTGGGGTCAAAACGGCAACGCAGATCTGCACTGAGTTGCCCTCACCTCGCAAGGTGCGAGAACTGGCCAGTGAGCGGGCAAACGACTCTGCAGCAGATGCCTGGAACGCGGCACTGAAGGCGGTTTCAGCGATTGGCTACATGCGTCCTATCTGCTTTCGCGATGGCGCCGTGAACGCGACCGTCCTGGAGATGGGCGGCTGGCCGAAGTTTTGTGGATTGTTCGAGCGTGAGGCGGAAGTCTGGATCCAAAAACGGTTCTGCGAGATCTTTGAGCGGAATTGCTTGGAGGGTGGGACCTGCGGAGTGCTTCGCGGTGCATCTGAGTTGGAGCGAAAGCCACGATTGATCGACATGAGGGCTCCGCAGGCTCGCGACATGAAGCGGCAAAATTTGATTGAGCACGATGTGCCGTCAATCGAAGAGCAGACCGGATATCGCATGAGGCGAACTTCAAAGCGATCTGGAGAGCGAGAAGCCGAAGAGCCGAGTCGCCCATTCCTAACCGCTCAGGGTGCAGCAGATGTCGTGCGGGAGCGTTTGAAGAGTGAGGCGACACCCGAAGAGATCGAACGTCGAAAGGCATCGGTTTTGAGGGCATTGGCGTCCAACACTTGACACTGTTTCGGGCTATGCTATTTCACTAAATACTGCGTCTGTTTATTTAGTGAGAGCACAAGACGAAATGCAGGCTATCGAAAAACTACCGATGGATGATAAGTTGGGGAGCGAGTGGTTTTAGGGCATGGACGACACTGAGCTAATCGAATGGTACGAGGAGCGAGCGGCAATCTTCGAATTTGATGCAGGTTATTGTCGTG
>CAKZKU010000199.1 GCA_937124545.1 uncultured Microbacteriaceae bacterium | reverse complement strand
ACTGTTTGCACTTTCCCGCAGTTCAAACAAAAAGTGCTAGGGTAGAAAAATGCCTAATCCCGCTAAACCGCTTGAGATGAAACGTTTGCAGGGGAACCCTGGTAAGCGTGATTTGCCTGCTTTGTCTGACACGTTTGAGTTGGAGGGTGGTTATGTTGCCCCGCATCGGGAGTTAGGGTCGGCGGGTCAGGCTTTGTGGGATCGCGTGTTTGGTGTGGGTAAGACGTGGGTGTCTCGGCAGTCTGATGTTGAGGCTTTGATGATTGTTTGTCGGCAGTTGGATCGGCAGGTGATGTTGGAGCAGCAGGTTGAGTCTGCGCCTGATGATTTTCATTTGCTTCGGCAGTTGTTGGAGTTGGAGAAGGCGATTATGTCTGGGTTGGGTCAGCTTGGGTTTACGGTTGATTCGCGTTCGCGTTTGGGGTTGGCTGAGATAAAGGCTAAGTCGGCGTTTGAGACTTTGATGGCGGAGAGGTCTCGTGACTGACCCGTTCTGGTTGACTCCGGTGCCGGAGGATGCTGTTGAGCGTGGCGATGGGGATTTCATTGTCCGTTTTGCGGATGCGTTTGCGACAATCACGAAGGACTCTATTGCTGGGCCTTCTGGTAGCAAAATGGTGTTACGCGAGTGGCAGAAGCGTTTGCTCGGTGATTTGTTTGCCCGTGATGAGGACGGCGGGCTACGTCACCGTATTTCTTTGGTGGGGATGCCCCGCAAGTCAGGTAAGTCGGCGCTTGGTTCGTTGATTGCCGCTTTTGCTCTTGTTGACTTCAAGACGCAGGGTGCGGAAATCTATTCGGTTGCTGCTGACCGTAACCAGGCGAAGATTGTGTTCGAGGATACGAAGAAGATGATTCGGAACTCGGAGCTTGCGGAGCATGTGAAGATTTACCGTGACTCTTTGTATGTGCCTGCGACGGGTAACGTGTATCGGGCGTTGTCTGCTGACGCCCCTAGGCATGAGGGTTTGTCTCCGACACTGGTTCTCTTTGATGAGTTGCACGCGCAACCCAATAGAAAGCTTTTCGATGTTATGTCGTTGGCTCAGGGTGCTCGCGGTAAGCAGGCCACGCTGATAGCTATTACTACTGCTGGTGTGAAGACGGAATCGCAAACCGGTAAGGACAGTATCGCTTACACGCTTTACAACTACGGTAAACGGCTTGTCAGTGGTGAGGATTCGGACGAAACGTTCTATATGGCGTGGTGGGAGGCCCCTGCGGAGGCTGATCACAAGCTTGAGTCCACTTGGAGGGCCGCTAACCCTGGTTTTGATGACATTGTGGCTAAAAGTGACTTTGAGAGTGCGGTAAAGCGCACACCGGAGGCCGAATTTCGCACTAAAAGGTGCAATCAGTGGGTTTCAGCGCAACAAGCATGGCTTCCGACGGGTTCTTGGGGAAAATTGACGCAAAATGTGGACATAGAACCGGACGAGGACTATGTTTTGGGCTTTGACGGGTCTTATGCGAACGACAGCACCGCTATTTGCGCTGTAACTGTCCCTAAAGAGGGCGAGAAGCCAAAAGTGAAGCTTGTGAAGGTGTGGGAGAAGGATTTTGAGCGTGATGATGACACTTGGCGGGTAAATATCGAAGAAGTGAAGCAAACCATCATCAGTTATGTGCAAAAGAACCCTTTGTGTCGTGAAATCGCGTGTGACCCGTACCGTTGGGCGTCGATGATGCAGGATTTGGACGAAATGGACTTCCCTATCGTCGAATACAAGACAAACTTGCTCAATTTGATGATTCCGGCGACTCAGAAGGTGTTTGAGGCGGTCACTGAGGAGCGTTTGGTGCATGACGGCGACCCTGTACTGTCTAGGCATATAGATAACTGTGTTATCAAGATGGATCACCGTGGTCAGAGGGTCACGAAGGAGTCTGCAACGTCACGGAAGAAGATTGACGCCGCGATTGCGTTCATTATCGCCTATGACCGAGCAACAGCAAGTAGAATAGATGAAGGAGTGCCGGAGTTTTTCTTCTAAGGACATTATGTTAGTAAATGGGTTGCAAATTGGGGGCGCTGTCGCTATCAGTGTCGGTGTCGCTTTTATTTTCCCGCCAGCAGGACTTATTGTTGCCGGTGCCTTCGCGGTGTTGTTCGGTTTGAGTTTGGAGCGTAAGTAATGCTTGGTGATTTGTTCTACAACGACGGCGAGGAACGCGCCCTTTCGTTTCAGACCATTTGGGGGTCGGGTGACTTCCTTGAGTTGGAGAATGAGTCTGGCACTGTTGTAAACCAGGAGACCGCGTTCCAGGTGAACGCCATCTTCTCGGCGGTCAGCCTTATCAGCGACACAATCTCTACTCTCCCTGTTGACTCTTACATTCGGTTAGATGGTCGCCGTACTTCTTTCCGCCCCCGCCCGACTTGGGTGACGCAACCTGACGTGGATACCACGAAGGAAGCTTTCTACGGTGCCGTGATTGTTTCTATGCTGCTTGACGGCAACGCTTTTATCCGCGTGTATAGCAACCGTCGTGGCGACATCAACAACTTGGTTGTGTTGAACCCTCTCGATGTGACTATCCGCCGTAACGGTCTCGGCAGGGTCATGTACGAAGTGAAGAACGAGTCACGCCCTGTGTCTGCGGACAACATGATTCATATTCCTGACGTTGTGCGTCCCGGAGCTATCCGTGGTGTTTCTCGCGTGGAGGCTTTGAAAGAGGACTTCGGCCTTGCTATCGCTTTGCGTAACTACGCTGCCCGCTTCTTCGGTGCTGGTGCCACCACTCAGGGCATCATCGAGTACCCGAACAAGTTGACTGCTGAGCAGGCCAAGAACCTGCAAGAAGGTTTCGACGCACGCCACAAGGGTTGGAAACGTTCACACCGCACCGGTATTCTTTCCGGCGGGGCTTCTTACAAACCAACGTCGGTGGGTAACGATCAGGCACAGTTTATTGACTCACGCCGTATGGCTGTCGAGGATGTTGCTCGCGCTTTCAACGTGCCACCGCACCTGCTTGGTCTTCCCGGCACGAACACTTACGCTTCTGTGGAGCAGAACAACCTGGCTTGGGTGATTCACTGTCTGCGACCTATCGTGCAGAAGCTTGAGTCGGCGTTCTCACCTTTGATGTCTCGTTACCCTGGTGGAGAGACCGCGTTTATCAAGTTCAACCTTGACGGTCTGCTTCGTGCGGACATCAACTCGCGTATGAGCGCGTACAGCACTGGTTTGCTTTCCGGCTTCCTCACTATCAACGATGTGCGTCGCCTTGAGGACTTGCAGAGCATTGATGACCCGTCGGCTGACACTGTTCGGGTGCCTTTGGCTAACGTGAACGTTGCTGCTGCCACGTTGAAGGAAGAAACCGAGAAGGTGGATATGGCTCAGCGTCTTATCCAGGTTGGTTTCGATCCTGCTGACGTTATGGACAAGCTGGGTCTGCCTGCTATTGACCACACTGGTTTGCCGTCTGTGCAGTTGCAGCCTACGGCTCAGATTGACCCGGAGGACCCTAACTCGGAGTACGTCGTCGAATAATGCCTCTTTACACAAACAACGTGACGTTGGGTACTGCCGTCCAAATGGTTGTACCGCCAAGAAGCATGGGTCAGGAAGTGCATTTGCACAACATGACAAAAAGTTCTAACGAGTACATTCACATTGGGCCGTCTAACATCAACCTGACAAACAGTGTGCATATGGACCCAGGCGAGAGCATGGTAATCACACTGGGTCCCGGTGACGACCTGTACGCTTTCTCTGACCCGTCTGGAATAGAGCTTGGAATTTTGGCGGTGATTCAGGACTAATGCCTTATTACATTACTGATTCAGCAGAAGGTTGCTCAGGGTGGGCGACCATAAAAGAGGATGGCGAAGTTATGGGCTGCCACGAGACAAAACAGGACGCTATTGATCAGGGTGTCGCAATCGCACAGAACGAGGACTCTGAGTTCTTGGGTGAGCGTGCGATGCCTGGGACTTTGAAGCCAGGTGACTTTGTTTCTTGGAAAGACCACGGCGAAACCTACCAGGGTCGCATCCGCGAGGTTGTCACTACCGGCAGTGTTGATGTCCCTAACTCAGGTGTGCAGATTATGGGCACCGTTTATGACCCTGCCGCGCTTGTGCAAATGTATGAGCAGGTTGACGGGGAGTGGACTGAAGCTTCCACGTTCCTGGGGTTGAAGTTCTCACAACTGAGTGGCATTAGCGCCCTTGTTGAAGATGAGATGCCTGACTTTGATTACGACGAGGGCAACATGCCGGAACCGCCCGAGGGTTACCACTACATGCCAGATGGCACGCTGATGGCTGACTCGGAGCATGAAGGGGAACGCGCTGCGCCTGACGCGCTTGCAGTTGACGACTTTGTTTCTTGGAACACGTCTGGTGGTCGCGCCAGGGGACAAATCGAAAGAATCGAAAGAAACGGCACAATCAATGTGCCTGACAGTGAGTTCACGATTGAAGGGAGTGAAGATGATCCAGCAGCTCTTATCCGCATATGGCGGGAAGGTGAAGAAGGGTACGAAGCGTCCGAAACTCTCGTAGGACACAAGTTCTCTACCCTGACGAAGATTAGTAGCTTGCGTTCTATGGAGATGGAGCAACGTGAGGTCAACTTGACCCCGCCTGCTTACATGCGGGCTGCGGCACGTCAAGGTTTGAAGTATCACGAAGAAGGTTACTCGGGTGATGGTTTGCGTCCGCAGACTGTCCGTGAGGCTCGGGCAATGGCTGAGGGCAACGTGACCGCTGACAAGTGGGTTCGGTTGGCTGCCTGGATTTCACGGCACATGGGCGACCTTGACTCACCGGCGGCGAAGCCTGGTAACGACGATTACCCGTCGGCTGGTGTTGTCGCTCACTTGCTGTGGGGTTCTGGCCCGTCTAAACGCGCCGCCCGCCGAGCAATGGAATATGCTGAGGGCGTCGTTGCTAGACTTGAAGAAGAAAACCGTCAGCTTGTGAACGTGGAGGCTAAAGACATGGCGAAAATCGAGACACGGACCAACAACACGACGTTTGAGGTTCGTGAGCTGGACGGTGGGGGCATGACCTTCACTGGTTACGCAGCCATCTTTGATGCACCTAGCCAACCGTTGCCTTTCACGGAGCGTATCGCTCCTGGCGCTTTCAAGCGTTCACTAAACGCCCGCAACGACATCAAACTGTTGTGGAACCACGAGTCCGGCACTGTGCTTGGGTCTACTCGCGCTGGCACACTCCGTTTGGAAGAAGACAACGTTGGTTTGCGCGTTTCTGCCGATCTGCCTGACACTCAGGCTGGGCGTGACGCCGCTTACCTTATCAAGCGTGGCGATGTTGACGCCATGAGCTTTGGTTTCTCTGTCCCGAAGGGTGGCGACGAGTGGGTGTCCGCTGATGAGCGTGTTCTCAACTCGGTCCGTCTTTTCGAGACAAGCATTGTGGCTTTCCCCGCTTACGCGCAGACTGCTGGTTCTACTGCGGTTCGTGGTTTGGACAAGATCGCTAAGCGTGCTGGTGTGGATGCTGACGCGCTTGCGGACGCCATGCTGAAGATTGAGTCTGGTTTGGACTTGTCGGACACTGAGGCCAGCTTGCTCACCCAGGTTGTAGATGAGCTTTCCCCGAAGGCTGATGAGCCGGTTGAGGAAACTAAAGACGATGACATTGATGCGTCTATGCTTGAACTAAAGAAGAAGAAACTCGAACAACTCCTGAAGGGGATTTAGTTATGGCTACTAAAGCTGAAATCAAAAAGGTAATCCTTGACGTTGCGGGAAACCCGGAGTCCGGCCCTGTAAAGAAACTGGCTGATGCTTGGGCTGACGCGATTGTCGCTATTGATGCTCCTGCACCCGCGCCCAAGGTTGAGCGTGAGGATGTAGAACCGGTCAAAGAAACCCGCGTTTTCAAAGCCGCAGAGAAGCGCTAGCGGGTTTCCCCTCCCGTTCCCCCTTTCCGGGAGGGTCTTTTGTCCCCAAGTGTGATTACTGGGGTAAAATTAATGTATCGGTTGAGTGTTAGCACCGCCGTGTGAAAGTCTGCGTCAGCGCGACTGTAAATGTAATCACACTATAAGGAGACAAAATTGTCTGAGTTCGTAAAGTCTCAGCAAGAACTCCGCGCAAACCTTACCGCCCAGATTCAGGAATCCCTGGACTCGGCTGAGGCACGCGGCGGTCTTGACGCAGAGACACTAAACAAGGTGAACGCTCTCGAAGCTGACATCCGTTCGGCTGACGAGGCCATTGCTGTTGCACAGCGTCAGGAAGAACGCAAAGCTGAAGCTGCTGAGGCTTCACGCGGTTACGTTCCTTCTGAGGAAGCTCGCAACGAGGGTGACATGCTTCGCGCCATTGGTATGGGCGACGTGCGTTCGCACACGTTCGAGAAGCGAGCACTTGCTTCTTCCAGCAACACTGTTCCTGTTTCGTTCTACGACCAGGTTTTCCAGGTTGCTCGTCTCGTTGGTCCCATGCTGGACACCTCCGAGATTTTCAACACCACTTCCGGTGAGGACATCACTGTTCCGACCATGACCGCCTACAGCACCGCATCGCTGAAGGCTGAAGGTTCGGCTATTGCTGAGTCCGACCCCACCTTCGACAGCATCACGCTGGGCGCATACAAGTACAGCTTCCTCATCGGAGTCAGCAACGAGCTGATCGCCGACGCAGGATTCAACTTGGAAGCCCTGCTTGCTGAGCAGGCTGGTAACGCGATTGGTTTCGCTGTGAACGGTGCCCTCACCACTGGTGACGGATCGGACAAGCCTAACGGTATCGTGACCGCTGCTGGTTCTGGTATCACTGGTGGAACCGCCGTTTCCGGTGCGTTCACCGCTGACAACCTCATCGACCTGGCTTACAGCCTTGACGGTGCAGCTCGTCGCCTGCCTGGTGTTGCTTACATGGCAAACACCCAGTCGCTTGGTGCGATGCGTAAGCTCAAGGACAACTCTGGACAGTACCTGTACCAGGTTGGTGTTGGACAGCCCGACAGCTTTGCTGGATTCCCGATCTTCGAGAACCCCGCAATGGCAGCTCAGGCTACCGATGCCAAGTCCGTTATCTTCGGACACCTGCCTTCGTACAAAGTGCGTATGGCTGGTGGCCTCCAGGTTGCGTCGAGCACCGACTACGCCTTCAACAAGGACCAGACCTTCTACCGGTTCTTGATGCGCGTTGACGGTGACCTGACTCACGCTGGTCACGTCAAATACTTCGTGGGAGCTGCTTCCTAGTATTAGACGACACGCTGAAGGGCCGGGGTTGTGGGTTGCCCCGGCCCTTCTGTTTGCTAGGATTCCCGTATGGGAAAAAAGGGGAACCCTGCATTGCAGGAACAACTATCTGGTTCTGTTGGTATCTACTCGAACTCTTATGATGTCCCTACGGGGTACGGTCAGCAGGTCAAATACCTGATTGACTATTTGTTGCGTCAAGGGTTAGATGTCGCCAACTTCTCTAACTTCGGTCTTGAGGGCAAGATTGACGTTATTCGGTCACCTTATGGTGAGGCGAAGCACTTTCCGCGCAGCTTCACGGGGTACGCGCAAGACACAGCCCCGCTGGACTTTATGACGTGGAGCAACTCGGTCCAAAAGAAGGACTTGTTTTTCACTCTTTATGATGTGTGGGTTTTTGAGTCGGCACATTACGACAAGATGCGTCAGATTTGGTCGTGGACGCCCCTCGATCACATTACGATGCCGTCGAAGGTGGAACAGTGGTTGCGGAAACCTAACGTGCTACCTATTGCCATGTCACCGTTTGGTCAACGCCAAATGAATGAGAAAGGCATTGAGAACGTTTATATCCCGCACAGTGTTGACACGAAGGTGTTGAAGGAAACGTGGGAGTTGTCTACTGGCGCTCATGTGAGGGATTATTGGAGCGCTCGGGACAAGTTTGTTGTCGGTATGGTGGCAGCGAATAAGGCGTCTGGTTTGGTTCACCGTAAAGCGTTTAGCGAGAACTTGATGGCGTTTAGTATTTTTCAGAAGAAGCACCCTGACGCTGTACTGTATTTGCACACGGATGCGACGGGTTCTGGTATTGGTTGGAACTTGTTGGAGATGCTGAAGGCGCTTGGTGTGCCCGAGGAGTCTATTTTGTTGGTGAACCCTTTGGAGTACCGTTACGGCTCTACTCAGGAGAACCTGGCTGCTTATTACACGGGTATGGATGTGTTGTTGGCTCCGAGCATGGGTGAAGGGTTTGGTGTGCCTACGATTGAGGCGCAGGCGTGTGGCACCAGGGTGATTGCCTCTAATTGGGCTGCGTCGCAGGACCTTGTGGCTGATGACGGGTGGCTGGTTGACGGTACACCTGTGTGGGATGCGGGTCAGTTGTCGTGGTGGCAGACGCCGAACGTGCCGTCGATTGTGGATGCTTTGGAGCAGGCTTACAACGCGGATCGCGGCAAGTCTGAGGTGGCTAAAACGTTTGCTAAGGACTTCGACATTGATACTGTATGGAAGCGCGACTGGATGCCGTTGCTGAGGTCAGAGTTCAATGAGACGCCTTGACACGCTGAAAGATAAGCACCCTGGTTCTACCATTTGGGTGTTTGGTTCTGGTTCGTCTGTCGGCTACCTATCACCACGGTTCTTTGACGACAAGATTTGTGTAGCAACGAACCTGATTGCGAACCACTTTGACCTGCGCTCCTACTACTTGTTTAGCCAGTACCACTACAACGTGTTGGAGAACTTGGAGAAGCCGGGAATGTTGGCTGCGGTGACGCATGACGTGTGTTCTTCTCAATGGCACCCGAATAAAGCTAACCTGCCTGGGCCTGGTTGTGTGAAGGATGACGGGCAGGTCATTTACAACTATTTGAGTGATGGTGCGCCGAAGGGTGACCGGTTTGACCCGTATAAGCACGCCAGGACTGATGAGATTGTGTTTGGGTCTTCGTCGATCCATGGGTCTATGCACTTGGCTGCTTGGTTGGGTGCGAGCAACATTGTTTTGGTGGGTGCTGACTGCGGGACGATTGATGGTGACGGCAGGGTGAAGGATTACCCGTCGGGTCATGCACCGTGGGCGTTGTATAACCAACACTTGTTGCGAATGAAGCAGTGGTTGAAAGAGAACTATTCGGTTGAAGTGTATTCTTTGAACCCGTTTGTGAACTTCAACCTTGAGGGTCACACGTTTCAGGGGGTCTGATGTTACCTAATCTAATTATTCCGGTGTTGAACCGTTACGACTTGCTAAAGCGGATGGTTTACAGCATTGACTACCCAATCAGGGATGTTCTAATTATTGACAATGGTGGTCAATGTAGTGACAGGTTGTTGAAGAAGCATCCTTTTATTGAGCGTGGTCACATTTTGCGTATGCCGTCGAACCTGGGGGTGGCTGCGTCTTGGAATCTTGGTATCAAACTGTTCCCGCACGATGACAGGTGGTTTTTTGCCTCGAATGACATGGTTTATATGCCAGGTGCCCTTGAGAAGCTCTCAGAGGCCCGTAGACAGGACATAACCCTTTCCGATATGTTTCCCTTCTGGCACACGTTTGCGCTCGGTGAGGAGGTCGTCAGGCGCGTCGGTTTGTTCGACGAAGCACTTTACCCGGCCTATTTTGAAGATAACGACTACGAGCGTCGCGCAAAACACTTAGGGGTGGATATTCGGTCAGTTTCTATTCCTACTGGGCACGATAATTCGTCAACTATTGGTGCTGACCGTGAGTTGCGTGAGAAAAACGCTGTCTCGTATCAGAACAACGCGATTTATTACAACAACAAGATGGCGCAGCAAAACTATTGTCAGGGCGCGTGGAGTTTGAAGCGTCGCAGGGATAACGCTTGGGATTCGCCACGATAGACTAGATGTGGAGGACTTATGGCGATCACTAACGGCTACACGGATTTAACTACCATCAAGCTCAGCTTGGGCATCACTGACACGGTTGATGACACTTGGCTGGAGATTTGCGTCACTGCTGCATCACGCGCTATCGACAACTTCACGGAACGTGTGTTCTACACGACTGATGGTTCACGGGTTTACATTCCTTACGACAACTTCATGGTGGAGATTGACGATCTTGCGTCGTTGACTTCTTTGAAGACTTCCACGAACGTGGATGGGGTGTTTGACCAAACTTGGGGTGCGAACGATAGGCAACTAGAACCGTTGAACGGTATCGCCGGTGGCATCCCTTCACCGACGACTCACATTCGCGCTGTGGGTGACTACTGGTTCCCGACTGCTGGGCAGGAAGCCACCGTTGAGGTGACGGGTACGTTCGGTTGGTCTGCTGTGCCTGACGCTGTTGAGCAAGCTTGCATCCTGCAAGCCGCACGCTACTTCAAACGCGCTGACAGCCCGATGGGTGTGGCTGGGTTTGACGCTATGGGTGTTGTTCGTCTGTCACGGATTGACCCTGACATTGCTACCCTTTTGGAGCCGTACTGCCGGATTAGGATGGCGTAGGCGTGGACATTCAGGCAATCAGGCAACAACTGTCTGTAAACCTTGCCACGATTAGCGGTCTCCGCACTGCTGAGAACGTGCCTGACATGGTGAACCCGCCTGTAGCGGTAGTGAGCTTGGAGCAGATAGGTTTTGACGGCGCTTTCAACCAAGGGCTAACCACTCTTGAGTTCACAATTTTCGTTGTGGTGTCTCGTGCTGACGAGCGCACAGCGCAACGGAAGCTAAACCAGTATGTAGCCGCTACCGGGGATTACAGTATCAAGTCTGCGGTAGAATCGGATAGGAGACTTAATAATCTCGTAGCGGATTTACGGGTTCGTAGCGTGAATAACATAGGCTCTCTACAACTGGATGATCAGGAATATATGGCGGCTGAGTTTGCTGTCGCTGTTTATGTATAAGGAGAAATAAATTGGCAAAGTATGTAGTTACAAGCCAAAAGGTAACTGTGAACGGAACTGACGTTTCGGACGCTTGCGCTCGCGCCGAGCTTGTCCTGAACGCTGCCGAGGTCGAGACTACTGACTTTGGTTCCGCTGGTTGGACTGAGGTTGTGGGTGGCCTTAAGAGTGGTCAGTTGACCCTCGACTTCCACAGCGACTTCGGTGCCGGTGGTGTGTCCGAACTGTTCCAGGACCTTGTTGGCACGATTGGTACGTTTGTGGTTATCGCCGGTGGGACCGCTGCTTCAGCGACGACACCTGAGTACACCGCAGAAGCGCTCATCAACAGCTTCACCCCAGTGGCGGGTGCAGTGGGCGACCTGGCTACCTTCTCGGTCACGTTCCCGACCTCGGGAGCCGTTGGCTACGCTACCGCGTAATTGTTGTAATATAGCAACATGAGAATCAACCTACACATTCAGTTCCAGGACGGTACGGCAAAAACGGTAACTTGTAGCGCCGCTGACCTTGTTGCTTTCGAGGACAAGTTCGGTATCAGCGTTACGAAGCTGGCTGAGGAAACTCGGATTGGCTGGTTGCTGTTTTTGGCGTGGCACTCGGAGAAGCGCACAGGCGGCACGAAGGCTGACTATGAAAAGTGGCTCGATACAGTCGAAACCATTGGGGAGTCTGAGGAAGACCCAAAATAGTTGGTCTCGGTGAGTCTTCGACTCACTGGATGATCGCTGGCCTAGCGGTTGAAACCGGGATTAGTCCTAGAGAGTTGCTACAGCTCGATGACAGGATGCTATGGACCATGCAACGCTGGTTGGTAGCAAAGAATCTGCCGAGACAATGAGGAAGCCGCCCCTTCGGGGGCGGTTTTCTTGTCGGTAGAATAGATGTAGACGTTAGGCGGATTCATGGCAGAGACTTACAGGGCTGACATCATTGTCAGTGATTTGAAGCGTCTTGTCCGTCGGTTGAATGAGATTGAGCCTGAGTTGGCTAAGTCGATGCGCCGTGAGTGGAAAGAGATTGTTGAACCGGCGAGGGGGAACTTGTCGGCGCAAATCAAAAGCAACGGTATCCCTATGAGGGGGTTCCGCAAGCGCCTTTCGCCTGTAAGTAAGACGTGGAATAACCGTGGTCAGTCTTCTCGTGTGTTTTTGCAGATGCGGGCGGGGAACCGTGTTGTTGGTCAAATGCGGAACCAGACAATTATGCGTTTGGTTATCCGTAATGCTGCGACGGTGATTGCGGATATGGCGGGACGCACTGGCGCTTCTCGCACACCAAAGGGCACAAAGACTGATTGGTATGTTTACCCGTCAGCAACGAGCTTCACTGAGAATCAGAAGCCTGGGTTCCGTCGTCATACTGTGACGACCCAGGGCGATCAGATGCTGCAAAATCTGGGCGGTTGGGGTCGCGGTGGTCCTTCTCGTGTTGCTTACCCCGCTGTGGAAAAGACTTTGCCCGATGTTCGGGACAAATTGTTGACAAACATAAACGAATATGTTGCTTTGACTAATCGAGAGTTAGGTCCGTAATGGCTAAATCGCGTCCGTTATCTATACCGGTCATCCTTGGTATCAAGGGTGGGGGTCTTGATGAGGCCATCAAGGACACTAAAAAGCTTTCTACCCAGTTGGGCCGGTTGTCTGACACAGCAATCAAGGCTGCTGCTGGTTTTGCTGCTTTCAAGGGTGGGCAACTTGTAGCTAATTTTGCTCGTGATGCTGTTGAGGCGGGTCGTGACCTTCAGGTCAACTTGAACGGTTTGCAATCTGTGTTTGGCGAGTTCACGCCGACGATGATTGAGTTTACGAAGTCTACTGCTGGCATTGGTTTGTCAATGTCTGAAGCGGCTAAGGCTTCTACGTTCCTTGGTTCGGTGTTGAAGCAGTCCGGTTTTGCGATGGACGAGGTTTCTGAGCAGACGCAACGCCTTGTGAAGTTGGGTGCGGACCTTTCTTTGACTTATGGTTACGACGTTCAAGAAGCGTTGTTGGCTATGACGGCTCTGTTCCGTGGTGAGTATGACCCGATTGAGAAGTTCGGTGTCGCCATGAAGCAGAACGAGATTGAGGGTGAGAAGCTCAAGCGTGGCCTTGAGGGGCTAACTGGTTCGGCTGAGCGTCTTGTTGATCAGCAGATTCGGTTGGAGTTGCTGTACGAGCGTTCTAGCGACTCTATGGGTGCTTATGAGCGTCAGGCTGGCACGTTGCGGGTTGCTCAAGATAACTTGCGGGCGACCTTTGCGAATATGCAACAGATTCTTGGTTCCCAACTGTTGCCTGTTGTTGCTGACCTTACCGCGTCGATAATCCCACTTGTTGAGGCTATTGGGCCGATTTTGGCTGCTGCGATGCGTCAGGTTGTGCCACTTCTGGTGTCTTTCGCTCAGAACACGGATCAGATTGTTTCTTTCACTGTTGGTCTTGTGAAGGTTTTGGCTTCTGTTGTCACGGTGATGGCTGGTCTTGCAAAGATTATCGTCGAGAACATTGGTGTTATCAAGGTTTTGGTTGTCACCCTTGGGATTTTGGCGACTGGTTTCTATTCTTTGCGCGTTGGTGTTGCAGTGTTCAACACGCTCAGAAGTGTCGCAATCGCAACTAACATCACTTTGATTCAAACTAAGGTTGCTTTGAACGCAATCAAGATTGCCTTGTTTGCGATTCCGATTGTTGGTTGGCTGGCTGCCCTTGGATCGATTATTGGCCTCGGTTACGGTATTAGCCAGTCGGCGAAGGCTGCTGGCGACAGTGTTGAGGAAATGCTTGACACTGATGCGTTGCTCGCTGACATTGACGCCACTAAAAAGAGTGCCGAGGATGCTCTTGCTGATGTTGGCGATGCGATGGGTGAAACCGTCAATGGTGCTGGTGGGGCCGCTAAAGACGCTGTAAAAGAGTTCTATTCTAAGCTTGCTGATGAGGCTCGTAAACAGCAGGCTAAGGTCGGCTTGCAGGAGATGGGACTTTCTGACGGTCTCATCAACTCTATTTTAGGTTCTGGCGCTGATTGGGAACGTGTTTTCAATGATGTTGTCAGCCGTGGTGTTGCTGGTATTGAGCAGGTGCAAAACTTGTTCCGATCTACTGCTGCTGGTTTTGATGAGGCCATGCAACAGTGGGAGGAGGAGTATGGTGAGCCTTTCCGCAAGTTCAAGGAAGATGCGCTTGCTGCCCGTGACGCGCTGATTGAGTTTACTCGGGAGATTGAGATTCTGCCTTCTGTTGCGGAAACACTCGGTCAGTTTGAACGTGACGCTGTTGACAATCTTGCTTCTATTGAGGAGAAGCTTGAGGATGCGTTCGATAACGGGCAACTGTTGGATGGTTCTTATCAAAACTTGTTGCAGTATGCGCGTGACGAGTTCCAGGTGTTGCGTCAGATTGAACGTCAACGTGATGACATTATTGGTCGTCGTGATGCTGCTGAAGCACTTATTGATTCGGTGCAAAGCTCTATTCGGTCCGGTGCGCGACTTGTCGGCATCCTTGGCGATGTCAGCACTGAGGCTGAGGGTGTTGACGTTGTAGAGTTCGCTAACCGCACTGTGTCGGCTGGTACAAGCCTCAAAGAGTTCCGCACCGCTTTGATGTATAACTTTGTGGAGCCGATTGAGAAGGCCAAGTCAAGAGCTGACGAACTGGTTTCTGGTTACCGAGCTGTTGTGGATCGCACACGCGAGTTTGTTGACAACTTGAAGGCGCTGCGTCAGCTTGGTTTGGACCCGATGTTGTTCAACCAGTTGGTTGAGGCTGGTGTTGAGGCTGGTGGTGAGACCGCTAGGGCGCTTGTTGAGGGTGGTTCTGACACTGTGAACGAGGTCAACTCGTTGTTCACTGAGCTTGACGCGCTTGGTATGGAGTTGGGTGAGAACACTGCTCAGGTCATGTATGGGCAGGGTGAGAACTTTGTCAACGGTATTGTTGAGGGTCTTGAGGCGCAGGCTGGCGAGTTGGAGTTGTCGGCTACGTCTATTGCTGAGGCGTTTACGGTGGCGTTTGAGGATGTGCTGATTAGTGGTATCAATCAGGCTATTGATGCTGCTGAGGCGGCTTTGGCCCGTATGCCTCAGATTGGCGATTACGCTCCTGACTTTGGCGGAAATGGTGGCGGTGATGGTGGCGGGGGCGACGGCAGTCGTGTTGACACAACTAGCGCCTCATATATAAGAAACCAAGAACTTGCTCGCGCAACTAACGCTGCCGCTGCAAGCAGCGCAGTTCAGCTTTCTCCCCGCGCCGTTGAAGGAATAAGGGGGACAAACGCCGCGTCAATAATGGCAGCCGAGCCACGTTTGCCAATAGCGGGTACGAACGTCAGTCGCGGCAATGTCACCTAC
The DNA here is from genome assembly GCA_937124545.1 of uncultured Microbacteriaceae bacterium. Classification (GTDB taxonomy): domain Bacteria; phylum Actinomycetota; class Actinomycetes; order Actinomycetales; family Microbacteriaceae; genus Pontimonas. Next base: position 526 of record CAKZKU010000199.1, on the reverse strand, counting down.
AACTCGTTTTACACTCGAACGTCCACGCGAGAGCAAGCGAACGCTGCGGCACAGTTGAACAATAAGACGGGAAACACCGGCTTCATATCCGGCCTTCTTTCTACGTTGACTTACAAAGTTGGTGGCTAATGGCTGCACCTACGTTGAAAGTTGAGATTGGTTTTGATTTAACCGACAGCCCTGTCGCTGATTTTTTCCGGCTCGATGATTCGGTACAAGGTCGCCTAGACAACACGCAGTATCGTTTAGGTGGGACACTGTTCTACGACGTTAGCGCTTATGTCATTTCCGTGAATGTTGAGCGCGGTAAATCTGCTGTGCTTTCTCAGTTCCCGCCTGGTGAATGTAAAGTTGATTTCACGAACCACACCCGCGTGTTTGATCCGTTATACACGGCTTCACCGTTCTACCCGGAAATTGTGCCCAAACGTGAGCTTCGCGTCAGCGCGAACGGGACGGCGGTGTTTCATGGTTGGATTGATGACTGGGATTTGGCGTACCAGCCGTCCGGTGATTCTATTGCCTC
>CAKZKU010000197.1 GCA_937124545.1 uncultured Microbacteriaceae bacterium | reverse complement strand
GATCCGATGGGCCTCGCCCTCGCGGTAACCCCGGGGTGTTTGGCGCAACCGCAGCAGCCCTGGGCGCTCGTTTTGGGGGCACTGGGGTTGGGCGCGCTGGTCTCCGTGATGGGGCTCGTGTTTACTCGGGTGCGTAAATCGCGCGAGCAAGGGCGTCAATAACCTCGGGTGTCCGGGGGCCAAAGCTCAACACCTGCGAATCCGCCATTTCCACAAACCGCAGGCTTTGTCCTGCCGGGGTCAACCCGATAGCCGGTTTTGCCTCAACCAACGCCGCTGCGCCCCCCACACTCTCGAGGCCTCCCGACATCACCAGGATGACTTCGGGGTTTGCTTGGATCAGCGCTTCGTCCGTCATGGGGCGCAAACCCGTCCACCCTGTCTCGGTGGCGACGTCTATGCCACCAAGGGCTTCGATGAGGTCGCCGGAGCCTGATTCTTCGCCAAAGAGGTAATAGATTCCGTTGCCTCCGCGGAGGTAAAGAAACACCATCCGCAAGGGGTCAGCCCCCAGCGCCGATACTTTCTCTGACACCGTGCGCGAAACCTCGTTAATGCGCGATGTTAATTCCCCCGCCAGCTGTTCGCCGGCCTCCGGCGCACCGAGCACTGTGGCCACCGATCGCGCTAAAGCGGCAGGCGCGCTCAAGCCTGGCGTTTCTCGAATGAACACGACGGTGATGCCGGCTTCGCGCAACTGAAGGACCACATCGAGTGGCCCAATGGTGCCATCGGTGATGATCAGGTCGGGGCGAAGCGCCAAGACGGTTTCGGGGGAAATAGCGTGACCGGAACCTGTCACCACGGGAAGGTCCTCAACACCCGGGAACGTTGTCGAAATATCGCGGGCCACCAAGTGTTCGCCGAATCCCAGCGCCCAGACGGTGGCAGCGAGGGATCCGGACATATCGAGTGCCATGACGCGGTCGGTCGAAGTGATTGTTACGTCGAGCGGGTCGCCGAGCTCTTGTGACATAAACGACACGGGGAGCTGCTGCGGCGGCGCTGCGGAGGGCGCGGAAATCTCGGCACGCTCCAACAGGGCTGTGCTCGAGCCCTCGTGACTGCGCGGGTCAGTGAGGAAATCGATCTCGCTGAGCGCTGGCCGCTCTCCGGCGACCGCAACAGGGGTCACCTCACCCGCTAGAGACGCGGGTGCGCAGGCGGCGAGAGTGCCGATCACCAGAAAGGAGCTCGCGGAGGCAAGCGCTCGGAGGAATGTCACGATTGCTCAAGCCTACGGCGAGCTCCCCGGGGGGAGCTGAGTCGCAATAGCATGGGGCACCATGAGCGAAGCAGGTGATCGACACAGCGAGCTTGGCGAAGACGACCGCGCGATTCTTGAGTTTGAGCGAGAGAATTGGGGTGCTCAAGTGAATAAGGAATCTGCGGTGAGGGAGCGCTTTAGCCTGTCTTTGGCTCGTTATTATCAGCGCGTGTATACGATTTGTGGCTCGGCCGAGGCGCTCGCCTATGACGCGGTATTGGTGCGCAATATCCGCGAAGCGGCCCGTGCGCGCGAAACACTGACCCGGCCAGAAACAGAGAGTGGCCACTAATGGCAAAAAATAACCCCTCCTTCCTCCCGGACCGGTTCGACGAGGTTCCTCGCGACAAGAAATACGTGGGTATCCACCGCAGTGAGCGCTCCAGCGCCTCCCTTTTTGCTCCCATCGGCATCGCCCTGGGTGCGGTCGTGCTTCTCGTGCTTGGAGGCTTATGGTTTGTGGACCGCAGCGCCAGCAACCTCACACTGGAAGACACAGCCCCACCGGTCATTGAGGGGGCACCGGATTCGGCCCCGGCAGACACTCCCGCGGTCGAGGAAGAAGTAGAGCCGGTCGAAGAAGAAGCGGTGCCGGTAACTGACCCCACCCAAATCGACACCGAGGGGCTGACTCTCACCGTGCTTAACGGGACCACCTCTCAAGGGATGGCAGCCCGTGCAACCGCCCGATTGACGGAAGTGGGGTGGCCTGAAGCCACCGCGACCAATGCCGATTCCACCGATGTGGAGCAAAGTGTCGTGGCGTATAGTGAGGACGCTGATAAAGCCAGTGCGTTGGGTATAGCCCAGCTCTTGGGGATTGACGCGGACTCCGTTGTCCAAACCACTGCTTACCCCGGCGCCCGCATCACGGTGGTACTGGGAGCAAACTACGTCGACACCGAATCGACCTAACTTCATACCACCCCTCGAGGAAAGGTTCCCTTCCCATGGCTCGCTTTACTACTTTTTTCGCCACTGCGGCGATCGCAGCGCTGGCGCTTGCCGGCTGTTCGCCCGATGAAGCGGTCGTTGACGATGCCGTGACCGGCACCAGCGACGACGCTGCCCCCGCGATTGTCGATAACGCCACCGTGGCAGCCCTCACGGGTGAGCCCATTGAAGCGGGAAGCCTGTCGCGCCCCTCGCTCGGAGCAAAAATTGACAACCACCCCTCGGCGCGACCCCAGGTTGGCTTGGACGAAGCAGACATTGTGTTTGAAGAACTCGTCGAAGGTGGCATTACGCGCTATGTAGCGGTGTGGCACTCGGTGCTGCCGGCAGAAATTGGTCCGGTTCGTTCGGTTCGCCCGATGGACCCGGAGATCGTGAGCCCCTTCGGTGGCGTCTTCGCCTACTCGGGTGGTCAGGTCCGTTTTATTCAGGCAATGCAGGAAGCTCCCGTGTACAACGCGATCCACGGACAGCCCGACACGGAAGAGACTTTCTACCGCACCAGCGCCAAGGTAGCCCCTCACAACGTTCTCGTGAAGGCCCCCGAGCTGATCAACGAACACTTGGACCTTCCGGCCCCGCAGGCGCAGTTTGACTACTCCGACAGTGTCGAGACCGCAACGGCTGTGGCAGCCGGTGAAGCGATGACTTCGGTCAACGCTCGTTTTAGCGGTTTCTCGAGCCCCACCTGGGAGTGGGACAGCACCCAGGGTGCGTTCCTGCGCTTCCAGACCAACGGCGCTGCCGACTCGGCCGCCAGCGGTAACCAGATCTCTGCCACCAACGTGGTGATTTTGAATGTCGGCATCGACGTCATCGAGGACATTCCCACCACGCGTTTGGTCAGCCAGGGAACAGGCTGGGTCTTCACCGGTGGCTCTTACGTCGAGATCAACTGGATCAAGGGAACACCCGAGTCCCCCGTTTCACTCTCCACCACCGCCGGCGAGCCGGTGCTGTTGGGGCAGGGCAACACGTGGGTCGAGTTGGTGCCGAATGATTCCTCGGACGTTGAGGCCGCTGTCGTCACCGTTCAGTAATCAAACGGAGTTCCCACCTACTTGCACTCTCAGCAAGAGAGTGCCAAAATCAATTAGCACTCGTAATACGCGAGTGCCAACATCTCTGGAATACACGACGTCCGGGAGGGACGAATAAATGGCAAAACTAATTGCTTTTGACGAAGAGGCACGCCGTGGCCTCGAGCGCGGCCTGAACACTCTGGCTGACGCCGTGAAGGTGACACTGGGACCCCGCGGTCGCAACGTTGTCTTGGAAAAGAAGTGGGGCGCCCCCACGATTACCAACGACGGTGTGTCGATTGCGAAAGAAATCGAGCTCAGCGAGCCTTTCGAGAAAATTGGCGCAGAGCTGGTCAAAGAGGTCGCAAAGAAGACCGATGACGTTGCCGGTGACGGCACCACTACCTCCGTTGTCCTCGCTCAGGCACTGGTTCGTGAAGGTCTGCGTAACGTCGCAGCCGGCGCTGACCCAATTAGCCTCAAGCGCGGTATTGACACCGCCACCCAGGCTGTCTCCGATGAACTGTTGAAGAACGCCAAAGAGGTTGAGACCAAAGCCGAAATCGCTGCGACCGCGTCCATCTCGGCAGCGGACCCCGCCATCGGTGACCTGATTGCCGAAGCCATCGACAAGGTCGGCAAAGAAGGCGTGGTGACCGTTGAAGAGTCCAACACCTTCGGAACCACCCTCGAGCTCACCGAAGGTATGCGCTTTGACAAGGGCTACCTTTCCGCTTACATGGTGACGGACCCCGACCGCCAGGAAGCTGTCTTCGAGGACCCCTACATCCTCATCGCCAACCAGAAGATCTCGGCGATCAAGGACTTGCTCCCCATCGTGGACAAGGTCATCCAGTCCGGTAAGCAGCTTCTGATCATCGCCGAAGACGTCGAGGGTGAAGCCCTCGCGACTCTCGTCGTGAACAAGATCCGCGGCATCTTCAAGTCGGTTGCCGTCAAGGCTCCTGGCTTCGGTGACCGCCGCAAGGCCATGCTGCAGGACATCGCGATTCTCACTGGCGGACAGGTCATCTCGGAAGAGGTGGGCCTCAAGCTCGAGAACGTCGAACTCGACATGCTCGGTCGCGCACGCAAGGTCGTCGTCACCAAGGACGAGACCACCATCGTTGAGGGTGCCGGCGAGTCCGACGCCATCGCCGGTCGCGTGAAGCAGATCCGTCAGGAAATCGAGAACACCGACTCCGACTACGACCGCGAGAAGCTCCAGGAGCGTCTCGCCAAGCTGGCCGGTGGCGTTGCCGTCATCAAGGCCGGTGCCGCAACCGAGGTTGAGCTCAAGGAGCGCAAGCACCGCATCGAAGATGCTGTGCGTAACGCCAAGGCTGCTGTGGAAGAGGGAATCGTCGCCGGTGGTGGCGTGGCCCTGATCCAGGCAGGCAAGGTTCTCGAGAGCCTCAAGCTCAAGGGTGACGAAGCAACGGGTGCGAACATCGTGAAGGTCGCGATCGATGCACCACTGAAGCAGATCGCCATCAACGCAGGGCACGAGCCCGGCGTGGTTGCCGAGCACGTTCGTGGACTCAAGATCGGTCACGGCCTGAACGCCGCAACCGGCGAGTACGTGGACATGCTGGCTGCAGGAATCGCAGACCCCGTCAAGGTGACCCGCTCAGCAATGCTGAACGCCGCCTCGATTGCCGGTCTGTTCCTCACCACGGAAGCCGTTGTCGCCGACAAGCCAGAGCCAGTGGCCGCCCCCGCGGGCGACCCCTCGGGTGGCATGGACGGAATGGGCTTCTAGAAGTTCCTCACCACAACGGGGCATCCTTCGGGGTGCCCCGTTGTGTCGTTAACGCTGGAAAAGCCGGGTGTTAGAGATTTCCATCTCTTGGTAGTGGCGCCCGGCATGGTTCAGGGCCTCGGTGATGGTGTGGAGGCTCTCCTCCACCCGAACCTGAGTCATCCGCCAGTTGTCGTGGACAACGTGGAAGGCGCTCGCCGCGGGTCCACTCCACGAAGCACCCAAAGAATGGAGCTGGGCATTCAAACTGGAGACCTCCCCTTGGAGTCGGGCAATGGTGCTGCGGGCCTGGTGGGCGGCGTGAATGACGGCTTCGCTATCGACGCTGTAACGGGTCATGGTGGTCCTTTCTGCAGGACCACACACTAAACGCGGGGGCTCGGCCGGGGGGAGTTTTTCTTCCCCATGCCTAAAAAGCTTTAGCGCTGTGCGCTGGGGACACAGGGGAGCGAGACGGCTAGTGTTGCTCCGCCACCCGGGGTTTCCTCCACCGCGATGGAGCCCTCAAGCCTGGTCACAATGGTGTGGACGATTGCGAGTCCCAATCCGGAGCCGCCGGTCTCGCGGGCTCGAGAGCTATCAGCTCGCCACAGTCGATCAAAAATCTTCTCGCGGATTTGCGGGGGAATACCCTCACCGTGATCGACCACACGAACAACACCCATGTTGCGAGTGGTGTCGTGGCTGAGCACGAGTTCAATGGGGGATCCTTCGGGGCTGAAACGGACAGCATTCTGCAGAAGGTTTGCGAGCACCTGGCGAACCTTGTTCTCTTCACCCTTCACCGTGATGGCCGGCAGAGCCTCGGGGTCTCTGACGAGCTCACCATCACGCCACAGTGTGATGGTTCGGTCCGGCGAGCTGGCGCCTGCGTCCAGGGTGGCGTCGTGCGCAAGAGCGCCCAAGTCCAGGGGGACAATTTCCAGCGGTTTTGCCTCATCCAGTCGGGCCAGCTCGAGGAGGTCTGTGACCAGTGACGTCATGCGCTCGGCCTCTTTTTCAATGCGTTCCATCGCCTGGCCGACATCGGACTTTTTCGTGATGGCACCCATGCGGTAGAGCTCGGCGTAGCCGCGCACGGACACCAGGGGTGTTCGCAGTTCGTGGCTAGCGTCTCCAATGAAGCGTCGCATTTTGTCGATGGTGTCCGCACGATCTGCGAACGCTCGATCAATACGCGAAAGCATGGTGTTGAGGCTGCGGGTCAACCTGCCGACTTCTGTCTGTGGCGAGGCGTTGCCCAAACGTTGAGAGAAATCTCCGCCAGCAAACCGTGCCGCGGTGAGCTCGACTTCCCGGAGCGGTTTGAGGGTGCTCGTGACCAATAGGCGGCTCAGCAGTGCGCTCAAGATAATCGCCACCAACCCGAAGGAGACGAAGATGGAGCTGAAGCTCGCTACGGTTTGTCGCGATTCCTGAAGGTCAACACCAATCACCAATAGGGCGGGGTTGGTGGTCATAGCCGCTTCACTCACGATGCTGAGTGTGTACCTATGAAGACGCCACTCGGATTCCCCGTCGATGCTGGAGACCGTGGTCGCCAACGTCTCGCTGGTGAGCCCGTCGGGAGTGAAGGTGCTGACATCAGGTCGATAATCACCCTCCGCATCAAGGATGTTGCTCGCGAGAAGCTCTCCCGTGGGTGACACAGCGCCAAGAAAATAGCTTCCGCGGGAGCCTGGGCCGCCGGTGGTGTCGAAAGATTCAAAGTCGGGCAAGCTCAAGCTCGCCGGAAGCCCCAGGGCCACCTGCTCGATCTTTCGGTCGACTTCTGCCACCAAGTAGCGCTCGATCGCAATGACCGTGCCAATTCCGATGCCCGATAACGCGAGGGTGATGACCACAACGGTGGCGCTCGTAATTCTGGTCCGCAAGGAGGTGGATTCCCACCATCCGTGCAGCCTTCGCAGCATGGTGCCTAGGCTTTATCGGTTTTGAGCATGTACCCAAACCCGCGCTTCGTCTGAATCAACGGCTCGGGGGTAAGCGGGTCGAGCTTGCGGCGCAGGTACGAGACGTAGCTCTCAACGATTCCGGCGTCGCCGTTAAAGTCGTATTCCCACACGTGGTCCAAAATTTGGTTCTTTGAGAGCACGCGGTTCGGGTTCAGCATCAGGTAGCGCAGGAGCTTGAACTCGGTGGGGGAGAGCTCCACGTGGTTGGGTCCGAACGAGACCTCGTGGGTGTCCTGATCCATCGCGAGGTTCCCGATGCGCAACACGGCATCCTCTTCGTCATCGAGCGTGCGCCGCAGGATTGCTTTGATGCGCGCCACGATTTCATCGAGGCTAAAGGGCTTGGTCACATAGTCGTCGCCACCAACGGTGAGGCCGGTGATTTTGTCTTCGGTGGAGTCTTTGGCCGTTAGGAACAAGATGGGGCAGGTGTATCCGCTGGCACGGAGCCGCTTGGTCACACCGAAGCCGTTGATGTCGGGCAACATCACGTCAAGGACGATGATGTCGGGTTCTTCTTCCAACACCGCGGAGATGCTTTGAGCACCCGTTGCCACCGCGCGGACGGAAAAGCCTGCGAAACGCAGGCTCGTCGTCAAAAGGTCGCGAATGTTCTCTTCGTCGTCACAGACAAGTACTTTGGGTCCATCGGCCATGGTCCCATTATCTGAGTGTTTACTGAATGTCCCCTGAAAGTAGCAGCGGGAGAGTGTGGGGTACCTCGGTGGCCTCCATGATGCGATACCCGTAGCCCTGCTCAGCCAAGAAGCGCTGCCGGTTCAGGGCAAAGTCTTGGTCCACCGTGTCCCGGGCCACCAGGGTGTAGAACGTCGCGGGGCCGCCATCGGCTTTCGGACGCAAGATTCTCCCCAACCGCTGCGCTTCTTCTTGCCGTGAGCCAAAAGACCCGGAGATTTGGATCGCCACCGAGGCCTCGGGCAAATCGAGGGAAAAGTTGGCGACCTTCGAGACAATCAACCGGGTGATGTCGCCCGCGCGGAAGGCGGCATAAAGTTCTTCCCGGGTAGCAACCGGGGTGTCCCCGGTAATCATGGGGATATCGAGGTCGTCAGCCAGCTGTTCAATCTGATCGACATAGGTGCCGATAATCAAGGTTGGGTCGTGCGGGTGCAGGGCCAACAACTCTGTGACGACTTTGCTTTTGGTGGGGCTGGCGGCCGCCAGCCGGAAACGCTCCTTGTCGCCGGCGGCTGCGTATTCCAGGCGCTCAGCGGTGGGCAGCTCCACGCGGATTTCGATGCAGCGTGCGGGCGCAATGTACCCCTCTGCTTCGAGGTCCTTCCACGGCACATCGAAGCGCTTGGGGCCGATCAAGGAGAAAACGTCGCCCTCGCGGCCGTCTTCGCGAACCAGGGTTGCGGTCAGTCCCAACCGCCGGCGCGCTTGGAGCTGAGCAGTGAGCTGGAAAACAGGTGCTGGTAGGAGATGGACCTCGTCATAAATCACGAGCCCCCAGTTTTTGGCATCCAGCACGCCTAGGTGAGCAAACTCGCCTTTTCTTTTTGCGGCCATGATGCTGTAGCTCGCGATCGTGACCGGTTTGATCTCTTTGATGGAGCCGGAATACTCCCCGATGTCGTCCTCGGTGAGGTCGGTGCGGGCCAACAGCTCTGCCCGCCATTGCCGGGCAGAGACCGTATTGGTGACCAAGATCAGGGTGGACGTATCGAGCTCGGCCATAACGCCTGCTCCCACGAGAGTCTTTCCTGCCCCACAGGGGAGGACCACCACACCGGAGCCCCGATCACTAAAGCGGGTAATGGCCTCTTGTTGGTAGGCACGCAAGCCCCAGGAGCTTTGATCCAGCGCGATGTTGTGAGGGGTGCCTTCGGTGTATCCAGCGTGGTCCGCGGCGGGCCAGCCGCGTTTGAGCAATTCTTGTTTGATAACTCCTCGGGACCACTGCTCGAGGGGGAAGCGGCCATGCTCGTCGCGTTCACCGAGCAGATCAGCAACTTTTTGGGTGCGCAGAATCTCCGCTTCGGTGACGGCGTTAGCTGTCGAGAGGAACAGTTGCTCGCCCTCGCGGGTGATATCGATTTGACCGTAGCGGCGGAGGGTGTCTTCAACCTCGTCGACAATCCCTGGTGGCAGAGCGAATTTCGAATACTGCTCCAGCGTTCCGATGATCTCATCGCGCGTGTGCCCCGCGGCCCGCGCGTTCCACAACCCGAGCCGGGTGATGCGGTAGGTGTGAATGTGTTCGGGTGCCCGCTCCAATTCGGCAAAGACCGCCAGGGCATGACGCGCGTCATTTGCGTCATGGTGCCCCACTTCCAGCAGGACCGTTTTGTCGCTTTGGACAATGAGGCAACCGTCAGGATTCATAACCTGACAGTCTACTAACGCAGCCTTAGGCCTCGAGAGCGTGAAGGCTTCGTATGCGAGAAACCGGGAGGGTTCGTTCGGTGGCGTTGTGGACTTCCACTCCGCGAAGGCGCCCACCGCTGAGGGCTCGGGGCTCCATCACAAAACGCACCAGTGAGGCGTCGGGCATTTCTACCGAAATATCCAAAGAAATCTTCCCCTCGATTGCCACATCGATCATGTTGCCCACCCCGGCAGGAACACCGCGTGCTTCGGCTTCTCTGACGTCGCGAAAGAGAGCGCCAATAGCGTCATCTCGTCCGGAAGCCCCGGCCGGCGCCGCTACCAAAACCGCGCCATCAGCCTCGCCGCCCTCACGGGAGCGAGCGGGTGATTCCGGCAGGGCAGGGATCGCCGCCTGGGTCAAAGCGTTCTGCACGCGCTCGATCGGCCAGGAGGTGTGGAGGGTGTTCTCATCGCGCTCGTGCAGTCCCATCATGTCCAGCCGGGGGTCGAGAGCGAGTTCGCTGGTCTTTTCCGCACGAGAGGTCGTGATGGTGGTGCCTGTTCCCTCCGTTTTCAGACTCACTTCGCTCGCGCGCCGGAGCGTGTCGTCAATGAGTGCGGCCATTGTGTGCGGAAGCGGATTAGCGCAGGCGCTCGAGACAGCGTCCAGCAGCGCATCTGCTGGGTGGCCGTCATGGAGCGCACGCAGCACCGAGGCGGCGGAGAGCCGATAGCGCGGCACAAGCCCTCCTAAGTCCCGGTGCGCGACCGCGTTCAGCGTTCGGCGGTGTTCCTTGCTCACCGGACCGGTGGCCAAAAAGGTGAGGTCATCGTGGGCAAAAACTCCGGGGCTTGTCGGCGGCAAGGCCTTTTCCCAGAGCCCGGAAGCATCGATTCCCGCAGCGCTGGGGGCGGTCCATTCCAGCGCCCGACCTTGCTCCAACAGCCCCAGCAGATGAGCGGAAGACGTGAGGGAATCCAGAGTTACGGGGCGCGCGAGCGGGAAAAAGTGGGTGACTGCTGTGGGCCCTTGCTCGTTCCACGACACCCCCGGTGCAGCGATCAGCGTCCCCTTCCACCAGGCCGGTGTGCCTGCGAACCACTGCGACACGAGCGATGACCACTGCTCGCCGGGGGACAGGGTCAGCCACGACCGTGCGTGAGCGGCCAGCTCGATGCGGCCACCGCGCGGCTCCAGCAGTCCAGCATTCAACGCGAGGCCCGCAAGGCCGGTGACGTCGATTCCCTCACCCATTTCGGCTTCCAATGTTTTGAGCGCCGCGGGGGAGAGCACCCCGTCTTTGCCGGTGGTGAGTGAGTGGGTGGCCACCGCCTCCAGGCAGTCCTCGAGGTGGCACAGGGTTGCCCACCCTCGTGCAGCGGCCTTCGCAGCGGCAGTGTCGTCCACGACAAGCTCCGCAAAGGAGGGCCCGGGTGAATCCAGTGTGAGGGCGGAGAGGATTTTTTTGCCCGCCTCGTCCACGAAAACGGTGGGTGGTCTGTGCTCATTGACGAGACCCCAGCTCACAAGCGAGCTGACGTCGTCGGTGGGTTCGTTGCTGTTGACCAACAACTGGAGCTGTTCCACGCTGGAGCGCGACAGTGACTCAAGAGCTTTCTGCTGGTTCTCCGGAGAGAGCAGAGCCTGCGCGAAATCGCCGAGCGACGTGCACTGAGCCGCTGGAACATCGCGAAGCCTGGCCAGTTCGATCAGGAATGCTTCATCGCGCTCGGCGAGCCAGGAGATGAGCTCGAGCGTTGACCTACTCGGAAGAGGCATGGCCGCCAGCTTGGCGTCGCCGTCGAGTAGAAACAATCAACAGGCTGATGATGAGGATGAAACCCGCGGGAAGACCCAAGAGTGGGATGACGTTGATCACAGGCCACAAGCCTTCGGCAAAGTCTTCGCGCTGCATGCCCCGCCAGGTGCCGATGATGATGGCGAAGAAGGAGAGGAAACTAAGCCCCATCGTGCTGGCGATGATTGCGGCGAGGACTTTTTCACCCCTGGACGGTGGTGGCGCTTCAAGGGATGACATGCAACAAGAATACCGCCTGAGCGACCAGCTATCCTGGGGGAGCGGATGTTAAGCCCCGCGGAAGAAAGGTGCACCATGCCCAGCGGCAAGGTCAAGTTTTATGACCAAGACAAAGGCTTTGGCTTCATTCAGACGGATGATGGCGAAGAAGTGTTCCTTCACGCCTCGGCACTGACGCCGGGTGACATCGTGAAAAACGGCTCCCGCGTGGAGTTTGGCGTCGCTGAGGGCAAGCGCGGTGCCCAAGCGTTGAGCGTCCGGGTGTTGGACACCCCTGCAGGTCGCTACGGCCGTAAAGGTGCGGAAGACATGGCCATCATCGTGGAGGACTTGATCAAGCTTTTGGATCGCAGCAGCCGTGACCTGCGCCACGGTCGCTACCCCGATGACGACCACTCGCAGAAGATTGCGGCCCTGCTGCGCAAAGTAGCAGACGAGTTTGATGCCTAAGAAAGCTGCACCGAAGGCTTCGGCAGCCTCCTCGTCGACACCGGAGAAGCTCACCGAGATCGCGCTCGTGGCGCTGAAAGAAGTGGCGGAGCCGGGTTCTTTCGACACCACCGCGTCCTTCACCCACAGCGACGGCGTCATCACCGCGCACTTTCCTTCGCTGATGGCTGGTTACCCAGGGTGGTCGTGGACGGTGGCGCTCGCGGATAACGACGGCCAAGAACCCACGGTTCTTGAACTGGAACTGCTCCCCGGAGAGACCGCACTGCTGTCCCCTGCGTGGGTGCCCTGGGCAGACCGCCTCGAGGAATACCTGTTGCACGAAAAAGAGCTCAAGGAAGCGGCGGATCTTGACGGTGATGATTCCGATGACGACCTCGATGACGATGTCGATATGGATGATGACGTAGATGGCGTCGATATCGACCAGCTTGACATTGGTCTAGACCCGGCTCCCCTGGAAATTCCGGACGAGCCCGATGATCTCTTTGATCACATTGAGGATGAGGAACCTAAGTCAGCCGCGGCTGCCAAAAAACCTATGGCGAAGAAACCGGCCGTGAAGAAACCGGCCGTAAAGAAAACAGCTGCGAAGAAAACTGTGGCCAAGACACCTGCTGCTCCGAAGGCAGAGGCAAAAAAGTCGGCGGCTAAGAAACCCGCGACGAAGAAAAGCGCTTAGAGTCGCTCCAGCACGTACTCGATGCTCTCAATGAGTTTCTCAACATCGCTGTGCGGAACGCCCGCAAAAGTGGCGACCCGAATCTGATTGCGACCAAGTTTCCGGTAGGGCTCGGTGTCAACAACTCCGTTGGCGCGCAGCGCCTGGGTCAGCGCCGTGGCATCCACGCTCTCTGCGAGATCCAGTGTCACGACAACAGGTGAACGGTGCGCGGGATTTGCCACAAACGGCGTGACATCGCTGCGCGACTCTGCCCAGTCATACAGCAGCGTCGAGGCGGCGTGGCAGTGCGCGGCGGTCGCGGAGAGACCACCGAGGGAGAGCATCCACTCCAGCTGGGCTTCCATCAACAACAAGGTGGTCAAAGAGGGGGTGTTGAGGGTCTGGTGAAGCCTGGAATTATCGATCGCCTGCGTGAGGGAGAGGAAATCCGGAATGTAGCGGTCGGTGTCGGCTATTTCGGCCGCGCGCGCAATCGCTGCGGGGGACATCAGAGCAAACCAGAGGCCACCATCACTCGCGAAGTTCTTTTGCGGGGCGAAGTAATAGACATCGGCGTTCCGAGCATCAAAATCGATGCCGCCGGCGGCACTGGTGGCATCCACCACCATGAGGGCACCGTCATCCGCTCCTGTGACACGGGTGACCTCGGTGCTGACACCGGTGGAGGTTTCGTTGTGAGGCCACGCGTAGAGGTCTACCCCGGCAACCGGTTCGAAGCTGCCTCGCGACCCCGGCTCACTGGTGAGAGTGTGGGGCGCTTCCAACCAGGGGGTGGTGTGCGCACTCACGCATTTGTTCCCAAACTCACCAAAGCTGAGGTGGGCACTGCGGTGTCGAGCAAGGTTTGCGCTAGAGATATCCCAGAACGCGGTGGAGCCGCCGTTTCCCAGGACAACTTCATAACCTTCGGGGAGAGAGAAAAACGACGCCAGCATTCCCTGCACGCGCGCCACAAGGTCTTTGACCGGCGCTTGCCGGTGAGAGGTGCCAAGCACCGCAGCGTTGGCCATCAGGTGTTGCAGTTGGGAGGGGCTGACCCGCGAGGGCCCGGCACCAAATCGACCGTCAGAGGGAAGAAGTTCCGTGGGGATTTCGATGCCAGCCATGCACCCATTCTAAAGCCCGCGGTGGTGGCGAGAATGTGGGCACAAGCACGGCCTGAGACCAACGGCGTGCCGAGGTGTGCGGGTCTTGGCCCGGCGGGTTACGCTAAGAATGGTCAACCCGGCGAAGTGGGGGTCACGTGAGTAAAGAAAGAGCACAGCGTTGCTTGGCTAGCGTGCGCGCTCACTTCCGGATACCGAGTTGCCGTCGGCCTTTGCGGGGAGCGACACTCCCTGCCGCCCACCAGACACCATCGCTGAATGATGGTGTCTTTTGCGTTAACGGAGGCCTTTCGTGAGCGCAACGATGACTCTCGAGGGTTCGGCAACTACCGCTAAGCCCAGCCGCACTCTTGTCCTCAACGCCGGCTATGAGCCACTCTCCGTGGTGTCTTTCCGCCGAGCCCTCGTCTTGGTCATGAACGGCCGGGCTGTTGTGGTCGAAAGCGACCAGGGGCACCCCGTGCGCAGTGTCGAGGGGACCTGGGAGCGCCCCTCCGTGATTGTTCTCACCCGCTACGTGAAGATGCCCCATAACCGTCACATCCCGGTCTCCCGTCGGGGAGTGCTTCGTCGAGACGCTAACCGTTGTGCCTACTGTGGTCGCTCCGCCACCACCATCGACCACGTCATCCCACGCTCCCGCGGGGGTAAAGATGAGTGGGAAAACTTGGTGGCGTGCTGTCTCTCCTGCAACAACATCAAGAGTGACCGGACTCCCCAAGAAATGGGGTGGAAGATGACGCACACCCCGAAAACACCGTTTGGCACAGCCTGGTTGGTGCGAGGAATTGACCGCCCGCAACCGCGGTGGGAAGGCTATCTCGCGCAGGCTGCTTAGTCAGAGCGCGCGGAAGGGGTGAACCCCGGCCTCGGCTTCTTCGATGACTCGAACTGCTTCAGCGAGGCCGTCTTCGCTCTCCATCGCCAAGGCAGCAACCTGCACGACATCCCTTAGCTCGCGAGCTGTCTCGATGGCGCTGGCAACTTTTCGGTAGTCCGTTGTTTTTGCTGAGATCGCTGCGGGCCCAAGGCCTTGGCGGTGGAGGTGGTCGGCCCACCAGGGCTGGTCGCCGAGGAAGGGCATGATGACGCTGGGAACACCGGCACGAACCATGGCGTGGAGCGTCCCGGAGCCACCGTGGTGAATAGCGACCGCGCAGTGGGGCAAGACCTCGCTGTGGGAGACACTCTCTCGAATCAACACATCCGGTGCTGCTTCATGCAACGCGCTCGGTTCTAAGCCACCCCACCCCGTCACCAGTAGGACGCGCATGCCCTGAGATCGTGCCGCCTGCACGATGGTGTCTGCTCGCCGGGCACCATGGGAATCCTTCATCGAACCAAAACCGGCATAGAGAACGGGGCCAAACTCGAGGAACTGCGCGAGTTCTTCATCTAACTGTCCGCGCTGAGGGATGTGCCAGGCACCGGTGATGACCACATCCTCTGGCCAATCCGCGGGGGGCGAGATAAGCGTGGGGCTAACGGGAATGAGCGAGATGTCGGGCTCTGTTTGGCGCACACCCAGCGCATCAGCCAATTTTTTGGCTTTTCCATTGAATGCTGACAGGGAGGCATGGATCAAGCGGTAGCTGGCCTTGTTCCAGGAGGAGGGAATCCAGGAGGGCAGACCGACAGGAGCAAATTCTGCTGTCGGGTTCAGCATCGGAACCATCTCTGCGCGCAGCGCGATCGCTCCGATGCTGTGTGCCGCTGTGGCGGCGGTCACTACTTTCGGGTGGTACACCACGACGTCGGGCTTGATGTCAATGATGTGCTGGGTTGTTGCGTCAAGAATCCCGTCCATCAGGGGTTTCATGACCGAACGGTAGTTCAGCAACGCCTTCAGCGGGGAGACCCCCTGGTTCGCAATGACCTCGGAGATTCGGCCAGGCAACACCACATCCGTGTACGGGGCTGTCGGATCTGCCGCCAGGTCCAGCGTGTGGGCAAAAAACACTTCGTGGCCCGCGGAGGACACTTCCAGAGCGAGGGCGCGGAAGGGTTCGTTATCTCCACGCGACCCCAATGTCGCCAGAAAAATTTTCACTTGTTAACAGTAGAGCCAAGCGGTGACATTGGCTCATTCGCTAGAGTTTTATTCCTAGCCTCTGTAGCTCAACGGAAGAGCAGTTCCGTCCTAAGGAAACGGTTGGGGGTTCGAATCCCTCCAGGGGTACTTTTGGGAAAGCCCTTGTTGGCGCGGGCAAAACGGCGTGGGATAGGCGCTATCTGGGCTCTCGGCGCCTAAGTTTGAGGCGTGTGGCGTGCCGATAATTATGATGCCCCCACGGGTGCAGACGCAGGTCTACCGACGACCCCGTGGTGGTCGAGCGACCTGGCTCATCAAGTCAGCGTGGGCGAAGACGGCACCACCCCGGTAAACCAGGCCGCACAGGCCTGGGAAGGCTGGTGGGCCGATATTGCCGAACTGGGCGGCCCCAGCCCCCTCATTCACTTCCAAGACCGCGGTGAAAACCGTATCGACATCTCCCGGGGACACCCCGGCGGCCTAGCGCGCTTTCTCGCGGGCTCCCCCACTCTGCTGGCAAACCTGATTCGCGACGATGTCGCGCGCAGGCCCGCCACCAAAGCGGCCCTGCGCTTGCTGGAGCACACGGCACGGCTGATGACAACCCGAGGTCTCGCCAGCACAGCCCTGGGAATTGGGCTGGTCGAATGGCAGCACGAGGGCGTTGATTACTGTGGGCCACTGTTGTTGCGAGAGGTGTCTTTGCGGCGAAAAAGCGGGGACGTGGAGCTCACCCTGCAGCGCTCGCGCGTTTACCTGAACCCGGGCCTTCGCCGCGCGTTTGCGGAACAGTTGCAGGTCACCTTAGATTCTGACGCGTTTGTCGGGCTCACCGATGACGGCGGTGCTTTCAAACCCAACCCCGCCCTCGATCGGTTGCGCGATCTGACCGCGCACCGCGGTGATGTTGCGGTGTCCGCACGCCTGATCATTTCGAGCTTCGGTGAGATTCAGACCCCCATGCTCGATGACGCCAAAAACCTGCAACACCCGATCATTGATGCCCTGGGGGGCAACCAGAACGCCCAGGCCACACTGCGTGATGCTCGACACCCGGTGGAAATCACCCCGCCCGATACCCGATCGGCCACTCAAGACCGGTCGATCCTTGAGCTCGATGGTGAACAAGACCCGATTGTCGCCAACATTGTCGCCGGCAACTCGGTGGCGGTAACCGCGGGTCCCGGCACCGGATCACTGCAAACCGTCGTCAGTGCGCTCGGCGCACTGGTGGCCGATAACAAACGTGTCCTGGTGGTGAGTTCCCTCAGTGAGAGCACCGCGGGACTACTCGATCGCCTATCCGACGTAGGACTGGGGGGAATGGCTGCCCGGGTGGCTCACCCTCGAAAAGATTTAGTTGCTGCTCTCTCGCGAAGCGAGAAAGCAACCAAACCCTCCACGGGTGATGTTGATTCTGCCTGGGAGAGGCTGCGCAAAGTGATCCTGCGTTACCGATCGGCACTGTCGCAGAAGGACCCCGAGTTGCGGGTCAGCGCTTTGGATTGTTTCCACACGTTGGGCACGCTCTCGTTGCAGGAAAACTCCCCCCAAACGACAGCGCGTCTGGAGTCAGAAGCGCTGCTCGCGCTTGCCGAGGGACGTGGGCAAGCGGCCGAAATGTTGGCGAGAGCTGCCACCCTGGGCGAGTTCAAATATGGGCCCGATGACACCCCCTGGTATGGGGTGGAGTTTCGGGATCTCGAGGATGCACGGGCATCCCACGAGCGCGCCAAACGCCTGGCGTCAGACACGCTCAAGCGCCTCGGCGAAAAAATCGGACCGGTTCTCGAGCAAACCCCTCTCCCGGCAGCGCTGACGCTCGCGCAGATATCCCAGTTTGTTCATCTGCTGGTGGATCTTCGCGACACTCTGGATCGTTTCCAGCCGAGCGTGTTTGATCGCTCCGTGAGGGAGTTGATTACCGCCACCGGTTCCAAAGAAATGTCGAAAGACATGCCTCGGATTCAGCGCCGGCGCCTAAGGAATCTAGCCAAAGAGCACGTGCGTCCCGGTGTTCACGTCGGCGACCTCCACGAATCCTTGGTGAAGATTGAATCCCAGCGAGAGTTGTGGAACCGCTTTGTTGATACCGGCCATCAACCCAGCGTCCCCACCGGTCTCGCGGATCTGCACGTGCTGTTGCAGGAAGTGGAATCCGATGTGCAGGATTTGGAACGGGTACTCCAGCGCTCCGGAGCCGGGCACCGCCTGCTCGACATGCTCAACCAGGACCTGCTGAGCTACGTGGAGAAGCTCGCCGCGGAGTCCGATATTTTGCACAGCCTGGAAAAGCGCCAGGATGTCTCTGACCAGTTGGCGGGGTGGCACTTAGGTCCGCTCGTCGAAGACTTGGCTACCCGTCACGTAGAAGCCGATGACGTGGCAGCGGAGCTCGAGCTCGCCTGGTGGCGGGGTGCTTTGGAGCACATCCTGCAGCGCGAAGAAGCGCTGCTGGGTTCAGATAAAGCCGTATTGGAGCGACTCGAGGCTGACTTCCGACTCGTCGATGAAGCCCATTACGGTGGGCGAGCCCAAAGTCTTGCGTGGCAGCTGGCGGAGCGGTGGAAGCTGGGGTTGATGGATTGGCCCGAAGAGGCCACTGCCCTGAAAACGCTGCTAAAAAGCCCCGAGCCGACCGCCAGGGAACTGAGCGAGCAGGCACCCCACCTCGTCAAGGCCCTGTCTCCCGTGTGGATTTCCACCCCGTATAACGTTCATCACCTGCCAGAGACTGTCCGATTCGACGCGGTCTTTGTGCTCGATGCGGGAAGCGTCAGCGTCGCAGAGACCGTGGGTGCTCTGAGACGAGCACCCCAGCTTGTCGTGGTGGGAGACCCGGTCACCCACACCCCGCAGCCCTTCACACTCGCCTTGCGAAGCCCTGAGCGCACCGCCAGAGAATCTGATGCGTGGCATCAAGAGTCACTCTTGTCGCGCACCAGAGAGGTGATGCCCACTTTCCGGCTGACCACCAGCCATCGCAGCAGCGGTGATGACCTGGCGGGCATCATCAACGACGCTTTCTATGGAGACACACTGTCCTTCGTTCCCTGGGCCGGGAGTTTCCTCGGCCACCCCTCGGTCGCCATTGACTGGGTGGAGGATGGCCACGGGATGCCCGATTCGCGAACCGGGTTGGTCGAGGCTGTGGCGGCTGAGGTTCAGACCGTGGTGCAACACGTCATGGATCACGCCATGGCCAGGAGCAACGAGTCGCTCATGGTGCTCACCCCCAGCTCTCTTCACGCGCAGGCGGTGCGCGACGCCGTCGCTGCGGCGAGCGCGCAAAAGCCAGAAAGCCATGCGTTTTTCCAGAAGACGCGCGAATCTTTCGTCGTTTCCACACTGGAGGATGCCGGCGGATTGACCAGAGATCGCGTCATTTTCTCCCTGGGGTATGGCAGAACACCCCACGGCCGCGTGATCAGCGACTTGGGCCCACTATCCGAGCAGGGCGGTGACCGACTACTCGCGGCTGCCTTCACGAGCGCTAGGCGGCACCTGCGGGTGGTCACGAGCGTTCACCAGGACGACCTGCGGGACGCCCGCCTGAGTGCGAACACCCGAGCGCTGGGTGAGGTGTTGGCCCTCGTGTCAGCACCGCGTCTCCCCGAGCGTGACGATGATCACGACCCGCTGCTGGTGGATTTGGCCAAACGCCTAGAGGTGTTGGGTATGACGGTGGAGCTCAACTACCGCGGTGAGATTCCGCTCGCTGCCCGTTATGGCGGCTACTGCATCGCCGTGGACACGGATGTGTCCTTAATGAACACCTCGGTTCGCGAAGCGTTGCGCATGAGACCAGCCGCCCTTGCTGCTTCGGGTTGGCACCATGTGAAAACCCACGCACTGGAATTGTTCAGCGCCCCCGATGAGGTGGCTGCGCGCATCGCCACCCTGGTGGGAATTGCCACAGATGACGAATGAAGGACCCCAGAGGCGAAAGATTGGGTCGCGTCGAGTCCGAACAGAACCGGTGGCCGGTCAGGGTGAGGAACCAGCCGGTGACACTGAGGAGACACCGGGCGAGAACGACGAGCGGCTAAAAGCGGATAAACCGCCGCACTACTAGCTGCTGGTACTGGTGGTGCTGCTTGTCGACGAGGACTCTTTCTTCGCCGGTGTGGCAGCAGGGGTACTGGCGCCCGAGTCTTTCTTCGGAGAGCTGGCGGCATCAGTCGATTTTTTCTTCGACTCCGCGCGGGAATCCGTCCGGTAAAAACCGGAGCCCTGGAAGGTCACCCCGATAGCGCTGAAGACTTTCCGCAACGCTTTGCCGCACTCGGGGCAGGTGGTGAGGGAATCCTCAGTGAACGCCTGCTGGATATCAAAAGCGTTATCGCAGGACGTGCAACGGTACGAATAGGTGGGCATGGGGTCCTTTAGGAAGAAGCGGTGTCAAACGTCATAGTACGCGTGGGGGTGAGCGCAGCATCCACAGGTTGGTCGTGGTTTTCTGACGGAACCTCGTCGAGGATTTCATTGTCGTAGACCACCGCATAGACGGGGGCTTCGTTGTTGAGCGATCCAAGCGCCCTGTCGTAATAGCCGCGACCCCAGCCAAGTCTCATGCCATCGGCGCCGACACCCGCGGCGGGAACAAAAATCACGTCGACTTCGGCCAGGGCAATGGGTCCCAGTAACTCACCCACCGGCACGGGCATGCCGGTCACATCGACCCCTTCAACGCCTGGGGTGTAGGCGACCCAATCCATCAGGCCATCTTCGCGAGAGAGCGGCAAGATAACGCTGATGCCCTGGTCGTGGGCCCATTCGAGGTATTCCCGCGTGGGGGGCTCTTCCCCGGTCGAGAGATAACAGGCCACCCGGCTGGCGTGATGAGCTGTGGTGACCTCGATCAATTTGTCGCGAAGCCCTGCTGCGGTGGATTCTTGCTCCGAGGAGGTCATGATCCGTCGCCGCTCGCGCAGTTCCGCGCGTAACGCGCGTTTGCTGGGTTGGGCGCCCTCCGACATGCCTCCAGTGTAGGGCGCCAGCTACGATGGGGGGATGCCCATTTCGAAAGCGGTCATCCCGGCGGCAGGCCTTGGAACACGGTTCTTGCCCGCCACCAAAGCGATGCCGAAAGAGATGTTGCCGGTCGTAGACAAACCGGCCATTCAGTATGTCGTCGAAGAGGCGGTCAACGCCGGTTTGCACGATGTCTTGATGGTCACCGGGCGCAACAAGAATGCGCTGGAAAACCACTTTGACCGCGCCACCGAGCTCGAAGCCGTGTTGACGCGGAAGGGTGACCAACGGCGCCTGGAGGAAGTGGTGCGCTCCACGAACCTGGCGACCATGCACTACGTGCGCCAGCGTGATCCTTTAGGGCTGGGTCACGCTGTGTTACGCGCGCACATGCATGTCGGGCAGGAGCCTTTCGCTGTTCTTCTGGGCGATGACCTCATCGATGAGCGGGATGTGCTGCTTGAGCGGATGATTGCGGTGCATGATTCTCACGCAGCTAACGTTGTCGCCCTGATGGAGGTTGAGCCCAGTCAGACCCACCTGTACGGGATTGCCACGGTAGAGGCCACGGAGGAGAGCGACGTTGTGCGGGTTACGGGCTTGGTGGAGAAACCTCGCCCCGAGGATGCCCCCTCAAACCTCGCGGTCATTGGTCGGTATGTTCTCCAGCCCGAGGTCTTTTCCGTACTGGAGGACACCCCGGCAGGGTCCGGCGGAGAAATCCAGTTGACCGACGCTCTCAACAGCATGGCCGGCTCAGGGCTCGGCGGCGGGGTCGCGGGTGTGGTGTTCACCGGTCGTCGCTACGACACCGGCGATCGCCTTGACTACCTCAAAGCCATTGTTCAGGTGGCAGCAACAAGAGACGATTTGGGTCCAGAGATGATGGCGTGGTTGAAAGACTTCGTCGCCACAGCGTAGGCACCCCCTTTTAGGCGATGTCGCTTCCCACCCTCAAGCACCCCCTGGTCACCCTTCGGGGTGTGCGCTTGCGCGACACCAAAGCCCTGGAAACGGCACTGTCGCGCGATCGCGCGTGGTTAGAGCCGTGGGAAGCCACCACACCGGTGCTTCGCCTCACGCCGAACGACACCAAATCCAGTATTCGGGGGCTGCTCAAGCAGGCTAAAGACGGCAGTGGCCTCCCTTTCGTGATGGTTCACGACGGAGAGATCGTTGGGCAACTCAACGTGTCCCAAATTGTCTATGGTTCGCTCTCGTCCGCGACGCTCGGCTACTGGGTGGTGGAATCTGCTGCGGGCAAAGGGATCACCACGCGCGCGGTTGCGATGGTGACAGATTTCTTGTTCTTTGAACGAGGGTTGCACCGAATGGAGATCTGCATCAAACCGGAGAACACCGCCTCGCTGCGGATTGTCGCCAAGTTGGGGTTCCGATACGAGGGCCTTCGCCGTCGCTATATCCACATCAACGGCCGCTGGGCGGACCATTTCTGTTTCGCCCTGGTGTCCGAAGAGGTTCGCGGCGGGGTGCTCGCGCGTTTTGAAGAGGGTCGTGCGCGCCAAGATGCAGCTGCAATTCCTGACCTCGACTGGGTGAAAGCCAGGAACCCTCTTACCTAGCAACCTGTTACCCCAGCGCGCGCCAATCACGGCTTTCGAGGGGAACCCTCGTACCCTATTTCCGTGGGAAGTTCAGGAACAACGTTCTTATTGGTGGTCGCTGCCATCCTCTGGCTCGTCTACCTTGTTCCGCTCTGGCTCAAGCGCAACGAGTATTACGCCACCGAGCGCAATGCCACCCGTTTAGGCCAAACCCTCCGCATGCTCGCCAACACCAGCGAAGCATCCGAGGAGATCAAAGCAGAGCTGAAAGCCCGCTCGATTGCCAAGAAAGAGCGTGAGGCGCAGCGCAAGCTCCGCACAATGTCCTCGCCCGCACTGTCGCTGGCCGAACGTCGGCGTCGCACTAAGCAAGTCTTCGCGATGGTCTTGCTGATCGGCATCACCGCAGCCAGCATCGCCTTCTTGGCAGGCTGGCCGCTAGAAGTCATTTGGGCCTCCAGCACGGCGGTCACGATCTCGTTGGCTGTTTTGGGCCGACTAAACCGGGTATCCGCGGATGCTCGTGCAGCGGCGCCTGCTCAAGCCAGGCCTCAAACGGTGGCGCGTCCTGTGGTGAGGAACGTTGTTCCCGATGTCCCAGCGCCGCTGACGCACAGAAACACTGCGGAGAGCCCAGCGCTTCCCACCCGCGATGAATTGGTTCGCGAAGCTCGTAAAGCAGCACTGGCTAATCGACCCGAGGATTTCGCGGATGAGAACCTTGCGGTGGTGTCAGAATTTGCCGCAATGGGTCAGGTTGATCCCGGCGAGAGCCGCACGCTTAACCTCGATGAGGTTCTTCAGCGCCGTCGCGCTGTTTAGAGCCCTCCGGGCTCAGACTCGACCATCGCGTGCTCCGTCACCGGTGGTATTCTTCTGGCTTCGGGCCTGTGGCGCAGTTGGTAGCGCGCCTCGTTCGCAATGAGGAGGTCACGGGTTCAATTCCCGTCAGGTCCACAGAAACACAGACCTGCCTGCACATGGGCGGGCGCTCTTGACGCGGTGAGTGGTTCTGGTTGACTCAAGCCATGAAACTTCGAGCGGTGGTTGTGTTGGGTTCCATGCTCCTGGTGGCTGGATGTGCCGAGGCCGGTACACCCTCACCAAGCACGGGCCAGCAGGCAGTCGATCAGGACTCTGCTGCAGCGCTGCCCTCGGAGCAGGAATCCAATACCCCGAACATCGAACTGACCACCGAGTGGTTGGACCCGGAATTCTGCAAAATTGAGGAACTTAGCGAGTGGCGACACGAGCGGGTCTCTCCCGGGGAGGTGTTTAAGGGCAATGCGACAGCCTTCCCGTTCAACCCCACAGCCCTGCCATTTACGGGCGAGCTCAACGTGGCCATGGTGTTCATTGATTGGGAAGACCTACGAGGGACCAGCGCTGAGCAGTCGTACTATCTCGAACAGGCCCAACTGTTTCAGGACTTCTACGCCATGGCTTCGGAAAACACTCTGGATGTGGTGATCCATCCCTCGAGCGACTGGTTCACTATTCCCGAGTCCTATCGAGGGTTCGTCACGGAGCCCGAAGACGAAGCTCAACGCGGTGAAGCACCCAAGAAACAGGTGTTTTATGACGCGGCGGTCGCCGCGTCAGATGCTTCGTTTGATTATTCGGACATGGACGTTGTCTTCTTTGGCATTCCCACCGGACCGCAGGTGTTCGCGAATGGGTTGCATGAGTTCAATATCGATTACAACGGTTTTCTCCGGACAAACGAGGGTGACATTTTCGATATTGCGGTAGCGGGGGATTGGTTTCTTAATAACGGCGATGATGAGCCACCCGGTGTCTACTACGTC
This sequence comes from uncultured Microbacteriaceae bacterium, assembly GCA_937124545.1. GTDB lineage: Bacteria > Actinomycetota > Actinomycetes > Actinomycetales > Microbacteriaceae > Pontimonas. The sequence goes on along the minus strand of CAKZKU010000197.1, from coordinate 4,110 downwards.
CACGAGGTCGGGCACATGATCGGCATTCAACACCTCGCGAACGAAGACGACCAAACCGAGGACCGAATGTGGGTGAGAAACCCGATGAACGGCTACGACATCATGGCCAACCAGGGGGGAGCCAGTCGGACGTTGAGTGCCTGGCTGCGGTGGCTTCCTGGCTGGTTAGAGGATGACCAAATCGTCTGCCTTGATGGGGAGTCTTTGACCACCGGCTCCTACCGAATTCAGCACATCAACGCTGTGGAGGGAAATCTCGAAGCTGTGGTGGTGAGACTTTCGGAGCGTAAAGCCCTCGTCGTCGAGTCCCGACGCTTTGACCCCCTTCTCGACCGTCCTTCCCCGAATGACAAAGACGGTGTCCTTGTTTATACGGTGGATGGCACCAAATCGGCCGCACAGGGGAGTCAAGTGTTGTTGAGCCCAAGGGATATCACCCAGATGCTTCACGAGCCCATGTGGCGGGACCAGCGCGAACTCGATGCCATGTCCTTTCCGGGGGACGCGATCGAGTACGACGGTGTCCGTGTGGAGATGACCGCGAGCGACGGTGGCTTTGACATCGTCACGCTGTCTTCTGTGGGCTGAGAGCGCCAGGCGCCGACGGGATGTTTAGACTCCCTCTATGTCGAGAATCTGCACGGTCGTTGTTCCGATAACCCCGCTGAAGGATTGCCGCGAGAGCGTTCTCGCGCTGTTTGATGAGCTTCTTCCGATCATCCGCCAGGGCGAGGGCCTCCTTCGCTATGACCTCTTCGAGCGCCCGGAGGGCGGGCTGGTCTTGATCGAAGAGTGGGAATCCAGGGAGGCTTGGCAGGACCACTTTGAGTGGGATGCAATAAAGAAATTGAAGGCAGAATTGCCACCGCTCGTCGAGATGCCGGTGGAGCGGTGGGAAATGTATGCCCACCCAGGCGCTTAAACTGGAGCCCCTCGACCCACACACAGAGCGGTAGCCCCCATGCCTCAGCCTCCCGGTCCGGTCCTCACCCTTGCCGTCGCTATTTTTGCCCTGGTTTCGGTAGGAATCCCTATTTTGGCGGTGGCGCTTGCCATTATTGGGCTGGCGTTGTCGAACCGACTTTTCCGGGTGGCGCGAGAAGAGGGCACAAAGGTGCCAAAATTGGCGTGGGCAGCAAGAATCCTCTGCATCCTGGCGCTCCTCGGTACCACCACGCTGATTGTCTTGGCAGCACCTATTGCGCTAGGGCTTTAGCGCGGCCAAAGACCTGTTGGAGGTTGGCCCGTGACCGACTAGGCCCTGGCGTCTCTCACGGCGTCTAGCCCGAGAGCCAGCAGTGTTTCATCGGCTGTCTCGAACCAGATCGATTCCACCACAGCCTGGGCGAGTAGCAACCGGTCGAAGGGGTCGTGTTTCTCAAGTTGTGGGAAGCGACTGATTTCAGCGGCGTGGGCCGCCGTGAGCGAGAGCTCCTGGAACCCCAGCTCTCGCAGTCTCCCCGATAAATCGGGGGGACTGACGAGCTTGCCTCTCGATGCTTTGAGAGCCGCTTCGGCAATCGATAACGAGGAAAAGTGCAAAGGGGTCTCGGAATTCACCACATCAATGAGCCGAGAGCTCACCTCTGACGATCCTTCGAGGCACCACAGCAGGACATGGGTATCCAGTAAGACACCTCGACGGGGTCTCACGCTTGCCAGAGTTGTGCGAGGTCACGGTCTGATTCAGCCCACTCCTCGGCGCTCAGCCCAGAAAGTTGTCCCGCCATTGCACCAAAGCGCTGCACGGGCTCCGTGGTGGCGTATCTCACGATCCGCACCACGGGCTTGCCGGAGCGTGCAAGGACAATGTCCTGGCCGTTTTCGGCTTGCGCAACGAGCTGCGAGAGATGTGTTTTGGCTTCGTGCATGTTCACAATGGTGGTCATGCTCAAATCGTATCCTAGCTAAGCAGACTAGGTAAAGACGTTTTCCCCAGAATCACCTCAGTTAGTTCGGGGGTGTATGAGGTGGACGAGGCGCCTCATGGTGGGGGATCAGGCCGTGAGCCAAGAGCGCTCGTCGTCGCTCAGTTTTCTCGGAGACCCCAGCCCAAAGTCATAGGCAACAAGGGAGACAAAGCCCTCAGCGAAGACATCCCCGCTAGTGGAATCGAAGACCCGGCAGGCAAGCCTGAAGGATGATCCACCGATGTGGTCAACCCTCATTCCCACCTGAATGGGTTCTGGCCGGTAGTGCAGGGGTGCCGTGTATTTCAGTTGCTGTTCGGCCACCACCAGGCCGGCAGAAAGGATGGTCGACCCCGGCCCTTCGGTGGGGATCACTCGGGCTCTGGCCTCCTCGAGCAGCCGAAAAAACACCACGTTGTTGACGTGGGCGAACGCATCGCTGTCGCCCCAGCGCAGATCAACATCGACAACACGTTCTTTAGCCATGGCACCCCTTATCCCTGGGGGTAACGATAGCCGAGAGCTGTGCTCGTAGATGTGGGCTGGCACGTAATGCTGAGCATTAATTGCTTTGCGGGCTAAACCGTGGCACACTCTCGGCAACGCGGGATTCAATCTCTGAATGCTCTCCCTGGAGGCGGTTCTCTCTCGCAGACCGCCGATCACTGGAGATCACATGCCTGCACAACGCTTTCGTCGCACCCTCGCACCGGTCAGCCTGCTCGCTGTGTTCTCCCTCCTGCTGGTGCCCGCCAGCGCATCTGCTGCGGGGACCTGGGCACAAAGGGGCGAGACGATTCTGGGCGCTGCTGCCGGGGATGTTTTCGGCACTGCTCTCGATATTGACGCAGATGGCGACACGGTCGTTGTTGGCGCACCAGACAATGACGACGGCGGCTCCGACGCGGGTCACGTTCAAATTCTGCGTTTCACCGCGGGTTCCTGGGTCAGGCTTGGCGCGATCCTCGAGGGAGCAGCGGCAAGCGACTATTTCGGGAGTGCCGTCTCGCTGAGCAACGACGGAAACCGTGTCGCAGTGGGTGCTCCATACAACGGCGCGGGTTTAGAGGGCCAGGTTCAGGTGTTCGAATACTCCGTTGGTAGCTGGGCCCAGCTCGGCGCAGACATCGCAGAAGTGAGCGATGGCAACGGCGGGTGGGCGGTTGCTCTCAGCGGTGATGGGACCACACTGGTGGTGGGCTCGCCCTTTAACGATGACGCGGGAACAGATCGTGGAGAAGTTCGCGTGTACCGCTGGAACTCCGGCACCACCACCTGGGATCGCCGAGGAAGCATTGACCTAGCGGGGGAGCGAAACCAAGACCGTTTTGGCTATTCGGTCGCTATCGACAACACCGGAGACATGATTGCCGCCGGCGCGAGGGACTACGACGGGCCGGCTAACGATGCCAGCGCGTCCGGGCATGTCCGGGTCTATGAATTCGACACCGGAACAAGCCAGTGGGTGAAACGCGGTGGTGATATCGACGGGGAAGCTGCCGGTGATCGATTGGGCACCACCGTGTCCCTGGATTCCACCGGCGATGTCGTGGCTATCGGAGCACCGAAAAACGATGTCGGCGGCACCGCCACCGATGCCGGTCACACTGTGGTCTATGCGTGGGATTCCGCCACCAGTGACTGGGTCCAGCGTGGCAGCGACATTGACGGTGCCGCGGGCGATGACAGCGGCACCTCCGTTAGCCTCGGCGCCAATGGAAATAGCGTCCTCGTGGGCTCACCGGGCAATAACAGTGACGCTGGCTCGGCAAATCTTTATGCCTGGGACGGCACGGTGTGGTCGACCAGTGGTCCAAGCCCCTCTGGCGCTGCGGGAGATCGAGCAGGAGCGGCTGTCGCACTCTCCGCTGACGGCAATGGGCTCGCTGTGGGTCTACCCGAGAATGACACGACGGCATCCAATGCTGGCGCGGTCGTCGTCTTTGGTTACACCCTCAGCGCGAGTGAGGGTGTGAGTGTTGCCGGAACCCCCGGCATCTACTTGCACGTGGCCGGGCCGGTGGGCAGAAGTGCTGAGGGCTCGCCGGTGTATTACGGGTCCGATCGCGTTGCGCACACGTCCACCTACCTTTTGTCTATCCGCTCGGCTGCAGGGGTGACCCAACATGTGCTGGCTTCTGGCACCGTGGATGTTCGCGGGAACCTTGAGGCGATGGTCCGCTTGCCTGGCTTAGCGCCT